>NZ_WWEQ01000007.1 GCF_009857845.1 Brevibacterium rongguiense | reverse complement strand
CGCGAGGCGCGCTCCGGCGCCGCCCCGACCCGCGCCTCGGGCGCGGAGAAGGGGGAGGGGCGCCCGGCTCCCGCGGCCGCCGCCGAGCCCACCGGGGCACCGGGAGTCAAAGGCGCGGCGGGCGCCAGCGGCGCCCCGAGTGGCGCCGGTGCCGTGACCACCGTGGCCTGCAGCCTGCCCGGGGATGTCGCCGCGCAGATCGTGCGCCGGGCGAAGGCGGCGGGCAGGCGCCCCCAGGAGGAGCTCGCCGAGCTCATCATGCTCGGCCTCGCCCAGCGCTACGGCGGCGCGGCCGCCGCGGACAGCCCGCAGTGAGCGCGTCCCGCGCCACCCCGGCGGCGATCCGCACGGCCCGAGCATCGTCCGGCACAGCGCCACCCCGTACAGCACCGTCCCACACACAGCCCCAGGAACGCACGCACCCGATGGAACCGGAGAACCGAACGCCATGATCGCAGCACACGACCTGGAGGTCGTCGTCGGCTCCCGCACCCTCATGAGCGGGGTGTCCTTCCGCGTCGACACCGGTGACCGCGTGGGCCTCGTGGGGCGCAACGGGGCCGGCAAGACGACGCTGACGAAGGTCCTCATGGACGAATTCGCCCCGGAGGGCGGCACCGTCACCCGCTCCGGCAGCACCGGCTACCTGCCGCAGGATCCCCGCTCCGGCGATCCGAAGGCCACCGGCAAGGAGCGCATCCTCTCCGCCCGCAGCCTCGACGTGCTCGCCCGGCGCATGCGCCGCACGGAGGAGCAGATGTCCAGCCCCGACGAGAAGACGATGGTCAAGGCGATCGAGAAGTACCCGCGCGTCGAGGCCGAGTTCGTGGCGGCGGGCGGTTACGCGGCCGAATCGGAGGCGCTCACGATCGCGGCGAACCTGGGCCTGGGCGCGGACCTGCTCGAGCAGGAGATCCAGACGCTCTCCGGCGGCCAGCGCCGCCGCGTGGAGCTCGCGCGCATCCTCTTCGAGGGCCCGGACATCATGATCCTCGACGAGCCCACCAACCACCTGGACGCGGAGTCCGTGCTGTGGCTGCGCGACTACCTCAAGGTCTACTCCGGCGGGCTCATCATCATCTCCCACGACCTCGATCTCATCGAGGAGGTCGTGAACAAGGTCTTCTTCCTCGACGGCAACCGCCAGGTCATCGACATCTACGCGATGGGCTACCGGCAGTACCTCAAGCAGCGCGAGGCGGACGAGCGCCGCCGCCGCCGCGAGCGCACGAACGTGGAGAAGAAGGCCGCGGCGCTCAACGCGCAGGCGGACAAGATGCGGGCGAAGGCGACGAAGACGGTGGCCGCCCAGAACATGGCCAAGCGGGCCGAGCGAATGCTCTCCGGCCTCGAGGCGGAGCGCGCCGCGGACAAGGTCGCCCACCTGCGCTTCCCCGCGCCCGCGGCCTGCGGTCGCGTTCCGCTCACGGCGGACGGGCTGTCGAAGTCCTACGGGTCGACCGAGGTGTTCACCGGCGTGGACCTCGCGATCGACCGCGGCACCCGCGTCGTCGTGCTCGGCTTCAACGGCGCGGGCAAGACAACGCTGCTCAAGCTGCTCGCGGGGATCGAGGCGCCCGATTCCGGGGCCGTCGTGCCCGGCCACGGCCTCAAGCTCGGCTACTACGCCCAGGAGCACGAGACCCTCGACACGGACCGCACGGTGCTGGAGAACATGCGCTCGGCGGCCCCGGACCTCGATGACACCGGGGTGCGGACCGTGCTGGGCTCGTTCCTGTTCTCCGGCGACGATGTGCACAAGCCGGCGGGCGTCCTCTCCGGCGGCGAGAAGACGCGCCTGGCGCTGGCCACCCTCGTCGTCTCGAGTGCGAACGTGCTGCTGCTCGACGAGCCGACGAACAACCTCGACCCCGCCAGCCGGGAGGAGATCCTCTCCGCCATCCGGCGCTATGAGGGCGCGATCGTGCTCGTCACCCACGACGAGGGCGCGGTGAGCGCCCTCGATCCGGACCGCGTGCTCCTGCTGCCGGATGCGGACGAAGACCTGTGGAACGACGGGTACCTCGACCTCGTGACCCTGGCCTGAGCGGCGCGGGCCCAGTGCCGCGGGCTTGGATGCCCCGGGCTCAGACGCCCTGGTCGTCGAGGCCCTCGTCCTCCTCGTCCTCCCAGTGGGGCCGCTTGATGCCGCGCCGCGGACGGTAGGCGGTCTCCGCCCCGCCCCCGTAGCGCGACTCGTCGCCCAGTCGGGCGCCGCTGGCCAGCGCGTCCTTGTCCACGAGCACGAAGCCCTCGTCGGCCTCCGCGGATTCGCGGGCATCGGCCCGGGCGCGGTCCTCGGCGCGGGCGCTGCGCTCGCGCCGGGCGCCGATGAGCACGGCGATGAGGATCATGATGCCGAACGCGATCCACTGCATCGTGTACGACAGGTGCGAGCCCGGGTCCGTGTTCGGCTTGGGCAGCGGCTGCAGGCCGTCCTGCCCGGCCGGCTCCTCCGCGGCCATCTCGCCGTAGACGTGAGCGTAGGGCTCGTCCATGCCGGGGATGCGCGCCGGGTCGATCGCCTTGATCGACCCGGGCGGATTGTCGTCCTTCGCCCCGTCCTGGGCCGGGCGCAGCCACATCGTGACCGTCGTCTGGCCCTGGGGCGGCTGCGGCAGCGAGTCGAGCTCCGGCTGCGGGCTGTCGCTGGGCACCGGCACCCAGCCGCGCACCACCGCGATCTGCCCGCCGCGCTCGAGGTCGAAGGGCACGACGACGTAGAAGCCCACCTGGCCGCCCAGGCTGCGGTTGCGGGCGAGCACCGTGTGCGCGGTGTCGTAGCGCCCGTGCGCGGTGACCTTGGTCCACTCCTGGTCCGCCCGCAGCGTATCGTCCCTGGTCGCCAGGGCCAGGTTCAGCGGCACGGGGCTGCCCTCGTAGTGGGCCTCGATCGTGGCGATCTGGGCGTCGCGCTCCTCGCGGCGGTGGTTCTGCCAGTTGGCCAGCAGCCCGCACGCGCAGGCCGCGAGGACGGCGAGCGCGATGTAGCGCAGCCAGCGGGACGAGAGGATGAAGCTGTAGTCGCCGCGGGCCATCAGCCGGCTCCTTCCGGGATCTCCTCGACGTCTACGATCGCGCTGAGCATGCCGCGCACCTGCAGGTACTGGCCCAGGTAGGCGCGGTGCTCCTCGCACGCCAGCCACACCTTGCGCCGCTCGGGCGCATGGATCTTCGGATTGTTCCACAGCACCGCGTACGCGGCCTCTCGCGCGCAGTCGCGTGCGGAGCAGAGGAGCTCAGCCACGGCCGTCCTCCGTGCCCCGGGGCAGCTGACGGCCGGGCTCGATGACCTCGCCCACCACCACCTCGGGCTCGGAATCGGCCCGCGCGGGCCTGGCCGGCAGCGGCTGGTCCACCCGGGTGGGGGCCGGCACGCGGCGCTCGCGGTCGAAGCGGTTGGAGCGCGCATTGGCGATGAGCACGGCGATCCACGGCAGGACGATCGCGCCCGCGGCGAAGACCCACCGCAGCGGACCGGTGCACACGAAGGCCAGGAAGAAGCAGACGATGCGGATCGACATCGACAGCAGATAACGCGAGGTGCGCGAGCGGATATCCGCCTCGTGCGAGTCCTCCGCATCGGTGACCTGGGTGCTTCCGGGGCTCTTCGGCATGGTCTACAAAAGCATACTCTCCGATTGTGGGCCCGCCACGGGTGCGCGGCCGCCCGGGCGGCGGTGGGATAGGTTGGGTGCGGCGGGCCGACCCGCCGCCCACGCACACCCCACGCAAGGAGCGCCCCGTGCCCGAACCGCGCGTCGTGCTGGTCACCGGTGGAAACCGGGGGATCGGCCGCACCATCGCAGAGGAATTCATCGCCGCCGGCGACCGCGTCGCCGTCACCTCCCGCAACGGGGACGCCCCGGAGGGCGCGCTGGCCGTCGCGGCCGACGTTACCGACGCCGCCTCGCTCGACGCCGCGTACACCCGGGTCGAGGAGGAGCTGGGCGACGTGGCGGTCATCGTCGCCAACGCCGGCATCACCCGCGACAACCTGCTCATGCGCATGGGGGAGGACGAGTTCTCCGCCGTCGTCGACACGAATCTCACCGGCGTTTTCCGCACGGTCAAGCGGGGGATCACGAACCTCATCCGGCACAGGTACGGCCGGATCGTCCTCATCTCCTCCGTCTCCGGGCTCTACGGGGTTGCCGGCCAGGCCAACTACTCCGCCGCGAAGGCCGGCCTCGTGGGCCTGGCGCGCTCGATCACCCGCGAGGTGGGCGCGCGCGGCATCACCGCGAACGTCGTGGCGCCCGGATTCGTGCGCACGGACATGACCGAGGAGCTGCCGGAGAAGCAGCAGCAGGAGTACCTCTCCGCCATCCCCGCCAAGCGCTTCGCTGAGCCGTCCGAGGTGGCGAAGGTCGTCCGCTGGGTCGCCTCCGACGAGGCCGCCTACATCTCCGGGGCCGTCATCCCCGTGGACGGCGGCCTGGGCATGGGACACTGAGGCCCGCGCCCCCCATCGGCCGGCGGGCAGGCATGCCGGCCGGGCGCGCAGACGTCGCCCCGCGCGGGGCACAGCACCAGCAACCGAACAGGAAGGCAGTTCAGTGGGAATTCTCGAAGGCAAGCGGATCCTCGTCACCGGCGTGCTCACGGAGGCGTCGATCGCATTCGCCGCCGCCCGGCTCGCCCAGGAGCAGGGCGCGGAGGTCATCCTCTCCTCGTTCGGCCGGCAGATGAAGATCACCTCCGTCATCGCCGAGCGCCTGCCCCAGCCCGCCCGGGTCATCGAGCTCGATGCGACGAACGAGGACGACCTCGCCGCCCTGCCCGAGCGCCTGGAGGGCAACATCGACGGCATCGTCCACGCGATCGCGTTCGCGCCGAAGGACGCCCTGGGCGGCGTGTTCCTCGACACGCCGTGGGAGTCCGTGGCCAACGCCCTGCAGGTCTCCGCGTACTCGCTCAAGGCGATCTCCGTGGCCGCGCAGCCCGCGCTCAACTCCGGGGCCTCGATCGTCGGCCTCACGTTCGACGCCCGCGTCGCCTGGCCCGCCTACGACTGGATGGGCGTGGCCAAGGCCGCCCTCGAGTCCGCCTCGCGCTACCTGGCCAAGTACATGGGCCCCGAGGGCGTGCGCGTCAACCTCATCTCCGCCGGGCCCCTCAAGACGACCGCGGCGAAGTCCATCCCGGGCTTCGAGGCGTTTGAGGACGTGTGGGGCACCCGGGCGCCGCTGGGCTGGGACCAGACGGACACGGAGCCCGCGGGCAAGGGCATCGTCGCGCTGCTCTCCGACTGGTTCCCCGCCACCACCGGCGAGATGATCCACGTCGACGGCGGCCTCCACTCGACGGGGTCCTGAGCCGATGCCGGTGCTCGTCATCGCCCGCCACGCCCACGCCGAGGACGGCGCGGGCTCCGATTTCGATCGCCGGCTCACCGCGGCGGGGGAGGCCGAGGCGGCCCGCGCCGCGGACTTCCTCGCGCCCCTGCCGCTGACCCACCTCGTCGCCTCCCCGGCCGCGCGCACGCGCGCCACCGGCGAGGCGCTCGTGCGCGCCCTGCGCGAGCGGGGCGGCGCCGAGGCGGTGCTCGAGTCCGATCCCGCGCTCTACAACGGCCCGGTGCAGGCCTGGCTCGACGCGATCGCCGCGATCCCGGGCGACGCCGCCGGGGCCTACATCG
The DNA here is from genome assembly GCF_009857845.1 of Brevibacterium rongguiense. Lineage (GTDB taxonomy): Bacteria > Actinomycetota > Actinomycetes > Actinomycetales > Brevibacteriaceae > Brevibacterium > Brevibacterium rongguiense. The sequence continues at coordinate 70,554 of NZ_WWEQ01000007.1, read as the reverse complement.
TGGGCCATCAGCCCAGTGTCGCCGCCACCGTCGAAACGCTCACCGGCACGGCACCCGAGTCCTTCCGGCCGTCGTCCGTCGCTGTCTTCGAGCTCGACTCGTGGGATGTGGAGCCGGGCCAGTACCCGGCCCCGCAGCTCCGGGACTTCGTGTGATGGACGGGGGCGCGATGGGCTGGTGCGCGATCCAGCCGTGCCGGTCGGGCACTTCGGCGCAGACGTTCTGGTCTCGTTGGAGCGCGCGGGCGGCCTAGCGGCACAGGTGCGCCACGTTCAACGCGGGGCGGGGCTCACCGATGCGGAGGAAGCGGAGCTCAGGGCCGCTCTCCCGTGACCGCGGCCAGCACCGCGTCGAGGCGGCGCACCGAGATCGCGGCGTCGGCGGCCGCGACGAGCGCGGGCTTCGCGCAGAAGGCGAAGCCCATCCCGGCCGCCTCCACCATGTCGATGTCGTTGGCGCCATCGCCCACCGCGATCGTCTGCGAGCGGTCCACACCCCAGCGCTGTGCGTATTCGGCCAGGGCATCAGCCTTGGCCGCGCGGTCGATGACCGCGCCCACGACCTCGCCGGTGAGGCGGCCCGCGTCCACGCCCAGTCGGTTGGCCCGCGCGGCATCGGCACCGGCGTCGGCGGCGATGGCCTCGACGATGACGTCGAATCCGCCGGACACGAGCGCCACGCGCCCGCCTCCTGCTTGGACGCCGCGGACGAACTCCCGTGCCCCGGGTGTCATGCTCACCTGCTGCGCGACCTCGGCCAGCACCTCGACGGGCAGGCCCGCCAGCGTCCTCACCCGCGCGCGCAGCGAGGCCTCGAAGTCGAGCTCCCCGCGCATGGCGGACTCGGTGATCTCGGCGACCTGGGCGCGCACGCCGGCGTGGTCGGCGATGAGCTCGATGACCTCCTGCTCGATGAAGGTGGAGTCCACATCGCACACGGCCAGGCCCACGCCGTGCTCGGTGAGCGCTTCGGGCACGACGACGACGTCGGGGGCCGGAGACTCCGGCGCCTCCTGCGCGGCGTCCGCCGCGGTTCCCTCCGAGCGGGCCGCGCGCAGGCGCGCGCTGGCCGCGGGCACCTCGGCGGCGGGGACGAGCTCGCTGCTCAGGCCGTACGGGGCGGGGTTCGGGGCGATGGCGGAGATGCGCTGCATGGGCCCAGCTTAGGCGGGCCGTGCGGGCGGGCGCGGGCCGGGCGGCCTGCACGGCGCCCGTTGACGGCGGGCGGCCGCGACGGCTTGACCGCGGCTGGCCGCGGCGGCGCGCCGCCGGCTGAGCCGGGCGGCCCGCCGCGCCCAGGACTGGCCCGGCCGAACCCGGCTCAGACCCCCCGGGTGATCGTGGCGACGACGTCGGCGGCCGCCGGGTGCAGGCGGGCGAGCAAGTGCCCCAACTCGGGCGGCTCGAGAGTGGCCGGCGCGAGGATGGGGGAGAGGGCGTCGTGGATGTCGAGTGCAGCGTGCAGCGGCATGGCCTGCGCGGGGTCCGGCAGCAGCGCGGAGAGCTCATCGCGCAGGCCGGGGCCGCCCATGTCCGCCTGCCAATCGCGCCAGGCCAGCCCGCGCACCGCCTCGGGGGCGCGGCGGCCCAGCCGCTCGACGGTGCCCAGGCCCTCCATGACGGTCTGCCGCAGCTCGCGCACCGCCTCGGCGGCGCTCGCGGAGAAGAGCGGGGCGTAGGGGACCGGCGCGCACTCGGCGGCGGTGAAGCCGCCCTCGTCGTCGAGGACGAGCACGGCGCGGGCCGTGCCCGCCGCCTCGGCGACGATGACGGCGCCTGCACGGGCGATCGGGCGGGCGAGCGCGCGGTCCACCCGCGGCACCGCATAGGGCAGCGAGGGGTGGACGAGCTGGCAGCGGAAGCCGTCGATGCCGGCGGCGCGCGCATCGGCGGCCCACAGCAGCAACCCGCGGGGCTGCCCGCCCAGGGCCGGATCGGCCAGCGCGAACGGCACCGGCTCCTCGGAATCGGCGAACAGGGACACCGCGTGATCAGGGGCGATGCGGTGCTCGACGAGGGCCGCGAGGGCAAGCGAGGTGAGCAGCGTGGGCAGGGCGGACGGCACGCTGGCCAGGGTAGCCCATACGTTAGAGTTCGATGTATGAGCGATGTGCTGAAGCTTGAGGGCGTGAGCGTCCGGCGCGGAGACAATCGGCTGCTCGACGGCCTGTCGGTGAAGATCGAGGAGGGCCAGCACTGGGCCGTGCTGGGCCCCAACGGCGCGGGCAAGACGACCTTCCTCGAGATCGCGGCCGGCCGGCTCTTCCCCACCCAGGGCGAGGTCGAGATCCTCGGCGAGCGGCTGGGCCGCGTCGACGTGTTCGAGCTGCGCCCGCGCATCGGCTACGCCTCCGCTTCCCTGGCCCGCCATATCCCCACGGGTGAGACCGTCGCCGATGCCGTCGTCACGGCCGCCTACGGCGTGCTCGGGCGCTGGACAGAGGAGTACGACGAGCTCGATGTCGAGCGCGCCCATGACCTGCTCTCCGCCTTCGGCGTCGACGAGCTGGCCGAGCGCCGCTTCGGCTCCCTATCCGAGGGCGAGAAGAAGCGCGTCCAGATCGCCCGCTCGCTCATGACCGACCCGGAGCTGCTGCTCCTCGACGAGCCGGCCTCCGGCCTGGACCTGGGCGGTCGCGAGGAGCTCCTCGCCGCGCTCACGGAGATCCTCAGCGACCGCCACGCGCCGGCCACGATTATGGTCACCCACCACGTCGAGGAGATCCCGGCGGGCACTACCCACCTGCTGCTCATCAAGCGCGGCCGGGCCGTGGCCGCGGGCACGCTCGAGGAGGCCCTCACGCAGGAGAACCTCTCCGAGGCCTTCGGCATGCCGATCTCCCTGGCGCAGAGCGACGGCCGCTACCACGCGCAGGCCACCGCTTGATGGACACGCTGCAGATCGTCCTCATCCTGCTCGCAGGGGTGGGCGCGGGGGCGATCAACGCGGTCGTGGGCTCCGGCACCCTCATCACCTTCCCCGCCCTCGTGGCGTTCGGGGTGCCGCCCCAGACCGCCACGATGAGCAATGCGATCGGCCTCATCCCCGGCAACATCGCCTCCTCGCTGGGCTACCGCGAGGAGATCCGCGGGCAGGGCCGGCGCCTGCTGGGCTGGGTCCCGGCCTCCGTGCTGGGTGCGCTGACCGGTGCCTATCTGCTCGTCCACCTGCCGGAGACCTCGTTCGAGGCGATCGTGCCGGCGCTCATCGTCGTGGCGCTCATCATGGTGATCGGCCAGCCCGCACTCCAGTCGTACCTGAAGAAGCGCAAGGCCGCCGCGGCCGCCGCGGCCGCCGCCGGCAAGGAGGTCGCGGAGGCCGCCGAGCCCGGCCACGAGTCCGTGGGCCGCAAGATCGCCGTCTTCCTCGCGATCTACGCCACCGCCGTCTACGGCGGATACTTCGCCGCCGCGCAGGGCATCATCCTCATCGGCCTGCTCGGCATGCTGCTCACGGATCCGCTGCAGCGCATCAACGGGATCAAGAACGTCCTCGTCCTCGTCGTCAACGCCGTGGCCGCGGCCAGCTACATCATCGTGGGCTTCGAGAAGATCAACTGGCTGGCCGCGCTGCTCGTGGCGATCGGCTCGCTGTTCGGCGGCTACATCGGCGCGCGGGTGGGCCGCCGGCTCAACCCGGTCGTGCTGCGCTGCATCATCGTCGTGCTGGGCCTCGTCGCGCTCTGGCGCATCCTCCAGATCCACTGAGCCGGGCATGGGACTGAGGCGGTCATGGGACTGAGGCGGTCATGGGACTGAGGCGGTCATGGGACTGAGGCGGGCGTGAGCACGCAGAAGAAGCCGGAGCCTGCCGCCGCCGAGGTGCGGGCCCAGGCCGCCGCCCACGGCGTCGACCCCGCGCGGCTCGTCTTCGTCGACGACGCCGCCGATGCCCGCCTGGCCGACTACACCCAGCTCACCGACGTCGCCCTGCGCCGCGTGCGCGAGCCGGCCGAGGGCATGTTCATCGCCGAGTCGGAGAAGATCATCCGCCGGGCGCTGGCGGCGGGCATCGCCCCGCGCTCGTTCCTCATGACGCCCCGCTGGTTCGCCGGCATCGCCGATGTGCTGGGCGGAAGCTCTGCGGCGGCGGGGGAGGGGCAAGCGGGGGCGCTGGGGGAGGAGGCTCCCATCTTCATCGGCTCGGCCGAGGTGCTCGAGTCGCTCACCGGCTTCCACCTGCACCGCGGTGCGCTGGCGGCGATGGCCCGCCCGGTGCTGCCGACGGTCGAGACGGTGGTCGCGGGCGCCCGGCGCGTCGTCATCGTCGAAGACGTCGTCGACCACACGAACCTCGGCGCGATCTTCCGCTCGGCCGCTGGGCTGGGCGTCGACGCCGTGCTCATCACCCCGCGCAGCGCCGATCCGCTCTACCGGCGCTCCATCCGGGTGTCGATGGGCACCGTGTTCCAGGTGCCGTGGACGCGCATCGACCCGTGGCCCGGTGGCCTGGCGGCCCTGCGCGCGGCGGGCTTCCACACGGCCGCGCTCGCGCTCGACGATCGCGCGGTGAGTCTGCGCGAGTTCGCGCTCAGTGCTCCGGAGCGCGTGGCGCTCATCATGGGCACCGAGGGCGACGGGCTGCGCCGCTCCACACTCGAGGCGGCCGACTCGACCGTCCTCATCCCCATGGCAGGGGGCGTCGACTCCCTGAATGTCGCGGCCGCGACGGCGGTGGCCTGCTACGCACTGCAGCAAGACTGACGGACGACACACAGGAGAAACGATGACGATCACACGCGAGGACCTGGGCGCCGCCCTCGAAGCCGGCGCCATCACCGGCGAGGTCGCAACACCCCGGGAGAACAACCTCGACCACATCCGGCGCTTCCTCGCCGGGGAGCGGCAGTTCGACTTCGGGGTGGAGCTCACCCGCGACTGGGACTTCGACTCCGTCTTCGACCTCATGGTGAACCGCTGCGGGCTGCGGCCGGAGCGGGACTTCACCGAGGGCGTCGACACGATCTCCACGCAGCGCTGCATCGAGGGACTCGGCGCCCTGGGCGCGGCAGTCGAGGAGGTGGCCGCGGCCGGCGGCGGATCCTCTTCGCCACCGGGCACCCCGCGGGCCTCATGCCCGTGCACATGGCGGTGGCGGACTGGGCGCGCTCGCTGGGCGCCCAGCTCGTCGAGCCCGACGGCACGATCGAGGTGCCCGCCCTGGGCGGTGACCTCCGCCGCATCCGCGGGGTGTGGTTCTGGCAGCTGCACGGCGGCATCCCGCACACGCATCTCACCGAGCCCATGGAGCGCCTGCTCGCCGAGCTCGTGGCGCGCGGCGAACCGGCCCCGGACCTCGTCGTCGCCGACCATGGCTGGGCCGGGCGCGCCGGCTCCGCGGGGCTGCGGACCATCGGCTACGCCGACTGCAACGACCCCGGCCTCTTCGTCGCCGAGGCACAGGGCCAGCTCGAGGCGACGATCCCGCTCGACGACGATGTGGTCCCCACCCTCTACGAGCCGCTCATCGACTACGTGGTGGGCGGCGGCTGGAAGGCCTGAGGCCCCGAGCCCGAGCGGGGCTCAGACCTCGACTGCCAGGTCCTCGACCACCTCGGCGGCGGGGAAGGCGGCCAGCGCGGCACCGGAGAGCACGATCTTGGACCCCCGGATGCCCGAGCCGATGATGATCGCATCGGACTGGGCCACGCGGGCATCGACGAGCACCCGGTAGTGCGCGGGCAGGCCCAGCGGCGTGATGCCGCCGTACTCCATGCCCGACTCGCCCACCGCGCGGTCCATCGGCAGGAACGAGGCCTTGCGCACGTCGAGCAGCTTGCGCACGCGCTTGTTCACGTCCGCGCGGGTGTGCGCGAGGACGACGCAGGCGGCGATCCGCTCGTCCTCACCGCGCGTGCCGGCCACGAGCACGCAGTTGGCGGAGTAGCGCGGATCCAGGCCGAGCGCCTCGTTGAGGGCCGCGGTGTCGGCGAGGTCCGGGTCGATGGCGAAGACATCGATGGCGGCATCGGCCGGTTGGGCTGACTGGGCTGCGGTGATGGCCTCCGCGGTGGGGGCGGCGAGCAGCTCGGGGTGCTCGGCGGCGGGCAGGGGCGTCACTGTGTCGGGCAGGAAGTTCCACGTCATGCACGCCACACTAGCGGCGGCGCGGCGCGCGGTGGGATCGACGCGTCACATGCGGTAGAGTTGGTCGTCGGCCCGCGGGATGCGGCTTGCTGCGCCTGCGCGGCGAGCGATATCGCGGGGCCCGCCTAAATTCGGACACTGGCCGGCGGCGCGAGCCGCACCAGGGGTCCTGACGAATTCAAGCAAAGGATACGCATGCGCAAGGACATCCACCCGGATTACCAGCCGGTCGTCTTCAACGACCTGGCCTCCGGCACCAAGTTCCTCACCCGCTCCACCGTCAAGGCGGAGAAGACGATCGAGTGGGAAGACGGCAACACGTACCCCCTCATCGACGTCGAGATCTCGTCCGCCTCGCACCCGTTCTACACGGGCAAGCAGCGCATCCTCGACTCCGCCGGCCGCGTGGAGAAGTTCAAGGACCGCTACAAGAGCTTCGGCAAGCGCGGCTGACCTTCAGCCTCACAGGGCGCCGCGACTGCAGCCGCCCACTGTGCCCCGCGCGGGCACACAGCCAAACGGCCCCGGGATCGCCCGGGGCCGTTTCGCTTTGCTGGGCCTTTTCGCTGTGCGAGGGCGCTTCGCTGTGCAAGTGCGCCTTGCGTGCGGATCGGGGGCAGAGCGCGCAGAGCGCGAGGCGGCCGGCCCCGTCCTTCGCGCAGAAGCGGGGAGCGGGAGCGGGCGCCGCTCAGGCGACCCGCACCTCGACGGCGGGGGTGGGGGCCATGCGCCACGCGGCGTGGTTGAGCGAGTTGACGCCCGTGGCGTTCGGCACGGAGGCCGCGATCCCATGGGCCACCCGCTCCTTGGCGGAGACCACCGCGTCGAGCACGCTGCGGCCCGTGGCCAGGCCCGCCGCGATCGAGGAGGCGAACGAGCAGCCCGCCCCGTTGACGAGCTCGTCGTTGACCTTCTGCGAGCTCAGCGTGGTCAGCGTCGTGCCGTCCCACACGACGTCCACGGCCTGGGCGCCTCCCAGCCGCGCGCCGCCCTTGACGACGACTGTGCCTGCGCCCTGCGCGTGGATGGCCTTGGCGGCCTCGACCATTTCCTCGACGCTCGTGAGGGACTCTGCACCGGCCAGCAGCGCGGCCTCGGCGAGGTTGGGCGTGATGACGGTGGCCTGCGGCACGAGGTGCTCGACGAAGAGGTCCTTGAGGTCGACCATCGTGCCCGCGCCCTTGCACACGAGTACGGGGTCGAAGACATAGGGCAGGCGGTTGTCGCGCAGGCGGCGGCTGAGCATGAGCGCCGTGTCCACGGACCCCAGCATGCCGGACTTGATGGCGTCGAAGCGGTGGATGGCCAGCGCGGACTCGAGCTGCTTGGCCACGAGGCCCGTGTCGAGGAACGCGATGTCGTGGGCGAAGCCGCCCGCGCTGTCACCGCTCCCATCCTCGCCCTCACCGTCGGTGCCCGCCGCCTCGCCCGTGCCGAACGTCACGATGCACGTGATCGCAGCGGCGCCGAACACGCCGTACTCCTCGAACATGGCGAGGTCGGCCTCGAGGCCGGCGCCGCCGGAGACATCGGAACCGGCGATCGTGAGGGCACGCGGGGTGGACGAGGTCATGGGCGGAACTCCTTGGAGCAGAGGGTGCGGATCAGGGCAGAGCAGGGGCGGTGCCGTGCGGGGCGCTCCCGCCTCGCGGCCGCCTCATGCGCCGCCCGGATAGCCCAGCTGGCGCCAGGCCTCGTAGACGGCGATCGAGGCGGAGTTCGCCAGGTTGAGCGAGCGCCGCGAGGGCAGCATGGGGATGCGCACCCGCAGGTCGATGTGCTCATCGGCCACGACCTCCGGGGGCAGCCCCGTCGATTCCTGCCCGAACATGAGCACATCGTCGGCATCATAGGACACGTCCTCGAACCGCTCGGACGTGTGGGTGGTGAAGGCGATGACGCGCCGGTCGCCCAGCTCCTCCCACAGGTGCTCCAGGGTGGGGTGGACGCTCACGTGCGCGAGGTCGTGGTAGTCGAGGCCCGCCCGCCGCAGCTTCGCGTCGCTCAGGTCGAAGCCCAGCGGCTCCACGAGGTGCAGGTGGGCCCCCGTGACCGCTGCCAGGCGGATGGCGTTGCCGGTGTTGCCGGGGATCTCCGGGGTGTGGAAGACGATGCTCAGGCTCATGGTGGCACCAGCTTACGGGGCCGCCCGCCTGCGGCTGCGGGGCGCATGCGCCGCGGGATCGGCCCGGCCTAGAAGACGATCTGCGCAGGCGGCGGGAACTCGTCGAACACCCCGCCCTGCACGGGGGCGAACTCGAGCATGCGGGGCGTGCGCTCGTCTGCGAAGAGGAGGAGGACGCCGCCTTCCGACGAGGCCATGAGGGGGCTCCCGCCGCCATTGGCACCGGGCATCCCGGCCTCCGCCGCCGAGGTGCCGCTCGCCTCGTCCTCCGGCGCCAGGGTGATCGTGGGGCAGGTACCGCAGCCGCATGTCTCGGTGACGACGAGGCCGCCGACGGCCGCCCTCCAGCGCTCGCGCTGGGCCGGCGTCACAGTGGAGGGCTCAGCGTCGTCGAGGGTCGGTTCGTCTTCCGTCGCGTGCTCGATCATGGCGAGCAGGACCGCGGTCTCCCGCTCGGTGAGGGGGCGCGGCTGCGCGGGCGGTTGCTCTGCTGTGCGGCGGGCCATGGGGGTACGGTACCGCGTTCTGCTCGGGTGGCCCGCGCGGGCGCCCCACCGCTTTCGAATCGCGTCCCTGGCCTTGCCGCGGGCTGCGCCCGCAGGGCCGGCGGTCTCGCCCCGGCAGCTTCAAAGTCACTGCCCCCGCTGCCTCGGTCGCGCCACCGCGTCGCCACATCCACAGGTCGCCCTGCCCGCCAGGGCCCCTGAACTGGGGATTCGAAGAGGATTCGAATCGGGCTTGCCTCATTCGAACTGGCGTTCGATACTGGATGCCATGTCCGCACGCCCCGCAGCCGATCTCCAGGCGCTCACCGCACAGCTGAGCAGCCTGCCGGGCGTGCGCACCGGCCGCGAGCTGTTCGCCCAGCGGCCCGCCTTCCCCGTCAGCGAGGTGCTGGGCCCTCTGTTCGCCAGGGGCGGGCTGCCCCAGGGCGAGATCGTCCAGTTCACGGGCCCCCACGCGCTCTCGCTGGCGCTGGCGAGCGTCGCACGGGCCACGCGGGAGCAGCACTGGGCCGCGGCCGTGGGCGTGGGGGAGCCAGCCGTGGCCTCGGTGGCGGACTTCGGCGTGGACCTCGAGCGCTTCATCAGCCTGCGCACCCCGGGGGAGGACTGGCTGCGCGTCGTGTCCATCCTCGTCGAGACGTTCGACATCGTCATCGCCCGCCCCGCCTTCGCACCCTCGGCCGCGCAGCGCGCGCGGCTGGCCGCCAAGGTCCGCGAGCGGCGCATGACACTCATCAGCCTGGGCCCCTTCGCCGGAGCCGCGGAGCAGATCGCAACGGAGCCCGGCCAGTGGACGGGCACCTCGGCGGGGTGGGGGCGCCTGCGGCGCTGCGCCGTCACGGCCACCCACCCCCGCACGGGTGCCCACCGCCTCCTGCTGCCCGCGGACACGGGAGCCGCCGAGGCGGTGGTCCGGGCTGTCTGAGACCCCACCGGCGCTCACCGCACCCCCGCCCGCCGCCGCGGCGGCCCAGCGCACGCTCATCCTCACCGTCCCGGACTGGCCCGCGGCGGCCCTGGCCATGTCCCTGGGCCTGGGGCCCGCCGAGCCCGTCATCGCGCTCTCGGCCAACCGGGTGGTCGCCTGCACGGCCGCCGCCCGCGCGGCCGGCGTGGAGGTGGGGCTGAACAAGCGCGCCGCGCGCACCCGCTGCCCGGCCGCCCGCGCCCTGCCCCGCGACACCGAGGCCGAGCACCGCGAGTTTGCGGCGGGGATCGGAGTCCTCGAGGGGCTCATCGCCCGCTTCACGCTCATGGCCCCCGGCACGGTGGCCCTGCCGGCGGCCGCCCTGGCGCGCACGTGCCCGGACGAGGAGGCCGCGGTCGAAGCTGTCCTCACCGCCCTGACCGATGCGACCGGCTGGGAGGTCTTCGCAGGCCTCGCCGACTCCGCGTTCGCCGCGCTCCTGGCCGCCCGCACGGCCACGCGCGTGCCCCCGGGGCAGACGCCCGACTACCTTGCGGGCCAGCCGATCGCCGCGCTGACGGAGGCCGATGCGGACTTCGCCGAGTTCGCCTCCCTGTGCCGCAGGCTGGGCCTCGACCGGCTGGGCGATCTCGCCGCCCTGCCCGGCGGGGACGTCTACGCCCGCTTCGGGGCCGTGGGCGCCCGCGCCCACCGGCTGGCCTCGGGACTGAGCGACCGGCTGCCCGTCGACCACGTGCGCGCCCGCGACTTCTCCGCTCGCACCGTAGTCGAACCCGCCTCCACCCGCTCCGATGTGCTCTCCTTCAGCGCCCGCCAGGCGGCCGCCGCGCTCTTCGCCCAGGTCCGCGCGGCCGGGCTCGTGTGCGCACAGGCGACGATCGCGCTCACCGCCGCGACGGGGGACGTGAGCGCGCGCACCTGGCGCCTGGAGGCCATGGAGGAGACCCAGCTCGCGGACCGGGCGCGCTGGCAGGCGGAGGGCTGGCTCGCCTCGGGCGCGGTGGGGGCGGCCCAGCCGGACCCCGGGGATGCTCCCGCGGAGCTCGCCGAGGACGGCATCGCCGCGATCGAGATCGTCGCCGCCGAGCTGCTCGAACCGCTGGCGGCCCAGCACAACCTCTTCGATGCCCAGACCGGCGAGGTGGGGCGCACGCTCGAGCGGCTCCAGGGCCTCTTCGGCGCCGATGCCGTGCTGGTGCCCGGCCTGCAGGGCGGGCGCGAGCCCGCGGAGACGAACCTGTGGACCCCGTGGCGGCAGGCCCCGCACCCTGAGCGCGACCCCGATGCACCCTGGCCCGGTGAGCTGCCCAGCCCGCGGCCCACGCTCGTCGAGCACACGCCGGTCGACCTCCTCGATGCGCGCGGGCACACGGTCATCGCCCGCCCTTCGGGCCTCGACAGCGAGCCCGCGCTCCTGGCGATCCCCGAGGCCGGCTCGGTGCCCGTCATCGACTACTCGTCGAGCTGGCCGGTCGAGGCGATGTGGTGGGAGCCGGAGTACCGCCAGTATCGGGTGCGCCTCCAGGTGGTCACCGCCGCCGGTGAAGCGCTGCTGCTGGCCAAGGAACAGGGCCAGTGGGCGATCACGGGGCGCTGGGCATGAGCCGCTTCTTCAACCCGCGCACCACGTGGTCGGAGCTCGAGCGGCGGCTCTCGGCCAAGCCCGCGCCCGCGGGCACGCGGCACAACGGCGCCCGGCGCAGGACCGAGCCCGGGGCAGGGTCCGAGGCCGATTCCACCGGGGGAGAGGCCGATCCCACCGGGGGACAGGCGCATCCCGGGGCCGAGGTGCGCGCCGGCGGGCAGGCCAATGCCCCGGCCGCTCGGCCCAGCCCGCCCCCGCAGCAGTCCGACTCCCGGCAGCAGCCCAATTCCCGGCAGCAGTCCAACACCGGGCAGCCCGCACCCATCGCCGACCGCAAGAGCGCGCCCCGGCGCTACGAGGACGAGCCGACCACCGCCGCCCGCACGGCCCCCGCGCACCGCGCCGCTCCTGCCGCGGTGCCCCCGCCGGTCTCCGTGGGGCCGAGGGGCTCCGATGGGCCCGGGCGCTCTGTCGGCCCCGGTGCGCGGCCGGCCCCGGCGGCCCCCGAGAGCACGGGCGCCGGCAGTGCCCCGGTGCCCACCCCGCGGCACGCGGCCCCCGCGATCGCCTACGCGGAGCTGCACGCGCACTCGGACTTCAGCTTCCTCGACGGCGCCTCGGAACCGGAGGACCTCGTCGATGCGGCGGCCGATGCGGGGCTGTCCGGGCTCGCGCTCACAGACCACAACGGCCTCTACGGCGCCGTCCGCTTCGCCCAGCGCGCGGCCGCGCGCGGCCTGCCCACCGTCTACGGGGCGGAGCTCTCCCTGGGGCTGGCCGAGCGGATCCCCGGCCAGGTGGACCCGGCCGCCGAGCACCTCCTCGTGCTCGCCCGCAGTGTGGAGGGCTACCGCGCCCTGTCCGCCGCGATCACCGCGGGCAATCAGCGCGGGGAGAAGAACCGCCCGGTCTTCGACCTCGAATCCCTCGCTGCCCAGCGCGCCGACTGGCTCATCCTCACCGGCTGCCGCAAGGGACCCCTCCTGCCCCGCCTGGGCGATCCGGACGGCGGGCTGGGCGCGCTGCGGCGGCTCACGGACCTCTTCGGGACAGACCGGGTCGCCGTCGAGCTCACCCGCACCGGCGACCCGCGCGATGACGAGCGCATCGCCCACCTGCGCGAGCTCGCGGCCCGCTGCGACCTGCCCGCCGTGGCGACGAATGCCGTCCACTACGCCGGGCACGCCCAGTTCCGCGGCGCCCAGCTGCGCGCGGCGATCCGCTCCCACCGCTCGCTCGAACAGCTCGCGGGCTGGCTGCCGCCCGCCGCGGCCGGGCGCATCCACACGCCGGAGGAGATGGTCCAGCGCTTCGGCCCGGAGCCCGTCGCCGCGGCCGCCCGCCTCGCCGCCGAGTGCGCGTTCGAGCTCACGGCCGCCCGCGCGGGCCTGCCCCGGGCACCCGTGCCGGAGGGGGCGGATGAGATGGAGCGGCTGCGCGAGCTCGTCGCCGCCGGGGCCCTGCGCCGCTACGGCGACCGCGCCGGACGCCCGGACGCCTGGGCGCTGCTCGACCGGGAGCTCGCCACGATCGAGGCGATGGGCTTCGCCGGCTACTTCCTCATCGTCTGGGACATCGCCCGCTTCTGCCACGACAACGACATCTTCTGCCAGGGCCGCGGCTCGGCCGCGAACTCCGCCGTCTGCTACGTCCTGGGGATCACCGCGGTCGACGCCGTGCGCTTCGGGCTGCTCTTCGACCGCTTCCTCTCCCCGGAGCGGGAGGGCTATCCGGACATCGACATCGACATCGAGTCCGCCCGCCGCGAGGAGGTCATCCAGTACACCTACGCCCACTACGGCCGCGACCGCGCCGCCCAGGTGGCCAACGTCATCACCTACCGCGCCAAGTCCTCCGTGCGCGACGCCGCGGGCGCCCTCGGCTTCGACCCCGGCCAGCAGGACGCGTTCTCCAAGGGCCTCGCGCGCTGGTCGAGCCTGCCGGAGCCCGCGGAGACCCACGTCCCCGCCCCCGTCCTCGACCTCGCCGGGGAGCTCCTGGGCACCCCGCGCCACCTGGGCATCCACTCCGGCGGGATGATCCTCGCGGACCGGCCCATCGGCGAGGTGGTGCCCATCGAGCCCGCCACGATGGAGGACCGCACGGTCGTCCAGTGGGACAAGGACGACTGCGCGGCCATGAACCTCGTGAAGTTCGACCTGCTGGGCCTGGGGATGCTGGGCGCGCTGCACGAGATGGTCGACCTCGTCGCCGCGCACACCGGAGAGCGCATCGAGCGGCCCGCCATCCCGCAGGAGGACCCGGAGGTCTACGACATGCTGTGCGCGGCCGATGCGGTGGGCGTCTTCCAGGTGGAGTCCCGCGCCCAGCTGGCCACACTGCCGCGCCTGCGCCCGCGCACCTTCTACGACCTCGCGGTGCAGGTGGCGCTCATCCGCCCCGGCCCCATCCAGGGCGGCTCCGTCCACCCCTACATCCGCCGGCGCCAGGGCGAGGAGCCCGTGGACTTCCTCCACCCCGCGCTCGAGTCCTCGCTCGGCAAGACGCTGGGCGTGCCGCTGTTCCAGGAGCAGCTCATGCAGATGGCGATCGACGTGGCGGGATTCTCCGGGGCGGACGCCGACGAGCTGCGCCGGGCCATGGGCTCGCGGCGCTCCCAGGCGCGCATGAAGGCGCTGCGCGAGCGCTTCGACGCGGGCTGCGCCCAGCGGGGGATCGGACCCGAGCTCGCCGAGGTCATCTTCGGCAAGATCGCGGCGTTCGCCAACTACGGCTTCCCGGAGAGCCACGCGATCAGCTTCGCCAACCTCGTCTACGACTCCGCCTGGTTCAAGCGCCACCACCCCGCGGCGTTCACGGCCGGCCTGCTGCGCAGCCAGCCCATGGGCTTCTACTCGCCGCAGTCCCTCATCGCGGACGCCCGCCGCCACGGCGTGGGCATCCGGCCCGTCGACATCGCCCGCTCCCAGGAGGAGGCGGACCTCGAACCGGACCCGGACTCCACGGGCGGGTTCGCCATCCGGATCGGCCTGCGCGCGGTCAAGGGCGTGGGCGATGCCGCCGAGGCGCTCGTCGCCGAGCGCGCCCACGGCGCCTACGGAAGCGTCGAGGACGTGGCCCAGCGCACCGGGGTCGAGGTGCGCGTGCTCGAGGCCCTGGCCACGGCGGGCGCATTCGACTGCTTCGGGCTCGACCGCCGGCAGGCCCTGTGGCTCGCCGGCTCGCTCTCCGGGGCCGGGCCGGCGACCCTGCCGGGCACCTCGCCCGTCCACACGGCGCCCGCCCTGCCGCTCATGGGCGCCTTCGACGTCACACTCGCGGAGCTCTTCGCCACGGGCCTCACGGTCGACGGGTACCCCACACAGCAGCTGCGCGGGGCGCTGCGGGCCCGGGGGTACGCCTCGACCGCGGACGCCCGCGCGGCGTCCGACGGCCAACGGATCACCGTGGCCGGCATCATCACGCACCGTCAGCGGCCCGGGACCGCCTCGGGGATCACGTTCATGAACATCGAAGACGAGTTCGGGATGCTCAACGTCGTGTGCAGCCCGGGGCTCATGAAGCGCTTCGCTCCCATCTCGCTCACCCGCGCCACGCTCGTCGTCACGGGCCTGCTCCAGCGCGCCGGCGAGGTCGTGAGCCTCTACGCGCACAAGCTCGTGCCGCTCGACGTCGAACTGCCCGTGGCCTCGCGCAACTTCCGGTAGGCGCCGGGCCGCGCACCCGAGCCCGCGCGGTGGGGCCGAACGCCTCCGCGGCTGCGATCAGGGGCCTGCGATCATGGGGCCATGGAGCAGCTGACGGCCGATGGGCGGGCATTCGCCCTTGCCCGTGCCCGGCGCGACGATGTGGGGGCCATCGTGGCCCTGCTGGCCGACGACCCGCTCGGCCGCGAGCGCGAGACCGCGGACCGGGAGCAGTATCTCGCCGCGTTCGATCGGATCGACGCGGACCCCCAGCAGCTGCTCCTCGTGATCGCCGACGAGGGCGGGGACGTCTGCGGCACCCTGCAGCTCACGCTCATCCCGGGTCTGGCGCGCGGCGGCGCCACGCGGCTGCAGATCGAGGCGGTCCGGCTCGCCGCGGGCGTCCGCGGCACGGGCCTGGGCACCGCCGCCTTGAACTGGGCACACGCCTGGGGCCGCCGGCACGGTGCGGTGCTCGCCCAGCTGACCTCCGATGCCACGCGCACCGGGGCCCACCGCTTCTACGCCTCACTGGGCTACGCGGCCAGCCACACGGGATTCAAGCGCCCCCTCTGAACCCGCCACCCTGCCCCGCCCCCATCCGCGGGGCCGAGACGCTCGCGGACGCGCACCCGTGGGCGGGCACCCGCTAGGGTCCACCCCATGGAAGAGCGCGACCTCGCACTGCCCGCCCCGTACGATGCCCCCGGTGTCTTCGCCTTCCTGTCCCACCGCGCGATCCGCGGTGTCGAGCACGCGCAGCGGCTGCCGGGCGGCCGCCTGCGCTACGCCCGCACGCTCCACCTGCCGGGCGGCCCCGGGGCCTGCGAGGTGACCTTCGCGCCGGCGCCGCGCACACCCGCAGCGCAGGTGACGGCAGCGCACGCGCCGGCCGCCGAGGCACCGGCCACCCAGCGCTGGGCCGCCCGCGCCCGCCTGGAGCTGGCCCGCGAGGACGACGCGGATGCCGCGCTGGCCACCGTGCGCGCCCTGTTCGACCTCGACACGGACCCGGCGGCGGTGGGCGCCGCACTGGCGGGCAATCCGCTCACCGCGCAGGCCATCGCCGCGCGGCCGGGCGTGAGGGTGCCCGGCATCCCGGATGCGCCCGAGGCCCTGCTGCGCGCGATCAGCGGGCAGCAGATCGCCGTGGCCCGGGCCGTCGGCTACCTGGGGGAGGCCGCCGAGCACCTCGGCACCCCCTACCGGCCCGGGGGCTCCGCCAGCGCCTTCGAGGGGCTCAGCGTGCTCGTCCCCACCGCCGCCCAGCTGGCCGAGGGGATCCCACCGGCCGTGCCCGGCAAGCCCGATCCCGCTCGCCCCCTGCGCCTGCCGGCCCGCAGCACCGAGGCGATCCGCGCGCTCGCCGCGGACCTCGCCGCCGGCCGGCTGGTCCTGGAGTCCGGTGCACGATCGACAGGAGCGGACGCGAGCGCGGACGACCCGGCCGCCGCGCTGAGCGCCTATGCGGGCGTGGGCGAGTGGAGCGCCGGCTACGTGCGCATGCGCCTGCTGCGCGACCCGGACGTGTGGCTGGGCGGGGACATGTACCTGCGCGGCATCGACGCGGAGGGCTGCCGGCCCTGGCGCTCCTACGCCGGCATGCTCGTCTGGCTCTTCTGAGGCCCCGCCCGGCCGGTTCACCCGAGCTCCACCGCACCCGGCAGGGCGCAAACCCGGCGCCCGCCCCTGTGACGCCCCATGACGCCCGGTGACGCGCGCATGACGAACCCGCCGGGGCGCCTCGGCGGCCTCTCCTAGCGTGCGTGGTGTCGGGCACGCGCATCCGCGTGCCGCAGCCCAAGCCACACCGCCACAGCGAGGAGCCCCTCATGAGCGACCTGTCCTTCGAGACCCGCCAGATCCACGCGGGCCAGGAGCCCGATTCCGCCACCGGGGCGCGCGCCCTGCCCATCTACCAGACGACCTCGTTCGTCTTCGACTCCGCGCAGACCGCCGCGGACCGGTTCGCCCTGGCCGACCTCGGGCCCATCTACTCCCGGCTGGGCAACCCGACGCTCGAGGCGGTGGAGAACCGGATCGCGGACCTCGAGGGCGGCGTGGGCGCCGTGCTGACCGCCTCGGGCCAGTCCGCGGAGTTCCTCGCCCTCATCAACGTCCTGGGCGCGGGCGACCACGTGGTGGCGAGCCCCAGCCTCTACGGCGGGACGTACAACCTCCTCGACGTCACGCTGCGCAAGCTCGGCATCGAGACGACGTTCGTGACAGACCCCAGTGACCTCGAGGCGTGGCGGGACGCCCTGCGGCCGGAGACCCGTGCGCTCTTCGGCGAGGTCGTGTCCAACCCGCGCTCCGACGTCCTCGACATCGCGGGCGTCGCCCAGATCGCCCACGAGGCGGGCGTGCCGCTCATCGTCGACAACACGCTGGCCACCCCGTACCTCGTGCGGCCCATCGAGCACGGCGCGGACGTCGTCGTCCACTCGGCCACGAAGTACCTGGGCGGCCACGGCACCGCGATCGCCGGGGTCATCGTGGACTCGGGCAACTTCGACTACACGGCCGAGCCGGAGAAGTTCCCGGGCTTCAACACGCCCGACGAGTCCTACAACGGCATCGTCTTCGGGCGGGACCTGGGCGCCGACTCCGCGTTCGGGGCCAACGTCTCCTACGCGATCAAGGCCCGCGTCCAGCTGCTGCGCGACCTGGGGCCGGCCGCCTCGCCGTTCAACGCGTTCCTCCTCAGCCAGGGACTCGAGACGCTGAGCCTGCGCATCGAGCGCCACGTCGCCAACGCCGAGCGCATCGCGGCCTACCTCGAGGCCCACGAGCAGGTGGAGTCCGTCAACTACGCCGGGCTGGCCTCGAGCCCGTGGCACGGCCTGGCGCAGAAGTACCTGCCCCGCGGCGTCGGCTCGGTGCTGGCCTTCGAGATCGCCGGCGGCTACGACGCCGCGGTGGCCTTCGTCGACGCGCTCGAGCTGCACTCCCACGTCGCGAACATCGGCGACACCCGCTCGCTCGTCATCCACCCCGCCTCCACCACCCACTCCCAGCTGGGGGAGCAGGCGCAGGCGGCCTCCGGGGTCACCCCGGCGCTCGTGCGGCTCTCGGTGGGCCTCGAGGGGGCCGATGACCTCATCGCCGACCTCGAGAAGGGCTTCGCCGCCGCCCGCGGCTGAGTTCCATGGCACTGAGTGTGCACACCTCCGCCGTGGACCTCGGCGCGTTCCGCCTCGAATCGGGACAGCGGCTGCCGGCCGTCCACCTGGCCTACGAGGCCTACGGGCGCCTGAATGCGGCGGGCACGAACGCCGTGCTCGTCGAGCACGCGCTCACCGGCGACTCGCACGTGGCCTCGGCGGGCGTGGACGGCAGCGGGGCGTTCGCGCCGGGGTGGTGGGAGGCCGTCGTGGGCCCCGGCCGCGCGATCGACACCGACGAGTTCTTCGTCGTGTGCGCCAACACGCTGGGCGGCTGCTCCGGGAGCACGGGCCCCGCGAGCACCGCCGCCGACGGGCTGCCCTACGGTTCGCGCTTTCCCCGCGTGGGCATCCGGGACATGGCGCGCGCGGAGCTCGCCCTGTCCGATGCGCTGGGCATCGAGCGCTGGCACGCGGTGATCGGCGGGTCGATGGGCGGCGCCCGCGCCCTGGAGCTCGCGCTGCTCGCCCCGCAGCGGGTCGCGCGGGCGGGGATCCTCGCCGCACCCGCCTACTCGCAGGCCGACCAGATCGCCTGGGCCCACGCCCAGCTCCGCGCGATTCGCATGGACCCCGACTACTGCGGCGGGGACTACGCGGCGCTCGGCCGGTGCCCGGCCGCCGGGCTGGGCCTCGCCCGCCAGATCGCCCACCTCACCTACCGGGCGGACGCGGACCTCAACGAGCGCTTCGGTCGCGACCTCCAGCCCGGTGCGAGCGCGGAGGCGGGTGCGCGCGCAGGGGCCGTTCCGAGTGCGGGGGCCGGGGCGCCGGGCGCCTACGCGATCGAGAGCTATCTCGACTATCAGGCGAACAAGCTCGTGGCCCGCTTCGATGCGAACTCCTACGCGGTGCTCACGGCCGCGCTGCGCGATCACGATGTGCGCCGCGGGCGCTCGGCCGACCTCGCCGAGGCACTGGCCGGCGCGCGCTGCCGGTTCTCCGTGGCCGCCCTGTCAAGCGACCGGCTCTACCCGCCGGGCCAGGTCGAGCAGCTCGCCCAGGCGCTGCCCGGCCGGGTGGACTACGCGCTCATCGCCACCGCCGCCGGCCACGACGGCTTCCTCACGGAATCGCACGCGGTGGGCGAGGTGCTCGCCGCGCTGCTCGCTCACTGAGCCGCCCGGCCCGCCGGAGCGCGGCGTCCGGACCCTCTCCGGTGGCGACCACTGCCAGCGGGGCTCAGGATTTCTGGGCGCCCTTGGCCGCCTTCGCCTCGGCCTTCCGGCGGCGGTGGAGGACCTTCTCGTCGACCGGGGCATCGGCCTTGGCCCGCTCGCGGCGCAGGTACTCCGCCGCCTCCTCCTGGCGCTCGGCCTCGGCGCCCTCGGCGATCGCGGAGCGGCGCTGGGCCGGGCCGTAGCCGAACGCGCCCACGAGCTCCGCGGCGTTGTCGCGCAGCTTGCGGCACAGGCGGTCGATCGCCGGGCCGATCTGGCGGGCGCGGGCCATCGACAGGCGGCCGAACATGATGTGCCAGCCGATGTGCTCCTCGATGAGGCTGAGCCCGAAGAGGTCGCGGATGCGCCGGAGCACCTTCGCCTCGCTCGGGTGGGCCTTCGCATCCACCGCGTGCATCGCCTCGTTGAGCGCCTGCCACTTGAGCAGCTCGACGTAGGCCTGGGCGGCCTCGATGAGCGCGTGCTGGTTGTCGTTGAACAGCGCGGCCGCTGTGGCCGGGTCCGCCTTGGCCGCCGGGCGCAGGTCCTGGGCGACCTGCGCGACCATCGACTCGACGCGGCTGGCCAGCAGGGCCTCCTGCATCTTGCCCGAGCGGATCCGCGAGGCGTTGAGCGCCGGGGTGAACAGATCGCCGATCGTGCGCCCCACATTGGCCAGGCCGGAGCGGTAGAGGGAGTACTCCGCGGCCTGGGAGCCGATGAGGCGCGCCGCGCCGCCGAAGTCGATGTGGCGCAGCTCCTCCGAGTAGTCGCCCAGCAGGCGCTTGCCCACGAGCTGGAGCAGGACCGTGTTGTCGCCCTCGAACGTCGCGAAGACATCGAGGTCCGCGTGGAGGCCGACGAGGCGGTTCTCCGCCATGAAGCCGGCCCCGCCGCAGGCCTCGCGGCACACCTGGATCGTGTCGAGCGCGTTCCACGTCGTCATCGCCTTGAAGCCCGCGGCCTCGGTCTCGAGGCGCTGCTGGGCGGCCTCCGAGTCATCGGCGCCGGAGAAGACGGCCTGGAAGCTCTCCAGCAGCTTCTCGTGGGCGAAGGCATCGGCGTAGGCGCGGGCCAGGCGCGGCATGAGCCTACGCTGATGGCGGCCGTAGTCGAGGAGCACGGTCTCCGCGTCGCCCGCGCCGCTGAACTGGCGGCGCTCGAGCCCGTAGCGGATCGCGATGTCGAGGGCGAGCTTCTCCGCCACCGTCGCCGCGCCGTCCAGCGACACGCGGCCCTGGACAAGGGTCGAGAGCATCGTGAAGAACCGGCGGCCGGGGGACTCGATGGGGGAGGAGTAGACGCCGTCCGCGTCCACGGCGCCGTAGCGGTCGAGCAGGTTGGTGCGCGGGACGCGCACGTGGTCGAACGCGATGCGGCCGTTGTCGACGCCGGGCAGGCCGCCCTTGTACCCGTCGTCCTCGAACGACACGCCGGGCATGGGCGCCCCGTCCTCATCGCGCACCGGCACGAACAGCACGTGCACGCCGTGGTCCACCCCGTCGACGATGAGCTTGGCGAAGACGACGGCGGCCTGGGCGTGGCAGGCGGCGTTGCCGATGTACTCCTTCGTCGCCGCGCGGAACGGGGTGTGGAGGACGAACGAGTCATCCGCGGGATCGTACAGGGCCGTGGTGCCCAGGGAGGCGACGTCGGAGCCGTGGCCGATCTCGGTCATCGCGAAGCTGCCGAGCAGCTCGCCCTTGAGGGCGGGGAGCAGCCACTTCGCCTGCTGCTCGGCGTTGCCCAGGTGCTGGATGGCGCCGCCGAAGAGCCCGAACTGCACGCCGGCCTTGATCTGGAGGCTGGGCGAGCTGGCCACGAGCTCCTCGAAGCCCGACACGTAGCCCGCGTGGTCGTTCTTGCCGCCCGCGTCCACGGGCAGCGGCAGCTGCGTCATGCCGGAGTCGACGACGTGGTGGAGCGCGTCCTTCGTCGCCTCGCGCTTCTGGTCGAGAGTGAGGTCGTCGGGCAGGTGCGCGTCGGCGTGCTCGGCGACCTCGCGGCCACGGTGGCGCTTGTCCGCGTGGGGGCCGTCGAGGAGCGCGCCGAGGAAGCCCGTGTCGAGGTCGAGCCGGTGGTTCGCAGCGGTCATGGTGTCCTCCTTGGGGACGTGGCGGTTGCGTGTGCGTGCGTGGGCCGCCCGGCCGGTGCCGGCGCGGAGGCGGCGAGCCAGTCGGCGACCCGGCCGGCGAAGGCGGGCAGGTCGGCTGGGGCGTGGAGCCACTGGTCGGTGGCGGCGCGCACGAAGCCGATGGCGCCGCAGCCCCAGAGCACCTCGGTGGGCTCGGTGAGGCCCAGCCGCTCGCAGAGCAGGCCGGTGATGTCGGCGAAGAAGCCGCCGCCCGGGGCCTCGTCGCCCGACGGCGGCTCGTCCGTGGCGGCGACGGCGGGGTTGCAGAACCGGTAGACGTCGGGCCCGGCGGCCGCGAGCTCGGCGTACGCGCTGATCATCGCGTAGAGGACGGCGCGCGGGCTGCTGTCGGGCGCCTCGGCCTCCTGGAGGCGGCGGCGGATCGTGCTCATCGCCCATTCGCCCATGGCCAGGCGCAGGCCCCGGCGGTCGCCGAAGTAGCGGTAGAGGACCGGCTTCGAGGTGCCCGAGTACTGCGAGATCTGCTCCATCGTGACGTCCTCGCCGAAGGCGGCGATAGCCGCGCGCACGGCGCGGAGCAGCTCGCGCCGGCGCTCGCGGCGATGGCTGTCCCAGCGGGTGGCGCGGCCGTCCCGTCCTGTCGAACTCATGTTACGAACCGTACCAGGAAGAATCGCGGGCCGGGACGCACATCACGCCGGCAGAACTGGCTGGTACTGTTCGTCACAGATAAACCCATCGACCTGGAGGCACCGTGACCCGCAGAGCACTCATCCTCGGGGGCAACCGCACCCCGTTCGCCCGCTCGAACAAGGAATACTCGCACGCGTCCGAGCGCGATCTCCTCACCGCCGCGCTCGACGGCCTCGCCGCCCGCTACGGCCTGGCCGGCGAGCGCATCGGCGAGGTCGCAGGCGGCGCGGTCATCAAGCACCCGCGCGACATCAACCTCACCCGCGAGGCCGTGCTCGGCTCCGCCTTCGCGCCCACCACCCCCGCCTACGACGTGGGCATGGCGTGCGCCACCGGCCTCGAGGCGATCCTGGGCATCAGCAACAAGATCCGCCTGGGCCAGCTCGAGTCCGGCATCGGCGGCGGTGCGGACTCCACCTCGGACGCCCCCCTCGTGCTGGGCGACAACGCCCGCACCGCACTGCTCGACGCGATGCGCGCCAAGACCGCCGCGCAGAAGCTCAAGGCGTTCGCCCGCCTGCGCCCGGCCGACCTCGCGCCCCAGGGCCCCGGCGCCGGCGAGCAGCGCACCGGCAAGTCCATGGGCGAGCACCAGGCCATGACGACCCTCGAGTGGGGCATCTCGCGCCAGGCCCAGGACGAGCTCGCCGCCCTGTCCCACCAGCGCGCCGGCAAGGCGTGGGACGAGGGGTTCTTCGCCGACCTCGTCACCCCGTTCCTGGGCGTGTCGCGCGACACGAACCTGCGCCCCGACTCCACCGTGGAGAAGCTCGGCAAGCTCAGCCCGGTCTTCGGCACGAAGCTCGACGGCGAGGCCACGATGACCGCCGGCAACTCCACGCCGCTGACCGACGGCGCCTCGGCCGTGCTGCTGGGCTCCGACGAGTGGGCCGCCGAGCACGGCCTCACGCCGCTGGCGCAGATCGTCGACGCGGAGGCCGCCGCGGTGGACTTCGTCTCCGGCGCCGAGGGCCTCCTCATGGCCCCCGCCTACGCGGTGCCCCGCCTGCTGGCCCGCAACGGCCTGACCTTCGCGGACTTCGACGTCGTGGAGATCCACGAGGCGTTCGCCGCAACCGTGCTGTGCCACCTCGCTGCCTGGGAGAGCGAGGAGTACTGCCGCGAGCGGCTCGGCCTCGACGGCCCCCTGGGCTCGATCGACCGCGACAGGCTCAACCCGCTGGGCTCGTCCCTGGCGGCGGGCCACCCGTTCGCCGCGACCGGCGGGCGCATCGTCGCCCAGGTCGCCAAGTACCTGCACGCGACCGGCAAGCAGCGCGCACTCATCTCCATCTGCGCCGCCGGCGGAGAAGGACTCGCAGCGATCGTGGAGGCAGCCAAGTGAGCGATACGTACCTCGACCTCGTCAACGGACCCCTGCGCGGGATCGCGAAGAAGCTCGGCCTGCCCGCGCCCGTGCCGCTGCGCCGCTTCAGCGCCGACGACCCGCAGCACGGCTACCTGGCCGAGCCCGTCCTCGTGGCGGGCTCCACCCCCGGCGCCGAGGCGCTGGCCGGCCTGCTCGTCGACGCGGGCTTCTCCGTCCAGCGCGCCGCCGATCCCGGCCAGCGCTACAGCGCGATCATCGCCGCCTACGACGGCGCGCAGACCCCGGCCGACCTGCAGGATGCGACGCTCGCCGTCGGCACCGCCCTGCGCGGGCTCGTCACCTGCGGTCGCGTCATCACGCTCTCCGATGCCCCGGCAACGGCCGATGAGGCCGCCGTGGCGCCCGTCGACCCGGCCCTCAACGCCGCGCGCGGCGGCGTGACCGGCATCCTGCGCTCCGCGGCCCACGAGATGCGCTCGGGCAGCACCGCCAACGGCATCCTGCTCGACGGCGTCGGCCCCGAGGCGCCCTCCGTCGCCGCGGCGCTGTGGTTCCTGCTCTCGGCGAAGTCCGCCTACGTCTCCGGCCAGTTCCTCACGGTCGACTCCGAGCGCGGCCGGCGCATCGGCGCCGCCGACTTCGCCGCCACCGGCGACTCCGCGGCCGCGCCGCTGGCCGGGCGCGTCGCCGTCGTCACGGGCGCGGCCCGGGGCATCGGCGCCGCGATCGTCGAGGTGCTGCGCCGCGACGGCGCCCAGGTCTACGGCGTCGACGTCCCGGCCGCGGGCCAGGCGCTGGCCGACACGATGAACCGGGTGCGGGGCACGGCCATCCAGGCCGACATCACCGCCCCCGACGCCGCGGACACGATCGCCGCCGCCGTCGGCCGGCCCATCGACATCCTCATCCACAACGCGGGGATCACGCGCGACAAGATGCTTGCGAACATGGACGCCGGGCGCTGGTCCTCCGTGCTGGGCGTCAACGTTCTCTCCCAGCTGCGCATGGACGACCGGCTCGACGAGCTGGGCGCGTGGGGCGATGCCCCCCACGTCGTCTCCCTGGCCTCCACCTCCGGGATCGCGGGCAACCGCGGGCAGACGAACTACGCGGCCTCCAAGGCCGGCGTCATCGGGATGGCCGCGGCCGCCGCGGACTCGTTCGCGCGCCGCTCGGGCAGCATCAACGCCGTGGCCCCGGGCTTCATCGAGACGGAGATGACGAAGAAGATGCCCGTGCTCACCCGCCAGGTGGCCCGTCGCCTGTCGAGCCTCGCCCAGGGCGGGCTGCCGCGCGACGTCGCGGAGGCGATCGCATTCCTCGCCTCGGACGCCGCCGCCGGGATCAACGGGCGCACGCTGCGCGTGTGCGGCCAGAACATGGTGGGCGCCTGATGGGCGGGCAGGGCGCGAACGAGCGCACCCCGGCCCGCGCCTCGGCGGGCGCAACCTACGCGCGTGCCCTGCGCGGGCTGCTGCCCGGGCGGGGCGCGCCGAGCGCCCACGTCCCCGCGCGCACGATCGTGGCCGACACCGTGCTCGACCCGCTGGCCGTCTCACGGTTCGACACCGTCGTGGACGCGCCGGTGCGCGACACCGTCTCACCGGCCTACCTCCACACGCTCGGGTTCGCGCCGAGCCTGGAGCTCATGACGGACCCCGGCTTCGGGCTGCCCGTGCTCGGCATGGTCCACGTGCGCAACGCGTTCGCCCAGCTGCGGCCGGTGCGCGTGGGTGAGGAGGTCCGCGCGGAGGTGAGCCTGTCGCCCCTGCGCGCGGTGCACAACGGCACCGAGGTCGACATCCTCGTGGCCGGCAGCGTGGACGGCGAGCCCGTCTTCACCGAGTCCTCCACGTACCTGGCGCGGGGCAAGACGGTGCCCGGGGCGGCCGCGGGGCAGCCCGCCGAGCGGATGGCGATGCCCGACGGGCTGACGGCCACCGCGCTGTGGCGGCTGCCGCGGGGCATCGGGCCCGCCTACGCCCGCGTGTCCGGGGACTACAACCCCATTCACGTGAGCGTGCTGGCCGCTAAGGCGTTCGGCTTCCGCTCGACGATCGCGCACGGGATGTACACGGCCGCGCGCGCCTTCGCCGCCGCGGACCCGCGCCTGGACGCCTTCGACTGGACGGTGCAGTTCGCCAGCCCGCTCACGCTGCCCGGCACCGCCGGCTACGCGCAGTTCGACCGGGACGCCGCGGGGTTCTCGACCGCCGTCTTCAGCCCGTCCAAGGGCAAGCCGCACGTCCTCACCCGCGTGCAAAAGCGCTGATCAGGCACGGATTTGGCACCCGGCCAGCGGGCGTGTATTGTTCTATCCGTTGCCTGCGCGGGTGGCGGAATAGGTAGACGCGCTAGCTTGAGGTGCTAGTGCCCCAATTAGCGGGCGTGGGGGTTCAAGTCCCCCTCCGCGCACAGGACGGCGAAGGGCCCCGGCGAATCGATTGATTCGCCGGGGCCCTGTCTCCTGTCGGGGCCCTGTCTCCTGTCAGGGAGCCCGTGGACAGCGCAGTTAGGCTTGGCCCATGCCCAGCCCGCAGACCGTGCCCGCCGCCGCCACCGCCGTGCGGTTCCTCTACGCCGCCGGGGCGGGGCTGCCCTCCGCCGGCCCGGAGGCGGCTGGGGCCGCGCTGCCGGAGGCCGAGGCGCGCGTCATCCGCGCGGCACTCGTGCGCCAGGGCGCGGACCAGGCGCAGGCCGAGGCGCTGCTGAGCGAGCTCGCCGCCGGCGCCGCCGCCGCGGCCGAGGTCATCGCGGCGGGCGAGGCGAGCCCGCTGAGCGCCGAGGCCTACGATGCCGCGCGCGCTGCCTGGCTGACCGCCCACGGCATGAGCGCGCGCTCGGGTCTGCGGACCTGGCCGCCCACCTCGCAGACCGTCCGGGCCCTGTTGGGCGCCCAGTACTGGAACGATGCGATGACCGCGGTGGGCCTGCCGGCCTCCGGGCGCGGCCGGCAGCGGGGCAACACCCGCTTCTCCGCCGCGGACTACGCCGAGGCGATGCACGACTTCCTCGCAGCGGCGGGGTCCAGCGCGCCGTTCGCGGCCTATGCCCCCTGGGCCAAGGGCGAGGCGAGCGCGGGCCGGCCCCGCCCCTCGGGCGCCGCCGTGCGCAAGCAGTTCGGCTCGTGGTCGGCTGCGAAGGCGGCGGGCGCGCCTCGCTAGACTGCCGGGGGGATCCCCACCGACGGAAGGCAGCCATGGCAGAGCAGACGCAGACCCACCCGGCCGCGCAGGACGAGGTCGTGCGCATCGCGCAGGAGCTCATCCGCATCGACACCCAGAACTGGGGCGACAACCGGGCCAATCCCGAGCGCCCTGCGGCCGACTACATCCAGCGGCTCTTCGCCGAGGTGGGCCTCGAATCCGTCATCGAGGAGTCCGCCCCCGGCCGGGCCAACCTCGTCGCCCGCATCCCCGGCAGCGATCGGAGCGCCCCCGCCCTCGTCGTCCACGGCCACACCGATGTGGTGCCGGCCGCCGCCGAGGACTGGAGCGTTGACCCCTTCGCGGGTGAGATCCGCGACGGCATGCTGTGGGGCCGCGGCGCGGTAGACATGAAGGACATGGACGCGATGATCATCGCGAACGTGCGCGCGATGATGCGCGAGGACATTGTGCCCCGGCGCGACCTCATCATCGCGTTCTTCGCCGACGAGGAGGCCGGCTCGACGTACGGCTCGCGCTACATGGTCGAGCACCACCCGGAGCTGTTCGCCGGTGCCACGGAGGCGATCTCCGAGGTGGGCGGGTACTCCGTGGAGGTGCGCGGCCAGCGCATCTACCTCGTCCAGACCGCCGAGAAGGGCATCGAGTGGGTCAAGCTCGTCGCCCACGGCACCGCCGGGCACGGCTCCCAGGTCAACCGCGACAACCCCGTCGTCACGCTCGCCGCGGCGATCGCGCGCATCGGCGCCCACGAATGGCCGGTCGAGCTGCCGCGGGCCACCCAGGACCTGCTGCGCGGCGTCGCCGAGCTCACGGGGATCGACTTCGCCCCGGAGAACTACCAGGCGCTGCTCGACGAGCTGGGCTCGGTGCAGAAGTTCGTCGGGGCGACGTTCGCGACCTCGGCCAACCCCACGGTGCTCGACGCCGGCTACAAGCACAACGTCATCCCCGGCACCGCCGAGGCGCTTGTGGACTGCCGCACGCTGCCGGGCCGGTCCGAGGACGCGCTGCTCACGCTCAAGGAGCTGGCGGGGGAGAACGTCGACGTCGTGCCGCTGCTCAGCGGCATCGCGCTCGAGACGCCCTTCGAGGGCTCGCTCGTCAACCAGATGATCGCGGCGCTCAAGGCCGAGGATCCCGGCGCCGACGTCATGCCCTACGCCCTGTCCGGCGGCACGGACAACAAGCAGCTGGCCCGCCTGGGCATCACCGGCTACGGCTTCGCGCCGCTGCGCCTGCCCGCCGAGCTCGACTTCCCGGCGATGTTCCACGGCGTCGATGAGCGCGTCCCGCTCGACGCGCTGGACTTCGGCACCCGGGTGCTCGGCCGGTTCATGCGCGAGGCCTGAGCCGCGCCCGAGGCGGGGGCGGGCAGGCCGCCGCCCTGCGCCTCGG
The DNA here is from genome assembly GCF_009857845.1 of Brevibacterium rongguiense. Classification (GTDB taxonomy): domain Bacteria; phylum Actinomycetota; class Actinomycetes; order Actinomycetales; family Brevibacteriaceae; genus Brevibacterium; species Brevibacterium rongguiense. The sequence goes on along the minus strand of NZ_WWEQ01000007.1, from coordinate 42,670 downwards.
GCCCGGCCCGGGAGGGGACCGGCGCTTCGGTGCGGGCGGGGCCATCGCCCGGGCAGTCGGGCCGCCCATCCGGCGGCTGCGGCCGACCGGGGGCTCCGACCGCACTTCGGGCGGCGCCTCAGCGGCTCGGTTCGCCCCTCCTGCGGCTCAGCGCAGGCGGCCCAGGGGGCGGCCGGGCACGGAGGCCACGCACACGCCCACGAGCACGAGACCCATCGCGATGAGCGTGGAGGGGGCCAGCGCCGTCGCGGCGCTGCCGGTGATGACGTCCGTGACGAGCGAGCCGGCGAGATTGCCGAAGAGCGTCGTAAGGCTGAGCAGCAGGACGCCCAGCCGCGCGACCGTGAGGGTCGACACGCCGATGAAGACGACGCCGAGTACGCCGCCGATGAGCGTCCACCACTGCGCGGGCAGCTCGGGCGCGCCCCGCACGGGAGTGCCGGTCGCGAGCACGAGCGCCGAGCACACGGCCAGGAAGACCGTGCCCACGAGGAAGTTCGTGAACGTCGCCGCGGCGGCGGAGTTCGCCGCCGCCTTGAGCCGCCCGTTGAACGCCTGTTGGAATGCGGTACCGACGCCGGCGATGAGGGGCAGCAGGGGCGCCCACCAGGCGATGCCCTGCCCGAAGACCCCCGCGGAGGAGACGACCACACCGGCCAGCACGATCCCCGTCCCGGCCAGGCGTGGCAGCGTCGGATGCCGGCGCCCGCCCGGGGGCAGGTCCGTGTTGTCGACCAGCAGCGCCCCGCCCAGCTGGCCGCACACGAACGCCATCGTGAAGATCGAGACCCCGAAGAGGGGGACGGTGAGCGACTGCGAGATGACGATGAGCGAGCCGCCCACCCCGCCCAGCAGCATGAACCAGGGGAACTGCCCGGCGGCCACGAGGCGCCGGGCGCGCCCGATCCCGCGGCGCGCGCTCGGCCATGCCGCGCACACGACGCTGAGGACGGCGAGGCCCCCGGCGAACGAGACGGTGGCGGCGAGGATGCCCGAGCCGACGATCCCGGCGAGCACGCCGTTCGAGTGGCCCTGCACGGCCATGGCCGAGCCGGCGATCATGGCGGCGGCGGCCGCGAGGACGGCGGCGAGGGGGGAGTCGCGGACGGGAGCGGCGCTCACGGGCGGCTCAGGCGGTGCGCTCGACGCGCACGATGCGCCGGCGCAGCCAGTGCGTGCGCACACCGCCCATGCCGATGCGGGTCCGGGCCAGCTCCCAGCGGCCGTATTCCGCGGCCTCGGTGAGCGCCTGCTTGGCCTCGCCGCGCGGGGTGTCGCGGGTGAAGCGCACGGTCCTGAACTCGTACTCCATGGCGGCGCGGGTCCGCTTCATACGGCCTCCTCGATCGGATGAACCCGAGCACTCTACCAGCCGGTCGGCTAGCCTGGGCCCATGGTCCGAATCATCGCCGTGCGCCACGGCCAGACCGGTGCGAACGTCGCGGGAGTGCTGGCCGGCCGGCTGCCCGGCGTCGAGCTCACCGCCGCGGGACGGGCCGATGTGCTCGCACTCGGCCGCCGCTTCCCGGTGTCCTCCGCGGCGATCCTCGCGCATTCGACGGTGGAGCGCTGCGCCGTGACGTCCGGGCTGCTCCTCGAGTCCGTCAGCGCCGCGCAGGTGCGCGCCGAGCCCGCCTTCGACGAGGTCGACTACGGCGCCTGGTCGGGGCGCACGCTGGCCGAGCTCGGGGCGCTCGACGAGTGGCGGCTGGTCGCCCGTCAGCCCTCCAGAGTCGTGTTCCCGGGCGGCGAGGCGCTGGCCGTCGCCGCCGCCCGGGCGCGGGCCGGCGTCGCGGCGCTCGCGGCCGAGCTGCGCGACCTGCGGGCCGGCGATGAGAGCGGTGCGAACGGCGCCCCGAATGGCAGCGGCGGCGGCGGGGGAGCGGGCGGCGCGGTCGGCATCGTCGTGAGCCACGGTGACATCATCAAGGCGATCCTCGCCGATGCGCTCGGCATGGACCTCGACGACTTCCAGCGCATCGCGGTCGCGCCGGGCTCCTACAGCATCATCGACTACCCCGACGATCCCTCCGTGCCCCATGCCCACCCGACCGTCGCGGCGATGTCCGTGACCGCCTCGGGCACGGCCGGCAGCGCCCAGCTGGGCGGCGGGGACGGCGCGTAGCACCGCAGCGCATCCGGGCGGCGCCCCGCGCGGGGTGAGGGCCGAACGCCCGCTGGGGCACGCACGGAGAGCCCGCAGCGCCGGCCGAACGGGCCCAGGGCGCGGGCCCAGTGTGCCCGGGGTACCGGCCCCGTGCGCTCACGCCCCCGCCCACGCACCCGAACTGCCGGCCGAGCAGCCGGCGCGGGCGCGGCTCAGGCGGTGAGGACGCCGGTGCCGAGCAGCAGGAAGAGCAGCAGGCCCAGGGCCACCCGGTACCACACGAAGATCGCGAACGACTTCGTCTCGATGAAGCGCAGGAAGCCCACGATCACGGCGTAGCCCACGGCGAACGACACGATCGTGGCGAACGCGGTGGGGCCCCAGCCCAGCGACGAGGGCTCGCCGATCGCCTTGTACACGCTGTAGAGGCCGGAGGAGAGCACCGCGGGGATCGCGAGGAGGAACGAGTAGCGGGCAGCGGACTCCCGGGTGAAGCCCATGAGCCTGCCGCCGGTGATGGTGCCGCCGGAGCGGGAGACGCCCGGGATGAGCGCGAGCGCCTGGAACAGGCCGAACGCGACGCCCTGGCCCCACGTCATCTGCCCGAGCGTGCGGTCCTGGCGGCCGAACCGGTCGGCCAGGCCCAGGATGATGCCGAAGACGATGAGCATCGAGGCGACGACCCACAGGCTGCGCAGCGTCGTCTCGATCGCGTCCTGGAACAGCAGGCCCAGCACGCCGATCGGGATCGACCCGGCGATGATGAGCCAGCCCATGCGCACCTCGGGGTCGCGCCGGTCGTGCCGGCCCACGAGCGCCCGGCACCACTTCGTGATGATCGCGACGATGTCGTCCCAGAAGTAGACGAGCACCGCCGCCTCGGTGCCGATCTGGATGATCGCGGTGAAGAAGGCCCCGGGCTCGCGGCCGGGCATGAGGAACTCGCCGATGATGCGCAGGTGCGCCGACGAAGAGATCGGCAGGAACTCCGTGAGCCCCTGCACCACACCCAAGATGCCCGCTACGAGCCAGTCCATAGTCTCCTCTTCCGTGCCCGCGGCCGGCGGTCGCGCGGCCGTAGGCCAGCGTAGGGCCTCGAATCGGGTAACCTCAACAGACATGCAGGTCAATCGCGTCGGTCACAGCGGATTCTTCGCCTCCGAGCTCACCCTGGGCGCGTTCGACTGGGGCCGCGGCGTCGCTGCCGGCACCGCGCAGGAGCTGGTGGACGGCTATGCCCGGGCCGGCGGCACGCTCATCGAGATCCCCGCCTTCCAGTCCCCGGCCGCCGAGGTCCTGGGCTCCCTCACCATCCCCAAGGGCGTGGGCATCGCCGCGCGCATCGGGATCGCCGGGCGGGGCGACGACGTGCGCATCAGCGCCGGGCGCGCCACCCTGCTCGACCAGGCTTCCCAGGTGCTCGACCGCCTGGGCCGCGACGCGCTCGACCTCGTCATCCTCGACGCCTTCGATCCCGTTACCCCGCTCGCGGAGACCGCCGGGGCCCTGACCCGCCTCGTGGAGTCCGGCCGGGCGCACTACGCCGCGGCGGCCCACTGCACGGGCTGGCAGCTCGCCGCCCTGTGCGGCGCGGGCGCCCCGCTCGTCGCCGCGTGGGCCGAGGCCTCGCTGCTGGCCCGCGACGCGGAGGCCGAGCTCGCACCGGCAGCGGAGTACCTGGGGCTGGGCGTGTTCGCGGGCGCGGCCCTGGGCCGCGGGGTGCTCACGGGGAAGTACGACTCGGGCACGCCGCAGAACTCGCGGGCAGCCGGGGCCGCCCGCGCCTATGTCGAGCCCTACCTCGAGGACGGCCCGGGCCAGGTGGTCGCGGGTGCGGCGCGCGCCGCGAGCGCGCTGGGGGCCAGCCCCCTCGATGTGGCGCTGGCCTGGAACCGGTCGATGGGGTGGGCGAGTTCGGCCGTCGCGCCGCGCACCCCGGCCCAGCTGGAGGAGATCCTCGCCTCCGAGCTCGTCCTCGAGCCGGAGATCCGCGATGCCCTCGATCAGATCTCCGCGCCGGACGGCCTGGTCTAGCCTGCATCGGGCAGCGCCCCGGCGGGCTCAGTCCTCGTCGTCGTCCTGCTCGTCGGCCTCGTCAGCGTCCTCGCCGAGGTCCACCTGGTCGTCGAACTCATCGTCGTCGTCCTCGTCGTCGCCGTCCTCGCGGGCATCCTCGACATCGTCGAAGAGCTCGAACGGGGTGACCTCGTCATAGGCGGTGTAGAGGGCGTCCTCGTAGAGCTCGAACGCATCGGCAAGCGCCATATAGGCCGCCTGGACGCGCGGGTCCGTATCGGAGCTGCGGTGCGCCGCGGCCGCGAAGTGCTGGCGGACGGCGCTGAGGAACTCTTCGAGTGCGACTGCCGGATCCTGGCTCATGGCCCCATTGTAGCCCGCCTCGGGCGCTAGGCTTGAGCCATGGCCTCCCGCAGCTTCGACTTCTCCCATCCCGACCGCTTCGTCGTCGGCACCGTCGGCCTGCCCGGCAAGCGCACATTCTTCCTCCAGGCCGTCGGCGACGGCAGCGTGGTCACCGTGACCCTGGAGAAGGAGCAGGTGGAGATGCTCGGCGAGCGGATGAACGAGCTCCTCGACATGGTCCGCGCCCGCGGCGGTGCCGGCCGGGCGGTGCCCGCCGCGGCGGATCCGGAGCTGGCGGACAACGCCGGACTCGAGATGCCCGTGGACCCCGAGTTCCGGGTGGGCACCATGAGCCTGGGCTGGGACACGGCCGAGGACCACCTGCTCGTCGAGTGCCTCGAGCTCACCGCCGAGGACACCGAGGCCGGGGTCACCGCCGACCCCGAGGACGATGCCGAGGACGAGAAGCGCGCCGCGCTGCGCGTCATCCTCACCGGGCCGGCCGCACGCGAATTCGCCCGCCGCGCGGACCAGGTCGTCAGCGCCGGGCGCGCCGACTGCCCGTTCTGCGCCCTCCCGCTCGACCCGGAGGGCCACCTCTGCCCCCGCGCCAACGGCATTCCGCGGTGAGCCGGGCCCCCGCGGCCGGCGAGCGGGCCCGCGCGGCACGGGACCTGCTCGCCCGGGGCGAGCTCACGGACCTGGGCCGGATCCCCGGCGCCTCCAACGACACCCGCCTCGTGCTCGCCGCCCTGGGCCCCACGGTCCGCCGCGCGGTCTACAAGCCCATCGCCGGCGAGCGGCCCCTGCACGACTTCCCCGCCGGCAGCCTCGCCGGCCGCGAGGCCGCCGCCGCGGTCCTCGACGCTCAGCTGGGCACGGACGTCGTGCCGCCCACTGTGCTGCGCGCAGACGCCCCGCTGGGCCCCGGCTCCCTCCAGGCCTACGTGGAGCCGGACCCGGACGCCGCCGAGCCCGTGGGCGTCTTCGCCCCGGCCGAGGTGCCAGCCGGGTGGGCGCCCGTGTTCGCCGCGCAGACCGAGGACGGCGCCGAGGTGCTCGTCGCCCACGCGCCCTGGGAGCGGCTGCGGGCCCTCGCGTTCTTCGACGCGCTGGCCAACAACGCCGACCGCAAGGCCAGCCACATCGTGGCCGGCGACTTCGCCTTCTCACCCGCCCAGCCGCGCCTGTGGGCGATCGACAACGGGCTGTGCTTCCACGCGGAGGACAAGGTGCGCACCGTCCTGTGGGGCTTCGCCGGGGCGCCGCTGAGCGCGGCGGAGACCGCGGCCACGCAGCGCGCTGCGGACCCGGACGGGGCTGCGGCCCGTGAGCTCGCAGGGCTGCTGGCGGCCCCGGAGATCGCAGCGCTCCAGGCCCGCGCCCGCGCGCTGCTGGCCGCGGGCGCGCTGCCGGAGCCGCCCGCGCACCGCTACCCGATTCCCTGGCCGCCGCTGTAGGGTCCGAGTCCAGCCCCTATGCTGGGCGGGTGAGAGATTGGTCGGCACCCCAGGTCCCTGCCCTCGACGACGCGGGCATCAAGCCCGCCGTCTACAGCACCTCCGCGCAGGGGGAGGTGCAGCCGGTGGGGGAGGACGGGCCCGCCCGCCTCTACGTGTGCGGAATCACCCCCTACGATGCGACGCACCTGGGGCACGCGGCCACGTACGTCGCCTTCGACCTCCTCGTGCGCGCCTGGCGCGATGCGGGCGTCGACGTGGTCTACGTGCAGAACACGACGGACATCGACGACCCGCTCCTCGAGCGCGCCGCGGCCACCGGGGTGGACTGGCGCGAGCTCGCCGAGTCCCAGATCGAGCTCTTCCGCACGGACATGGAGGCGCTGCGCGTCATCCCGCCGCAGGCGTTCGTGGGCGCGGTGGAGTCCATCCCCCAGATCGCGGAGGGCGTCGAGGCCCTCCTGGCCTCCGGCGCGGCGTACACGCTGCCCAGCGGGGACGTCTACTACCGCGTCGCCACGCCCGTCGAGCCGCCCTTCGGCTCCGAGTCCCACTACGACGCCCAGGAGATGGCGCGCACCTTCGCCGAGCGCGGGGGAGACCCGGACACCCCCGGCAAGGAGGATCCGCTCGATGCCCTCCTGTGGCGCGCGGCGCGCCCGGACGAGCCCAGCTGGCCCGGGGGCGGCCTGGGGGCGGGCCGGCCGGGCTGGCACATCGAGTGCGCGCTCATCGCCCGCGACCACGCCGGCCTGCCGCTGAGCGTCCAGGGCGGCGGCTCGGACCTCATCTTCCCCCACCACGAGATGGGCGCCGCCCACGCCGAGGCGCTCACCGGCATCCCGTTCGCCCAGGCCTACGTCCACACGGGCATGGTGGGCTACGAGGGCGAGAAGATGAGCAAGTCGAAGGGCAACCTCGTGCTCGTCTCGAAGCTGCGCGCCGCGGGCGAGGACCCGATGGCGATCCGCCTGGCGCTGCTGGCCCACCACTACCGCAGCGACTGGATGTACGACGATGCGGTCCTCGCCACGGCCAAGCAGCGCCTGGCCGCGTGGCGCACCGCCGCCGCGCGCGGCTCGCGCACCCCCGCGGCGCAGGTCAGCGCCGCGATCCGGGCCGCCCTGGCCGCGGACCTCGACGCCCCGGCCGCACTTGCGGCCGTGGACGGCTGGGCCGCCGAGGCCCATCCTGCCGATGCCCATGCCGAGGGCGCGGGCGCGGATGCGGCCCGCGTGGTCCGGGCTGTCGACGCGCTGCTGGGCGTCGACCTCGCGGGCTCCTGAGGGGGGCTACTTGCCGCCGTCGCGGCGGCGGCGCTCCAGGTAGCGCTCGAACTCGCGGGCGATGACCTCGCCGGAGGCCTCCGGCAGCTCGCTGGCGTCCATCGCACCGGCGAGCGCCTCGACGTGCTCGGCCAGGTCCTCGTCCTCGGCGACGAGCGCGTCGGTGCCCGTCTCCCAGGCGCGGGCTTCCTCCGTGAGCGCGCGCTGGGCGACGACGAGGCCCGTGACGTCCTCGAACGCGCTCAGCAGCGCGAGCACCGCCTTGGGCGAGGGCGAGGCGCCGGCGTAGGCGGGCACGGCGACCCACTGCGAGACCGTCGGGATCGCGCGTTCGAGCAGCATCGTCGAGAGCACCCCCGTGATGCCCGAGGGGCCCTCGTACTCGGAGGCGAAGACCGTCTCGTCGTCGACCAGCTCCGCGTCCTCCGACGTCGTGGAGACCGGCAGCGGGCGCACGTGGGGGACATCGGCCAGCAGGGCGCCCAGCAGGACGACCCTGTCCTCGGCGCTGAGCGCACCGCACAGCTGGCCGGCGAACTCCTGCCACCGGAAGTTCGGCTCGAAGCCGATGATGACGAGCGCCTCGAGCGCTGTGCCGGGCACCGTGCCCCGGTAGAACGAGCAGGCCGGCCACACGAGCTCGGGCCTGCCGTCCTCGTCGCGCACGGTCAGCGGGCGCATGACGGTGTAGTCGTAGAACGCCTCGTCCGTGAGGATGCCCGCCAGCTCCAGGCCCCACTCCTCGACGAGGTGGCGGGCGGTGTCCGAGGCGGCGTCCGCGGCATCGTTCCAGCCGCGGAAGCTCATGACGACGAGGCGGCCGCTGGCACCGGGCAGAAAGCTCATGGGCCAAGACTACGCTGAGGCCATGGATCCCTTCCGAAGCTATGCCGCGGTGCTCTGGGACATGGACGGCACGCTCGTCGACACCGAGCAGTACTGGATGGCCGCGGAGGGCCGGCTCATGGCCGCCCACGGCCTCCCGTGGTCGCACGAGCAGGGGATGCTCATGGTGGGCAACGAGCTGCTGGTCTCCGCGCAGATCATGCGCGAGCACGGCCTGGAGCTGCCGGCCGAGGCGATCGTCGAGCACCTCCTCGACGCCGTCATCGCCCAGGTCCGCGCGCACGTGCCCTTCCGGCCCGGCGCCCGTGAGCTGCTCGCGGACCTCGCGGCCGCCGGGGTCCCGTGCGCGCTCGTGACGATGTCCTACCGCAGGCTCGCCGAGGCCGTGGTCGCGGCCTGCCCGCCCGGTTCGTTCGCCGCGCTCATCGCCGGCGACGAGGTGCCTGCCGGCAAGCCCGATCCCGCCCCCTATGTGCTCGGCGCCCACGCGCTGGGGCTCGAGCCCGGCCAGTGCATCGCGCTCGAGGACTCCGTGCCGGGCCTCGCGAGCGCCGAGGCGGCGGGCACGCGGGCCATCGGCATCCCGCACCTCGTGCCGCTCGAGCCCGCGCCCGGCCGCATCCTGGTGCCCACGCTCGCGGGACTCGACGCCCGCGGCCTGGAGGAGCTCAGCCGGCCAGCAGGTCGCGGCCCGCGATCCGGGTGATCGGCGGCGCGGGCGGGGGAGTGCCGCCCCACGCGGGGCACAGCGGCTTGAAGTGGCACCAGCCGCACAGCGGGGACTTGCGCGGGCGCCACGTCCCGGACTCCGCACTGGCCGTGATGTCGGACCAGATGTCGAGGACCTCCGCCTCGGTGCGCTCCACGTCCGCCAGCTGCGGGTGCATCGCCTTGACGCTGCCGGAGCCCAGGTACATGAGCTGGAGCGTGTGGGCGAGCTCGCCGTCCGTGCGGTAGCGCAGCAGCGCGTAGAAGCGCATCTGGAAGTCCGCCTCGCGGGAGTACTGCGGCGTGGGCTGCTTGCCGGTCTTGTAGTCGACGAGGCGCACCTGGCCGCCCGGGGCCACGTCCACCCGGTCGATGAAGCCGCGCAGCACGAGCCCGTTGTCCAGGGGCGCGCTCACGAAGCTCTCCCGGGCCGCCGGCTCCAGGCGGTCGGGCAGCTCGAGCGAGAAGTACGTGCCCACGAGGGCGTCGGCCTGCGCGCGCAGCGCGACCCGCGCGGCCTCGTCGGGGAACAGCTCGGCGGCCTCGGCATCGCGCTCGAGCAGGCGCTCGAGCTCGGGTGCGATGAGCCCGCCGGCGGTCTCGCGGGTCCGCTGCGCGGCGGGGAAGTCGAAGAGGCGCTCGAGGATGGCGTGGACGAGCGTGCCCTTGAAGGCGGCCGGCGAGGGCGGCTCGGGCAGGCGGTCGACGGTGCGGAAGCGGAACTTCAGCGGGCACTGCACGAAGTCGTTGGCCCGCGAGGGCGAGAGCGCGAGGAGTTCGGCCATGCCGCCAACTCTAGCGAGGTGCACGGACGTTAGGATGGCCCCCATGCCTTCCTCCAGCGCGACGCGCAATCCCGGTGCGCCCCGCGGCCTCGTCGTCGGCCGCGTGTTCGGTGCGCCGATCGTGCTCGCCTGGTCCTGGTTCGTCGCCGCGGTCGTCATCACCGTCTTCTTCGCCCCGTGGATCATGCGCATGTCCCCGGGCCTGGGCTGGCCGCTGGCGTGGGGCATCGCGTTCGGCTACGCGGTGCTGCTGTTCTCCTCCGTCTTCCTCCACGAGCTCGCGCACGCGGTGGCCGGCCGCGCCAGCGGCCAGCAGGTCGCCGGCATCGAGCTCAACATCTGGGGCGGCTTCACCCAGTCTCCCCGCGCGCGGAGGAGGACACCCGCCGCGCGGCGACGACGAGCTTCATCGTCTCGATCGTGGGCCCCCTGGTCAACATCGTGCTGGCGGGGGCGGCCGTCTGGGGGCTCTATGCGCTGCCGCCGTGGACCGCGGGCTGGCTCCTGCTGCTCGCGGTGGCCGTCGCCAACGGGGCCCTGGGCGTCATGAACCTGCTCCCGGGCATCCCCCTGGACGGCGGCTGGGCGCTCCAGGCGCTTATCTGGCGCGCCACGGGCAGCCAGTACCGCGGCACGATCCTCGCCAGCTGGGCGGGCCGGCTCATCGCGCTGGCCTTCGTGTTCGCCGCGGTCGTCGTGCCCCTCCTCTCCGGTCAGCGGCCCGATCTCATCACCGTCGCCTGGACCACCGCGATCGCCGTCATGCTGTGGTTCTCCGCCGGCGATGCCGCGGCCCACGCGCGCCGCGCGCAGCGGATGGAGACCTACGACCTCGACCGGGTCATCCAGCCCGCGATCGCCGCGGCCTGGGACGCCGACGTCGACCAGACGCTGCGCGTGGCCGACGCCCAGCCCTCGCAGACCGCCACCCTCGTCGTCGTGCTCGACGCCCGCGGCCTGCCCTCGGGGCTGCTCGACCGCCGGGCGGCCTCCCGCGCCCCGGACCTCGAGGGCCGCCAGGTCCACGAGTTCATGCACCCCCTGGGGGCCTGGATCGGCGTGCCGCACTCCATCACCGCACCGCACCTCCTGGAGTCGCTCACGCACCGGCCCAAGGCGGCGTTCTGCCTCGTCATGGAGGGCAGCACGCTCACCGGGGTCATCGACCTCCAGGAGTTCTACGACGAGCTGCTCGCCGACTGAGCCGGGCGGGCGGCTGCCGGGCACCGCGGCGGGCCGACTAAGGTAGGCCAAATGACGTCTTCTCCCGTTGGGGCCGCCGACCGCCGCGGCCCGCTGCGCGCCGGCGACAAGGTCCAGCTCACGGACCCCAAGGGCCGGATGCACACGATCCTCCTCACCCCGGGCCAGGAGTTCCACACCCACCGCGGCATCATCGCCCACGACGACCTCATCGGGCGCCCCGAGGGCATCGTCGTGCACAACTCCGGCGACATCGCCTACCAGGCGCTGCGGCCCAGCTACGAGGACTTCGTCCTCTCCATGCCACGCGGGGCCGCCGTCGTCTACCCCAAGGACGCCGCCCTCATCGTGACGCTCGGCGACATCTACCCCGGGGCCACCGTGGTCGAGGCCGGCGTGGGCTCGGGCGCGCTCACGCTCGCGCTGCTGCGCGCCGTGGGCGACGGGGGCCGCCTGCACTCGTTCGAGCGCCGCGAGGAGTTCGCCGCGATCGCCCGCGGCAACGTGGAGGACTTCTTCGCCGGCCCCCACCCCGCGTGGGACCTCACGGTGGGCGACCTCGCAGCCGAGCTGCCCCGGGCCTTCGGGCCCGGCGAGGTGGACCGCGTCGTGCTCGACATGCTCGCGCCCTGGGAGTGCCTCGACGCGGTCTCCACGGCCCTTGCACCGGGCGGCACGCTCATCGTCTACGTCGCCACCGTGCCCCAGCTCTCGCGCACGGCGGAGGCCATCCGCGCCTCGGGCCGCTACGCCCAGGCCCACGCCTTCGAGTCCACCGTGCGCGACTGGCACCTCGAGGGGCTGGCCGTGCGGCCGGAGCACCGCATGATCGCCCACACGGGCTTCCTCCTCACCGCGCGCCTCCTGGCGCCCGGTGAGCGGCCGCTCGAGCGGCGCAAGCGGCCCCAGGGCACCGAGCCCAGCGCGGCCGATCGCGCCGCATGGGAATCCGGCGAGGTCACGGAGCGTTCCCTTGGACAGCGGGAGCCCACGCCCAAGAAGCTGCGCCGCGCGGTCCGGGACGCCGGCCGGCGCGGGCGCCACCTCGGCAGCGGCGCGCCAGCGGGCGACCCGCCCGCACCGGGCCCCGGCACCGCAGAGAACACTACAGGCACGAATCGGGAGGAAGCATGACACAGGCCTCGGACCGGAGCACGGACACCGAGCTCGACCGGCTGCGCAAGGACTCCGCGGCGCTGCGCCAGCAGCTGTTCACCGCGGGCCAGCGCAACGAGGCCCTGAGCAAGACGCTGCGCACAGCGCGCGAGGAGCTCGTGCGCATCCGCGGCGAGGCCGAGCGGCTCAGCGAGCCGCCGAACTCCTACGCCACCGTGCTCGAGGTCATCGAGCTCGCCGAGGGCGCGCACGTCCTCGACGTCCTCTACGCCGGGCGCCGGATGCGCGTGGCCATCGCCCCGGACCTCGACCTCGCCTCGCTCGTGCCCGGCATCGACGTGCGCCTGTCCGAGGGCCTCGTGGCCCTCGAGGCCGCGGACTACCCGCAGGCCGGCGCCGTCGCCACGGTGCGCGAGCGGATCGGCTCGGACCGCATCCTCGTGGGCGCTCCCGGCGACGACGAGCAGGTCTATCGGCTCACCGGCGCCCTGGCCGCCCAGGGCGTCCGGCCCGGCGATGCGGTGCTCGTGGACACCCGCACCCACTTCGCCGCGGAGAAGGTGGAGAAGCCGGAGGTCGCCTCACTGCTGCTCGAGACCGTCCCGGACATCTCCTACAGCGACATCGGCGGCCTGCAGGCGCAGATCGACATGATCCAGGACGCCGTCGAGCTGCCGTTCGAGCACCCCGAGCTCTACACTGAGCACGGCCTCAAGCCGCCCAAGGGCATCCTCCTCTACGGCCCTCCCGGCTGCGGCAAGACGCTCATCGCGAAGGCCGTGGCGAACTCGATCTCGCAGCGCCGCACGGGCCAGCCGCAGCGCTCCTACTTCCTCAACATCAAGGGCCCCGAGCTGCTCGACAAGTACGTGGGGGAGACCGAGCGCCAGCTGCGCCTCATCTTCTCGCGCGCCCGGGAGAAGGCCACCGCCGGCTCGCCCGTCGTCGTGTTCTTCGACGAGATGGAGTCGCTGTTCAGAACCCGCGGGACGGGCAAGTCCTCGGACGTGGAGACGACGATCGTCCCGCAGCTCCTCGCGGAGATCGACGGCGTCGAGCGGCTCGACAACGTGATCGTCATCGGCGCCTCGAACCGCGAGGACCTCATCGACCCCGCGATCCTGCGCCCGGGCCGGCTCGACGTGAAGATCCGCATCGAGCGCCCCGACGCGGCCGCCGCCGTCGACATCTTCTCGAAGTACCTCACCCCGGAGCTGCCCCTGCACCCCTCGGTGCTCGCGGGCTCGGACGGGCCCGAGGCCCGCCAGCGGGCCGTCGAGTCGCTCATCGAGCGCTGCGTCGAGCGCATGTTCGAACCCAGTGCCGCCAACGAGTTCGTCGAGCTGACCTACGCCGACGGCGGCCGCGAGCTCCTCCACTTCGCCGACTTCGCCTCCGGCGCGATGATCGCCAACGTCGTCGACCGGGCGAAGAAGCACGCGATCAAGTCGCTGCTGTCCACCGGCGAGCGGGGCATCCGCTGGGAGCACCTCGACCAGGCGATCGGCGAGGAGTTCCTCGAGCACGAGGACATGCCCAACTCGTCGAACCCGGACGAGTGGGCCCGGATCTCCGGGCGCAAGGGCGAGCGGGTCACCCACCTGCGGATGATCGACCACGAGCCCGCCGCGCCCGTCGTGCTCGAGCCCGCGGCCGAGCGCGGCCCGGCCGGCGCCTCGGCGCCGGAGGCGGGCGCGGCCGTCACCGGCACCCCGGACCCCACCGTGCTGTGAGGCCCGCGCGGCGCCGGCCGCTCAGCGCGAGCGGCCGGCGACGGCGGTGGCGATGAGCCGCCAGCCCACGAGCGTGAGCAGGTTGAACGAGGCCGCGACGATGAGGAACGTGCCGGGGATCCCGGTGCCGCTCTGGCCGGCGAGGAAGCGGATGATCATGCCCACGAGCACGGTGGTCGCCCAGATCCCGGCGCCCGTGCGCAGCGGCGCGAGCGGTGCGGACCAGACCGCGTTGAGCACCCACGCCGCGGCGAGCGCCGCGAGGAACGGCCAGGCGGTGCGCACGAGGCCCGCGACCTCGAGACTGTGCTCGTGGGTGTAGTGCCCGACGACCGCGAAGACGGCGACGAGCACGAGGTCCACGAGCAGGGCGACGGGCAGATGCGAGGTTCTCTTAGCAGGCACGCTTAGAGTGTAGACGGACCGATGAGGGGAGACGCCATGGTGAGCGCGCGGCGCGTGATGGGCGCGGAGACGGAGTTCGGCATCTGGCAGCAGGGCAACCCGCGGGCCAATCCGATGCGCGATTCGGCGCGCGTCGTCGACGCCTATGCCGGCCCTCGCGGACTGAAGTCCTCGCAGAGCTTCTGGGACTTCGCCGCCGAGTCGCCGCTGGCCGATGCGCGCGGGTTCCTCATGAACGTCGCCGAGGCGCACACCTCCCAGCTCACCCACCTGCCGGACGCGCAGCCGGAATCGCAGTACCTGGCCAACGTGGTGCTGGAGAACGGCGCACGGCTCTACGTCGACCACGCCCACCCCGAGTACTCGTGCCCGGAGGTGCTCGCCCCCCGCGACCTCGTGCTCTACGACCGGGCCGGCGACCTCGTGGCGCTCCAGGCGGTCCGCGCGCTGGCCCAGAGCCCGGAGCCGGTCAACCTCTACAAGAACAACACGGACTCGAAGGGCTCGTCCTACGGCGCGCACGAGAACTACCTCGTGGACCGCAGCGTCGAGTTCGACGACATCGTCGCGGGCCTCACCCCGTTCTTCGTCACCCGCCAGGTGCTGTGCGGCGCCGGGCGCGTGGGCCTCGGGATGTCCGGCGAGGAGCCCGGCTACCAGCTGTCCTCGCGCGCGGACTTCTTCGAGGCCGAGGTGGGGCTCGAGACGACCCTGCGCCGGCCGATCATCAACACCCGCGACGAGCCCCACGCGGATCCCGCCCGGTACCGCCGCCTCCACGTCATCGTGGGCGATGCGACCCTCGCCGAGCCCGCGACGCTCGTGCGCTTCGGGGCCACCGCCCTGGTGCTCGGCCTCATCGAGGAGGGCCTGGCGCCCGCCTGCGAGCTCGCCGACCCCGTCCAGGCGCTGCGCGATGTCTCCCACGACCTCACCCTGGCCAGGCCCCTCGCCCTGGCCGACGGCACGCAGACCACCGCCCTGGCAGTCCAGCGGGCCTACCTCGAGGCGTGCGAGGCCGCCGCCGGCGCGCAGCCGGACGCCGCCACCGCCGAGGTGCTCGCCGAGTGGCGCCGCTTCCTCACCGCGCTCGAGACCGATCCCATGGAGCTCGCCGACTCCGTCGACTGGGTGGCCAAGCTCTCGCTCCTCGAGGGCTACCGTCGGCGCGAGGGCCTCGCGTGGGACCACCCGAAGCTCGCGCTCATCGACGTCCAGTACGCCGATGTGCGCCCGGAGAAGGGCCTGTTCTACCGCCTCGAGGCCGCCGGCAGGATCCGGCGCCTCACCGACGACGCCGCGGTGGCGCGGGCCGCGGCGGAGCCGCCGGCGGACACCCGCGCGTGGCTGCGCGGCACAGCCGTGGAGCGCTTCGGCCAGCAGCTCGTCTCCGCCAGCTGGGACTCGCTCGTGTTCTCCGTGGACGGGGGGCTGGTGCGCGTGCCCATGAAGTACCCGCTCAAGGGCACCCGCGCGCTGCTGGAGGAGCGGATCGCCGGGGCCCGCGACGCCCCGTCACTGCTGCGGGCGCTCGGCGTCACTAGACTGGGGGACACGACCACGGAAGGAGAGGTCTGAGATGAGCCAGGAGCAGTTCCGCGCCCAGCCGCGCGGGGGTTCGGGCCACGGCGAGGAGCCGGCCGAGCTCGGCCAGGTGCAGGCGCAGGCGAACACGCAGGGCGTCGACGACGTCCTCGACGACATCGACTCGGTGCTGGAGACCAACGCCGAGGACTTCGTGCGCAACTTCGTCCAGAAGGGCGGCCAGTGAAGCGCATCTTCGGCCTTGAGACCGAATACGGCATCGCCTTCACCCCCTCCGAATCCGGCCGCAGGCTGGGCCCCGAGGAGATCGCCCGCTACCTGTTCCGCCCCGTCGTCGCCTGGGGCCGGTCGTCCAACGTCTTCCTGCCCAACGGCGCGCGGCTCTACCTCGATGTGGGCTCGCACCCGGAGTACGCCACCGCGGAGTGCGACCGGCTGCCCGACCTCGTCGCCCAGGACGGCGCGGGCCAGGCCATCATGGTCGACCTCCTGGGCCGCGCCCAGGATGCGCTGGCCGACGAGGGCGCGGCCGGCACCGCGCACCTCGTGAAGAACAACAAGGACTCCGCCGGCAACTCCTACGGCAGCCACGAGAACTTCCTCATCCGGCGCAGCGTGGACTTCAAGCACCTCACCGGCGTGCTCCTGCCGTTCCTCGTCGCCCGCCAGCTCCTCGTGGGCGCCGGTGCGGTGCTGCCCGCCGGGATCAGCACGGAGATCGCCCCCGCGGATGCGAACCGCGCCCCGAGCGCCGGCCAGGCGCCGCCGGTGCGCACCGGCGAGCTCGTCTACGGCCTCTCCGCCCGCTCGGACGTCATGTGGGAGGGCGTGTCCTCGGCCACGACCCGTTCGCGGCCCATCATCAACGCCCGCGACGAGCCGCACGCGGACGCGGAGAAGTACCGTCGCCTGCACGTCATCGTGGGCGACTCCTCGATGTCGCAGACGACGAGCGAGCTCAAGGTCGGCTCCGCGGGCCTCGTCCTCGACCTCATCGAGGCCGGCGTGCCGCTCGAGGACCTCAGCCTGCGCAACCCGATCCGCGACATCCGCCGCATCGCGCGCGACCTGACGGGCTCCACGGTGCTCGAGCTGCGCTCCGGGGCCACCCTGACCGCACGCGAGCTGCTGGGCCGCTACTTGGAGCGCGCCGCGGCGCTCGTGGCCGCCGGCGACCACAGCCTGGGCGACGACGCGGCCGCGGCACGGGTCATCGACCGCTGGGAGCGGATGCTCGCAGCCCTCGAGACCGGTGACTTCTCCGCCGTGGACACGGAGATCGACTGGGTCATCAAGAAGAAGCTCATCGACCGCTACCTCGAGCGCTCCGAGGCCGGGCTCGCCGATCCGCGAGTCCAGCGCCTCGATGTCGCCTACCACGACCTCACCCCCGGCAGCGGGCTCTTCCCCCGGCTCGAGGCCGCGGGCCTCGCGGCCCGGGTGGTCGACGCCGCTGCGATCGAGGCTGCCAAGGACTGTGCCCCCGCCACCACCCGCGCCGCGATCCGCGGCGACTTCGTGGCCGCCGCCCACGACGCGCGGCGGGACTACACGGTGGACTGGGTGCACCTGCGCCTCAACGACCACGCCCAGCGCGCCGTCGTGCTCAAGGACCCCTTCGCCCACGCCAGCGAGCCCGCGACGGCCCTCATCGCCGCACTGCGCGCCGACACCGCGCCCAGTGGCCCGCCCGCGCCATGACCGTCAGGCCGCGCCCACAGGCCAACGCCCGCCCCTTCAGCCCCCTCATGCCCGGCGGCCCGCAGCTGACCGCCTCAGGAAGGAAATCCGTGCGCAGAAGAATCCTCGCCGCGTGTGCCGTCACCGTGCTCGCCCTCACCGGCTGCGGTGGGAACGGGGACGACGAGGGCGGGGGCGAGACGCCCCAGGCCAGCGGCTCCCAGTCCGCGGCGGCCGACTCGCTCGACGCCGTCAAGGTCACGGGCAAGCCCGACGCCAAGCCCTCCGTGGAGTTCCCCACCCCCCTCGTCATCGCCAAGCCGGCGCACAAGACGCTCGTGACGGGCTCGGGGGAGAAGCTCGCCGCCGGCAAGCAGGTGAGCGCGAACATCACCATGGTCTCCGGCACCACCGGCAAGGTCGCCAATTCGACCTACGACCAGGGCAAGCCCGCCACGTTCCCCATGGACAAGGAGAACGGCATCAGCGAGGACCTCTACTCCGCGCTCGAGGGCCAGCCCGTCGGCTCGCGCATCGCGGTCGCGATGCAGGGCAGCGCGCAGCAGGGCGAAGCCGCCCAGACGCTCGTCTACATCATCGACATCGTCAAGCAGGAGAACGCGCCCAAGACCTACACGAAGGCCGAGGGCAAGGCCGTCGCCCCCGCGAAGGGGATGCCGAAGGTCACCCGCGACGCCAAGGGCAAGCCCTCCATCGCGAAACCCCAGGGCAAGGCGCCGACCTCCCTCGTGTCGGACTACGTGATCGAGGGCAAGGGCGCCGAGGTGAAGAAGGGCCAGAAGGTCAGCGTCCAGTACTCCGGCTGGCTGTGGACCGACAACACGAAGACCTTCGACTCCAGCTGGGACAAGGGCCAGCCGTTCAGCTTCACCACCGGCGGCGGCGAGGTCATCGCCGGCTGGGACGAGGGCGTCGTCGGCAAGAAGGTAGGCTCGCAGATCCTCCTCGTCGTGCCGCCGGACAAGGGCTACGGTGCTCAGGAGAGCGGCTCGATCCCGGCGAACTCCACCCTCGTCTTCGTCGTCGACATCCTCTCCGCCGCCGGCTGACCCGGCCCGCGCCTACCCCCCCCGCACCCAACCGCCCACCCAAGGAGCACACCATGGACCGCACGAAGCCCGAGGTCGACTTCCCCGGCGAGACCCCGCCCACCGAACTGGAGATCATCGACGACATCGTCGGCGAGGGCCGCGAGGCTCAGCCCGGCGATGCCGTCGCCGTCCACTACGTGGGCGTCGCGCAGTCCACCGGCGAGCAGTTCGACGCAAGCTGGGACCGCGGGGAGCCGCTGCGCTTCACCGTCGGCACCGGCAAGGTCATCGAGGGCTGGGACCGCGGCCTGCTGGGCATGCGCGTGGGCGGCCGGCGCACCCTGCGCATCCCGGCGGCCCTGGCCTACGGTGAGCGCGGCGTCCCGGGCGTCATCGCCCCCGGTGAGGCCCTCGTCTTCGTCTGCGACCTCGTCGACGCGGTCTGAGCTCCGCAGGCCGTCCATGGACCGGGTGAGGAAGCAGACCGAGCGGCTGCTCAACCTGCTCATCGCGCTGCGCTCGGCGCGCGGCTGGATCGACCGCGATTCGCTGCGCGCAGCGCTGGACGACTACCGCGCGCAGCCGGACAACGCGGCATTCGACCGCATGTTCAGCCGGGACAAGGACCTCCTGCGGCGCCTGGGCATCGAGATCTCCACGACGGACTGGTCCGATGCGGACACCGGTGAGACGGCGTACGGCTACCGCATCACGGAGGGCGACTACGCGCTGCCGCCCATCGTCCTGACCCCGGAGGAGGCGGGTGTGCTATCGGTTGCCCAGACGGTCTTCGAGGGCTCCGAGCTCGCCGCCGACACGGCGCGTGCGGTGACGAAGCTGCGCGGGCTCGGCCTCGACATCGGCGGGGGAGCCGACCGCGAGGTGCCCCCGGCGCGCATGGCCTCCGGGCTGTTCGCCACCTTCGTCGCGGCGCTCGGCGACCGGCGCCCGGTCGAGTTCGACTACCGCCGACCGGGCGACCGGCTGCACCGCCGCCGCTTCGAGCCCTATGCGCTGCTCACCCGCGGCGACCGGGTCTACGCCGTGGGCCGTGACATCGACCGCGATGCGGTGCGCACGTTCCGCCTCAGCCGGATCGCGGGCCCCGTGAGGCCGCTGCGCTCGCGCGCCGCGGGCGACTACGCGATCCCCACGGATTTCCGCGCGGAGGACTACTTCGCCCCGGAGCGGGCGCCCGAGGGCGCGCGCACGGCGCTGCTCGCGCTCGAGCCCGGGCGGGCCGACCCCCTGCGCCGCGAGGGCCGCGCGCTCGGCGCCGCCGCCGCGGCGGCCCAGGACGCCGGGGTGCCCGCCCCCGGTGCCGGCCGCGAGGACTGGGACGGCCTCGAGCTCGACTTCGACGACGCGGAATCGCTCACAGCCCGCCTGCTGGGCTTCGCCCCAGCGGTCGAGCCGCTCGCGCCCGCGGCCCTGCGCACCGCCTACGCGGCGCGCCTGCGGGAGACCGCCGCGGCACTGGTGGCGATCGCCGCGCCCCAGGGAGCCGACCGTGGCTGACGCATCCGAGCGGCTCGCCCGCCTGCTGGGCCTTGTGCCCTACCTCACCCGCAACCCCGGCACGGGCATCGCGACGACCGCGAACGTCTTCGGCATCACCCCCGCCCAGCTCATCGACGACCTCGAGCTCCTCTTCGTCTCCGGCCGGCCCGGCCACATGCCCGATGACCTCATCGAGGCCAACTGGGAGGGCGACCGGATCTACGTGGCGAACGCGGACGAGGTCTCCGTCCCCGTGCGGCTGAGCTCGCGGGAGGCGCGGGCGCTGCTCATCGCGCTCGACTACCTCGCCGAGGTCGACGACGTCGAGCCCGCCACGATCGCGCGGGTGCGGGCGAAGGTGTCGGCCGCTGCCGCCCTGAGCCCCGCCGGCGGTGCCGTGGACGTGCGCGTGCCGGAGCGCCCGGCCGCGCTGCAGGCGGCGCTGGCGCAGGCGCGCGCCCGCGGCGAGGGCCTCGCCCTCGACTACTACGTGGCCGCCCGCGATGAGCTCACCCACCGCCTCGTGACCCCCAAGCGGCTGCGCCTGGCCGGCGCCTGGTACCTCGACGCGTGGTGCCACACCTCCGGCGGCCCGCGCACCTTCGCCGTCTCCGCCATCCGCGGCTTCGCCTCAGCCCCCGTTCCCGAGGTGCCCGCCGGCGCCGCTGCGGGGGCGGGCGGCCCGCGCGACGAGGGACTCGGGGTCGCGCTCACCTTCGCCCCGGAGGCCGCGTGGCTGGCCGACGAGCTCGAGACCACGGCCGTCGACTACGACGCGGCCGGGCCCGGCACGGTCCGGGCGCAGCTGCGGGTGCACTCCCGCGAGTGGCTCACCCGCCTCCTCCTGGCCCACGGCCGCCACGTGCTCGCCGTCGAGCCGCCGGGACTCGCCGCGGATGCCGCGCGGATCGCGGCCCAGGCGGCCGGGCGCGTAGACTAGGGGCGGATCAACCTTAGGAGCCGCACATGTTTCACCCCTCCGCCATGCACGTCATGATCGTCGTGCTCGTCATCGTGCTCATCTTCGGCGCCGCCAAGCTGCCGTCGGTGGCGAAGAACCTCGGCAAGTCGATGAAGGTCTTCAAGGACGAGGTCAAGGACATGCGCAGCGACGATGCGGATGCCAAGCGCTCCGCGGAGATCACGGACGCGCCGCCCGCGGCGCCCGCCTCCGCTCCGCAGGCCGACCCGGCAGCCGAGGCCGCCCGCCGCGCCGATGTGCAGGGCTCCGAGCAGCGCAATCCCTGACCGGCGGTGGTCGACTCCCTTCCGGGCCGGGCGAAGAAGCCGCGCCGTCAGAAGAACCGCGAGCGGCGGATGCCGCTCATGGGCCACCTGCGCGAGCTGCGCAACCGCGTCGTCATCGTCGGTGCCGCGCTGCTCATCGGCTCGGCCGTGGGCTGGTTCCTCTACGACCCGGTGCTGGCACTGCTCCAGGCGCCCATCGACGAGGTCGCCCGCAGCCAGGGCCGCACCGCGGAGCTGAACTTCGCGGGCATCGCCTCGCCCTTCGACATCCGGCTGAAGGTCTCGGTCTTCATCGGCATCTTCCTCACGCTGCCCATCTGGCTCTACCAGCTCTGGGCGTTCATCGTCCCGGGCCTCACCCGCACCGAGGTGCGCTACAGCCTGGGCTTCCTGCTCACCGCGCTGCCGCTGTTCCTCGCCGGGGCGGCGTGCGCGTTCTTCGCGCTGCCCAACGCCGTGGCCGCACTCGGCGAGCTCATCCCCTCGGGGGCCTCGTACATCGTGCCCGCCCAGGACTACCTGACGTTCGTCATGCTCATCATCGTGGTGTTCGGGATCGCGTTCGTGCTGCCGGTGCTCATGGTGGGCCTCAACATGCTTG
Source organism: Brevibacterium rongguiense (assembly GCF_009857845.1). GTDB lineage: Bacteria > Actinomycetota > Actinomycetes > Actinomycetales > Brevibacteriaceae > Brevibacterium > Brevibacterium rongguiense. Next base: position 21,034 of record NZ_WWEQ01000007.1, on the reverse strand, counting down.
GCCTGCTCTCCGCTGCGACGCTGCGCCGCTCCTGGCGCTGGCTGGTGGTCCTCGTCTTCGCGTTCGCCGCCGTGGCCACGCCCTCGCCGGATGCGATCTCGATGTTCTACCTCGTCGTGCCGATGCTCGTCATGTTCGTCCTCGCCTGGGCGATCTGCGCGCTCGGCGACCGGCGCCGCAAAGCGCGGGCGATCGCGGCGGGCACGTGGGTCGAGCCCGCCGTCGTCGACGACGACGACTGACCCCCGGGCCGGCCGATAGACTGGCCCGATGCCAGCCGATCCCTCACCCGCACAGGCCTATGCCGCCTCCCGCCGCCGCGCCGCACTCGACGCCGGCGAGCTGGGCGCCTTCGAGGCGGCGCTGCCGTACCCGCTCGACGACTTCCAGCGCGAGGGCTGCGCGGCTCTCCAGGAGGGCCGCTCCGTGCTCGTCGCGGCGCCCACCGGGGCCGGCAAGACCGTGCTCGCCCAGTTCGCCGTCATGCTCGCCGTGGCCCAGGACGTCCGCGTGTTCTACACGACCCCCATCAAGGCGCTGAGCAACCAGAAGTACCAGGAGCTGTGCGCGGCCTACGGGGAGGACCGCGTGGGCCTGCTCACCGGCGACACCTCGATCAACCGGGATGCGCAGATCGTCGTCATGACGACCGAGGTGCTGCGCAACATGATCTACTCGGGCGCCGACCTGAGCACCCTGCGCTACGTCGTGCTCGACGAGGTGCACTTCCTGGGCGACCGGTTCCGCGGGCCGGTGTGGGAAGAGGTCATCATCCACCTCCCGCCCCACGTGCTGCTCGTGTGCCTGTCGGCCACCGTGTCCAACGCGGAGGAGTTCGGCGACTGGCTCGCCGAGGTCCGCGGTTCGACCGACGTCATCGTCTCCGAGCACCGCCCCGTGCCGCTGTACAACCACGTGGCCGTCGGCACGGACCTCTACCCGCTCTTCGCTCCGCGCGGCTTCGAGGTCGACCGCGACCTCCAGCAGGCGGTGCGGCCCTACCAGGCGCGCCGGGGCCGCGGGGGGCGGCGCGGGGGCCGGCCGCCGCGCTTCCACCGCCCCGGGCGCGCGGCCATCATCCGCGAGCTCGACGCCGACGGCCTGCTGCCGGCCATCTACTTCATCTTCTCCCGCAACGCCTGCGACGACGCCGTCGAGCAGTGCCTCGCGGCGGGCCTCGACCTCACCGACCGCGAGCAGAAGCGCCACATCATGGCCCGCCTCGACGAGCTGCAGGAGCAGCTGGGCTCGGAGGACCTCGGGGTGCTGGGCTTCGGCAGCTTCGCCGCGGGCCTCGTCAACGGCTTCGGGGCGCACCACGCCGGCCTCATCCCGCAGTTCAAGGAGCTCGTGGAGGAGCTCTTCGCCGGCGGCTTCCTGCGCGTCGTCTTCTCCACGGAGACGCTCGCGCTGGGCATCAACATGCCCGCCCGCACGGTCGTGCTGGAGAAGCTCACGAAGTTCAACGGCGAATCGCACGTCCAGATCACGCCGGGGGAGTACACGCAGCTGACCGGGCGCGCCGGCCGCCGCGGCATCGACGTCGAGGGCCACGCGGTGACCGTGTGGTCGCCGGACGTCGAGCCCGCCGACATCGCGGCCCTCGCCTCGAAGCGGATGTACGCGCTCTCCAGCCGCTTCGCCCCCACGTACAACATGGCCGCCAACCTGCTGGCGCGCATGACCCGCGAGGACGCCGCGAAGGTGCTCGAGACCTCGTTCGCCCAGTTCCAGGCCGACGCCTCCGTGGTCGGGCTGGCGAAGCGGGCCCGCCGCAACGACGAGGCGCTGGCCGGCTACGAGACCGCCATGCAGTGCGACCGGGGCGACTTCGGGGAGTACTTCGGCCTGCGCCGGAGCCTGAGCGAGCTCGAGAAGCGGGCGGGCAAGGCGCGCTCGAAGCAGCGCCAGCGCCAGGTGCTCGCCTCCCTGTCCGACCTCGAGGTCGGCGACGTCGTGCTGCTGCCCTCGCGGCGCTCGTTCGGCGCCTGCGTGGTCCTCACCCCGCTGCGCGGCGAGGAGGACGGCACCCGCCTGCCCACCGTGCTCACGCAGTCGGGCAAGGTGTGGCACCTGCGCCCCCACGAGGTGACCGAGCCCGCGCTCGAGCTCGGCCACGTCCGCACGCCCAAGAAGTTCAACCACCGCAGCCCGGCCGAGCGCCGCCGGCTGCTCGACGTGCTCTCCGAGGCGATCGCCGCGGGCAAGGTCCGCGACCCGGCCGCTGCGCAGCCGGCGGACGACGGCGCGGAACCGGAGCGCGAGGAGATCGCCGCGGTGCGCCGCCAGCTGCGCGAGCACCCGTGCCACGCGTGCCCGGATCGCGAGGCCCACGCGCGGTGGGCGGAGCGGGCGCAGGCGCTCGAGCGCAAGAACAGCGCCGTCGCGGCCCAGATCGAGGGGCGCACCGCGTCGATCGCCCACGTCTTCACCCGCGTGTGCCAGGTCCTCGAGACGCTGGGGTTCCTGCCCGACGGGATGGCGATCCTGCGCCGCATCTACGGTGAGCGCGACCTGCTGACGGCGCTGAGCGTCCGGGAGGGGCTCTGGGACGGGCTCGACGAGCCGGAGGTGGCCGCGTTCGCCTCGACGCTCGTCTACCAGGCCCGCCGGGAGGTGGGCGGCGCCGTCACCGTGCCCACCGAGCGCCTCGGCGAGCGGCTGGCCGAGCTCGGGGAGCTGTGGCGCGGCCTCGACCGCATCGAGGCCGATGCCCGCCTGCCGCTGACCCCGGAGCCGGAGCTGGGGATCGCGGTGCAGATCTACCGCTGGACGCAGGGCCGGAGCCTGAGCGCGGCGCTGGGGCGCTCGGACATCGCGGCCGGCGACTTCGTCCGGTGGGCCAAGCAGACCCTCGACCTGTTGGGCCAGGTCGCCCACGTCGCGCAGCCGCAGACGGCCGAGGTCATCCGGCGGGCGGCCAACGCGATCCGCCGCGGGGTCGTGCTCGAATAACCCCGCGGCGGGGCTGTCAGCGCTCGGCCGTCAGCGCTTGGCAACCCGCTTGACGACGGCCTCGATATCGGAGCCGAACGTCGACTCGGTCGACAGGTAGGTCCACGTCGACGACGGCCGCTTGAGGCCGTGGGCCCGCAGGTCGATGCCCGTCGGGGTGAACTCCGCCTCCCGCACGACCTCCGCGGAGTCAGCCAGCACATCGGGCCAGAACGACTCGAAGGCGCGGATGGACTCCGCGTTGAACGCCTCGTGGGGCTTCTCCTTCGCCAGGGTGCGCAGGTGGATGCCCTCGCGCAGGTCGTTGAGGTAGGCGAGGTGGTCCACCCAGCGGGAGTCGAGCTCGAACAGCAGCACCTCGCGCAGGGCGGCGTCGACGACCTCGGCGCCCAGCTTCTCATCGGCAGCGGCCACCGCCTCGGCGGCCTCGGCCCGCAGCTCGTCGACCCCGGTGGACTCCCGCCGGATGGCGTCGCGGCGGCGCAGCACGAGCTCGCGCTGCTTGGCCATGAGCTCGTTGAACCGCCACGTGTCGCGGTGGACCGCGGTGTTCTCGCCCTCCGCCATGCGCTGCGCGTGCTCGACGAGCTGGGCCGCGCGGCGCGCGGCGATCCGCCCGTGCTCGTCGCCCTCCTCGATGAAGCGCTGGGCCTCCGGCACGCGGGTCATGAGCTCGTCTTCGAGCGAGGTGAAGAAGACCGAGGTGCCCGGGTCGCCCTGGCGCCCTGCCCGGCCGCGCAGCTGGTCATCGAGCCGGGAGGACTGGTAGCGGCCCGCGCCGATGACGAGGAGCCCGCCGGCCTCCGCGGCGCCCTCGCCCAGGCGGATGTCCGTGCCGCGGCCGGCCATCTGGGTCGACACGGTGACCGCGCCTGCGGCGCCGGCGGCCGCGATGATCCCGGCCTCGTGGGTGTCGTCCTTGGCGTTGAGCACCTCGGCGCGGATGCCGCGCTCGCGCAGCCGCTCGGCCAAACTCTCCGATTCGGACACCGAGCGCGTGCCGATGAGGATCGGGCGCCCGGAGGCGTGCTGGGCGGCGACCTCCTCGACGATCGCGCGCTCCTTGGACTCCTGATAGGTGTACAGGCGGTCGGGCTCGTCGACGCGCACCACCGCCTCGTTGGGCTCGATGGGGAGGATCTCGAGCTCGTAGAACTCGCGCAGATCATCGCCCACCGCCAGCGCGGTGCCCGTCATCCCGCAGACCGTCCGGTAGCCGTGGATGAGCTCCTCGACGGTCATCTGGTCGAGGATCTCACCCGATTCGCTGGCCGTCAGGTGCTCCTTGGCCTCGACGGCCGCCTGCAGGCCGTCGGGCCAGCGCTGGAGGTCTGCCACCCGGCCGCGGGAGTCGGAGATGAGCTTGATGACGCCGTCCACCACGAGGTAGTCGACATCGCGCTTGATGAGCGCGCGGGCGTAGAGCGCGAGGTTGACGGCGGCGAGCACGTCCGCATCCGCGCCGTAGAGGTCGACGTCCAGCTCGCGCTCGACCCGATCGGCCCCCGCGTCGGTGAGCGAGACGGCCTTGCGGTCCTGGCTGACCTCGTAGTCGGCGTTCGGGTCGAGGTCGGCGACGAGCGCAGCGATCTTCGCATCGGCCTCCTCGACGCTGGTGGAGCCGGCCAGCACGAGGGGCACGCGCGCCTCGTCGATGAGCACGGAGTCCGCCTCGTCGACGATCACGACGTCCCTCTCGCCCACGCGCAGCTGCGCGTCATCGGCGGCGAAGCGGTCGCGCAGCACGTCGAAGCCCACCTCCTGCACGGAGGCGTAGACGACCTCGGTGGCGTAGGCGGACTGCCGCGCGGCCTCGTCGTCGGACTCGCTGACGGCGGCCGATTCGACGCCGAGCAGCTCGAACAGCGGCGCCATCCAATCGCGGTCGCGCACCGCGAGGTAGTCATTCACGCTGACCACGTGGACGCGGCGGCCCTGCAGGGCGTAGCCGGCGGCGGCCATGGCGCCCACGAGGGTCTTGCCCTCGCCGGTGAGCATCTGGACGACGTGGCCGTCGAGGAGGCCGACGAGCCCGGTGAGCTGGGAGTCGAAGGGGCGCTCGCCCAGCGCGCGCTCGGCGGCCTCCCGCACGAGCGCGGCGAAGGCGATCTGCTGCTCGCGCCGCTGGCCGGTCGTGAAGATCTCCGCGGCGGTGGCGGCGATGTCCTCGTCGGCCAGCGCCGCGTAGTCCTGCGACTTCTCGTCGATGGCGCTGCGCGAGCGCTCGAGCCAGCCGGTGCGGCCGGCGGCCTGCGCGCCGGGTCGGTTGAGCAGGCGGGCGAAGATGCCCATGCGTCCGTCCTCACTGTCGATGCTGCGTGGCGAAGCCGCGCGCCGCACGCACGGCGTGCGAGCCCGGGGCGCCGCCCAGTCTACGACGGCGCCCCGGGCTCCGCGGTCAGCCCGCTCGAAGGCGCGCGCTCGCTGCGGCCGGTCCGGTGCTCGCTGCCCGGGACCCGGTGGTCACTCCTCGAACGGCCATGCGCGGCTCACGCGCGCCTGCGGGTCGCGCTTGGCGCGCAGATAGGCCTCGAGATCGGCGGCCTGCTCGGCCTTCCAGGCGATCTGGGCTGCGTGGACCGCCGCCGGGCTGAGCCCGCCGATCTCCGCGCTCGCCGCGCCGATGGCCAGGGCGATGGCCGCCGCGGCGGCCGCATCGGCATCGGCCGAGTGGGCGTCGACGAGCTCGACCCCCCAGCGCTCGGCGAGTGCCTGCAGGATGCGGGGCCCGCGCCGGTACTTCTCCGCGCGCCGGTCGAGCACGAGCGTGTCGACGATGGGCGGATGGACCTCGCGGACGGCGGGGCTGATGCCCAGGCGCTCGCATTCGGCCTGGAGCACGGTGAGGTCGTAGGCGATGTTGTGGCCGGCGAGCACCCCGCCCGCGGCAGTGATATCGGCGATGGCCGCGCACAGCTGCTCGACCACGGCCCGCCGGTCCATGCCCTCGGTGCGGGCGCGTTCGGTGCTGATCCCGTGCACCGCGGCGGCGGCCGCCGGGATCTCCACCCCGGGATCGGCCAGCCACGTGTAGGCCTCGCGCCTGGCGCCCCGGTCGAACTCGACGAGGGCGGCCGTGACGATGCGCGCGGTGCGGGGATCGACACCCGTCGTCTCGAGGTCGAAGCCCCACACGGGCCCCGCGGGCCAGCCGGGTTCGGTCCCGTCCTCAGCCTCGTTCGCAGCTGCGCCGCCTCTCCCGGTGCCCGCAGTGCCGATATCCGCAGCGCCGGCCTCCGCAGTGCCGGGCGCAGGCTCGCCCGCGGTCCCCGCGCCCACAGGGCTGGCAGCGTCGACCTCCGCAGTGCTTGCCGCAGACACGCCCCCGGTTTCCGTGCCCGCCGAACCGGCAGCGGCGCCATCCGTCGTGCCGGCCGCGGGCACACCCACGGTCCCCGTGCCCGCTGAGCCGGCAGCGGCGCTATCCGTCGTGCCGTCCGCAGCGGCGGTGTCCGTCTTGCCGCGGCCCACTGTGCCGGCCGCAGCGGCGCTGCCCGGTGATCCGTCGGCGGTTGCGTGCCCAGGCCCACCGGGAGCGCCGCCTGCTACTCCGTCCTCAGGTGCAGCCGGAAGCCCAGCGGCGGGGGAGGGGGCCGCTCCCGACCCAGGCCCTTCGACGTCGGATGAGGCGCCGGCGCCCGCGGCTGCGCCGCCGCGCGCACCGTGCTCCCGGCCGGCCGCGGACCAACCGCCCAGGGCAGCGCTGAGCCGGTCCGCGGCGGCAACGACACTGTGGGCGCGGCCCAGCTCCGCGAGCGCCGCGCGATCCAGGCGCTCGGGCACGTGGTCGGCGGCGGCGAGCCAGTCGCCCACGGGCAGGTCCTCCAGGCAGGCCATGACCGCCGCATTCGCGCGCACCGCCTCCTCGGACTCGAGCAGGGCGGCCCGGCGCTTAGGCGTCAGGCCGCCGTCGGCCGAGCCCGCGCGCGCGGCGGCGAAGACCCCGTCCAGACTGCCGTGGGCCGCGAGCAGGCGCGCGGCGGTCTTCTCCCCGATCCCGGGGGCACCGGCGAGTCCGTCGGAGGGGTCCCCGCGCAGCGCGGCGAGCTCCCGGTAGAGCTCCGGGCCCGCAACCCCGTAGAGCGCGGGCAGATCGGCCGCGGCGGTGACCTCCCACTCGCCCTTGGGGCGGGGCCGGCGCAGCACCACGCGCTCACCGTCGAGCAGGGCCAACAGGTCGCGGTCGGGGGAGACGATGGTCACGGGGCCGGGGACCTGCGCCGCGAGGGAGGCGATGACGTCGTCGGCCTCGGTGCCCGGCACCTCAGCGATGGGGATGCCGGCCGCGGTGAGCGCGCGCCGGATGATCGGCAGCTGGGGCGCCAGCTCCTCGGGGGTCTCCGTGCCGGCGGCCTCATCGCGCACGCGCTGGGCCTTGTACTCCGGCACGAGGGCCGTGCGGAACGCCGGGCGCCAGTCTGCGTCGAAGGCGGCGATGACCCGCGGGCGGGGGAGTTCGGCGCACAGCGCGGCGACCGTGTCGAGCAGCCCGCGCACCGCGTTGACCGGCGTGCCGGCGGCATCGCGCAGCGAGGTGGGCAGGGCGTAGAAGGCCCGGTAGTACAGGGCCGGCGTGTCGAGGACGAGCAGCGCTTCTCTCACGCCGGGAAGCCTATACCGCGGCACGGACGCGGCACCGGGCAGCAGCGCCCCGATCCGGCGCGGGCGGCGCGCCCGTCCGGCTCCGCTGCGCCCGCTTCGCACTCACCCCCGTGCCCTATCGCGGGGCGCGGACGCTCCGGTGGGATACCAGTGGGATACTGGGCGACGTGATTCCCACGGAGAAGACTGAGCAGGATCCCGCCGTCACGGTGCTCGCCGGCGGCGATGTCTATTCGAGCGCCGATCCCTTCGCCACCGCGATCGCCTTCGAGGGGCCCATCGTGTCGTGGGTGGGCTCCGACGAGGCGGCGGGCACGCTGGGCGCGCCCGTGCAGGACCTGGAGGGCGATTTCGTCGCCCCCGCGTTCGTCGATGCGGGTCTCGACCTGCGCGTCTCCGCCCCGGAGCCGGAGGCCCTCGTGGCCGCCGGGATCGCCGGTGTGCACGCGATCGGTACGGCCGCAGCCCTCGCGGCGTTCGAGGCGCGAGCCGGGCGGCTGGCGGTCCTCGGCTACGCCCTCGATGCGCAGGAGGGCCCCGCCGCGCGCAGCGCGGCGCAGCTCGCGGACGGCCAGCGGCCGCCGGGCGCGCTCTGCGTGCTCGTGGAATCGGAGGCCGACGAGGCCGCGCTCGCAGCGCTGCTCAACGATGCGGGAGCCGTCGCACACGCGCAGCGCTCCGGCTGGCGGCTGCGCTTCGGCCGGCGCGTGCCGGAGGCGCTGTGCGAGCGGCTGGGTGCGGCCGGCATCGCGCTGACGGTCGATCCGAGCGCCGAGCAGCCGCTGGCAGGACTCCTGGCGGCCGGTGCCCAGGTGAGCTTCGCACTCGATCCAGCCGCCCCGTGGCGCAGCATCCGCGCGGCCGTCTGGGACCGCGCCGGGGGGATCTCCGGACGCGCGGCGTTCAACTGCGCGACGCGGTTCGCCCACCGCGCCGCCGGCCGCTTCGAGGCCGGTGTGCTCGCACCGGGTGCCGCGGCCACCGCGGTGCGCTGGCGCGCTGATCGGCTGGTCGTGCAGGTCTCCGATGACCGCGTGGCGGCCTGGAGCACGGACCCGCGCTCCGGCACTCCCGGGCTGCCGGACCTCGGCGACCCGGAGCGGCTGCCCACGGTGCGCGAGGTGTGGGTCGACGGGGTGAGCGCGGCCCTCGGCTGAGCGCGACGCGCCGAGGCGCACACTTTTCCCACCGCTGCGCCGGTCCGAAAATCACCCTCGTGACCTGCAACGATGCACAGATCCCCTGGTGAGGGCGATTTGTCGCGGGGACACCGCGTTGCTAGATTCTCAATCGGTCCGCTCAGCGGATGCGCCCCGGGCGCAGGCCTTAGAAAACGCGTGTCAGCACGCGGTCCGAAGCCTGTCGGCCCGGGGCGCTTTGCCGTCTCACGGGCCCGCGAACGGGGTCCGCGCGCTCGGCCCGCGGCCGCGATCGTCGGCTAGGGTGGACGGGTGACTGACGCCCCCCTCATCGTGATTCCGACCTACAACGAGCGCGAATCGCTGCCGCGCACGATCGCCGCCGTGCACCGCTTCGTGCCCGCGGCCCATGTCCTCGTCGTCGACGACGGGTCGCCGGACGGCACCGCCGACTGGACTGCGGAGCAGGCCGAGCACGATGAGCGCATCCACCTGCTGCGCCGCACCGAGAAGAACGGCCTGGGTGCGGCGTATCTCGCCGGCTTCGCCTGGGCGCTCGAGCGGGACTACCCCGTCATCTGCGAGATGGATGCCGACGGCTCGCACCGCGGCCGCGACCTGCCCCAGCTGCTGGCGGCCATCGCGGACGGAGCCGATCTGGCGATCGGCGCGCGCTGGGTGCCCGGGGGAGCGGTGGTGAACTGGCCGCTCAACCGCCAGCTGCTCTCGCGCGGTGCGAACGTCTATGTGAATGCCGCGATCGGCCTGGGCGTCCACGATGCGACGGCGGGCTTCCGCGCCTATCGGCGGGAGGTGCTTTCCGCCATCGACCTGCAGGCGGTGCGCTCGCAGGGCTACGGGTTCCAGATCGACCTCACCCTGCGCACGGCGCGCGCCGGGTTCGCCATCGCCGAGGTGCCGATCGTCTTCGTCGAGCGCGAATACGGCGAGTCGAAGATGTCGGGCAACATCATCCAGGAGGCGTTCGTCAACGTCGCCAAGTGGGGCGCCGCTGAGCGGGCACGCCGCGTGCGCGCCGCGCTCGCGCGCCGCAGCTGAGGGGCCGGGGCCATCGCGGCGCGGCACGCCGGGCCCTGTGCGGCGCCCCTCACGTCAGCACGCCGCCCCTGCAACCACACAGCGCCCCCGAAACCACACGGCGCCTTGGGAACCGCACGACGCCTTGGGAACCGCACGGCGCCCGTCCACCGCCCAGCGCCCGTGGACAGCGCCCTTGGAACGGGAACGACGCGGCGGCATTGAAACGGCACGGCGGTCTCGATAAGACACAACGCCCGTGAAACGACACCACGCCCTTGAACCGACACACCGCCGTTGAAACAGCACAGCGCAGCGTGATGTCCCGCTGCGCTGTGTGATTGCCGGTGCCGAGCGCTGTGGTCGCGGGTGTCGCGCGCTCGAGGTGCCCGGAAGAGCTCCGGTCCGCGTGAGCCGGTAGGCCTGCTCGGCCCGGTTCAGACCTCCGGGGCCTTCTCGCCGCGGCGCACGGCCAGGCGCTCATCGAGGAGGACCTGGAGCTCTTCGAGGGAGCGGCGCTCGAGCAGCATGTCCCAGTGGGTGCGGCCCTGCTTCTCCGTCGTCTCGGCGGCCTCGCCGCCGCCCACGCGCTTGCCCAGGCCGTGCGTGCCCGACTCCCACGTCGCCGGCACCTCGGCCTCGACGGAGAAGGGAACGGTGAAGGTGAAGCCGTCCTCGCACGCGTACTCGACCAGCTGGCGCGGCGCCGGCTCGACGCCCACCTCCGATTCGAGGCTGCGGGATCCGAGCTGGGTGCCGCGAAGACTGCGCTCGCTCATGGTGGGGCCACCTTCCACTGTCGACGTTGGGGGCTGCTGGGCGACACAACAGTCTATCGGGTCCCGTCATTCCCGGCGAACCCGCGAATGCCACGGCACCGCGCACGAACGCCGCGCCTGCGAGCACGAATGCCACGGCACCGAGCAACCACCACCGCTCTTGCGAGCCCCAGCGCCGCAGCGCCGCACGCGCTCAGCGCCACCGCGGCGCCGCTGAGCGCGTGCGGCACGGTTCCGAGTGCGCGTGGAGTGAACCCGTCCGCTCCGTCGGGGACGCGCAGGCCTGGGGCGATCCGGTGTGTGGACTGCGGTCGGGGAGACGCCGGGCAGCGGCAGCGCGGGCGGCGGCTATACAGTCGGCGCAACAAGGGGCTCCTACGTCTCATTCCCGCTCAGGCTCGGCCCGCGGCTGCGCAGTCTCAGCGCTGCGGTCTGCGGATACGCCCTCGGGTGGCTGCCGGCTGAGCGTCTGGCCTGACGCATGTGCCCTTGCGCGTGCCTTGCCCGGGATGTGCGCACGCCCACGCGCGCGCATGCGCCTGCCACGAAGGAGCGCGCCTGTGACGAACTGTGCCTGCATTCATGCGTTGACGAGTCCCGTGCCCCGCACGCGCCCGGGGCGGCACGAGCGCAGACTCGGGGGAGAGGCCCTGCAGACGGCAGTGGAGAGCCACTTCCCCCGCCAGTGGCAGCGCGCGAGAGGGTGGGAGAGCGTCGGGCATTCGCCTCTGGGTGCGGGACTGCGGGCAATGATCAGTGCGGCCGCGGACCCCGGGCGAACGCGCGCAGTCCCAGCTCGACATCGTCGGTGACGATCGCATCGACCCCCAGCGCCGCCAGCCGCTCCATCTGGGCGGCAGCGTTGACGGTCCAGACGTGCACCTGGCGACCGGTCCGGTGGGCCGCAGCGATGAGGCGGGGCGTGACGACGCGGATTCCCGCCCGGGCTTCGGGGACCTGCAGGCAGTCGATGCGCTCGTCGAGCGCGCGCATCCCACCGGCTGCGGCCAGCGCGATCTCCCCAGTTCCCGCCGAGGTCCGGACGCCGGGCACGGCCGCGCGCAGGCGGCGCAGGCGCCGGGCGCTGAATGACGCGAGCCGCAGGCGCTTGCGCAGCCGGGGCTCGCGCGCCAGGCGGATCATGGGCTCCGTGCCGGAGTCGGCCTTGACGTCGACGTTGAAGCTCAGCGTTGGCGCCGTCTCGAGCACGTCCACCAGCCGGGGCACGCGCGAGCCGTCGAGCAGGCGCAGCCGGTCAAGGCGGGCCGAGGAGAGCTGCTCGATGCGCGCCGCGACGCCCGCCGTGCGCTTAAGCGAGGGGTCGTGCACGGCGTAGAGCACCCCATCGGCGGACGCGTGGACGTCGGTCTCGGCCCACTGAAGACCGGCCTGCGCGGCGCGCTCGAACGCCGCGAGCGAATTCTCCTCGCAATCGGGCCACAGCCCGCCGCGGTGCGCGATGACGGCGGCGGACGCGGCGGCCGGTAAGGGGATCATGGCAGCCACGCTACCCAATTCCAGCCGGTCTTCGCGGCGCGGCTGTGTTGCCCGTCACGGCCCCGCCGTGGACAATCGGAGCATGACACAGCGCGAGGATCCCGTTGAGCCCACCCAGGTCTACGATGCGTCGCGGCCCGGCACCCGCGAGCGCGCCCGGCGCGCGGCCTCCTGGCTGCGCACGAACTCGGAGTCCGCGTACCGGCGGGCCGATGAGCGCACCCGCGGCCTGCGGGCCAACGGTCGCCAGCTGGGGGAGCGGGTGAGCCGGGTGGCTGCCGACGCGGCGCGCACCGGCGGCCCCATCGACCGCACCGAGGAGCGCATCAACGGTGCGCTGTCGAGCGTCAGCCGGCAGATCGACGGTCGCGCCGAGCAGGCTGCCGGGTTCATCCGCACGGGCGTGACCCGTTCCGCCGCCGCCACGCGTCGCCTGCTGCGCGGCCGCAGCGGCCGCTGACCGATTCCTCAGGAGATCCGCTGGGCTTCCAGTCCGACGGCCCCCGTTGGCGAACCGGGGCTGATGCCCTCGCTCGCTGCGCAGGCGCACCCCGGAGTTGCGACTTCCCGACGGTCAGCGCCCCCTGGTACTCAGCGCTCGTGTAACTCAGCACCCCGCCAGGGGCGCAGGCCGTCCGGTGGCTCCGCCTGACGAGGGACGCCATACCGAGGCGCGGATTGCCCGCCCGTGAGTTCTTTCCGGCTTCGCAGCGCTGAGCCCGCGCAGCACTGTCCTCGCACGACTGCCCTGTTTTCGCAGGACTGCGCCGGGCCACGTGGGACCCTCCCGGCCGAGGGGCACGCGACCGCGCCGTGATCGCGCGCGCGTGGGCGGTGCCACCCGCTCCACAACCGGGTCCACAACCGGGCCGAATGAATTGGCGCGCGGCCGGTTTGTTATCTATGCTGTGGTCTGATAACAAGTCGGTCACGGGATCGTGAAGGAAACATCTGTGGGCAAGCACTCCTCTCCAAAGGCCTCCGGGCGCCGCAGCGCCGCGGGCCTCCTCGCCGGCCTCACCACGCGCAGCGCCGGACGCCACTCGGCAGCCGCCGCGCCGCATGCCACCGCCGCCGAGGTCCTCGAGGCCAACCGGCGCGGACCGGTCATGGCCGCCATCGCGATCCCCACCGCGGCCGCCGCCGCCGTCATGGTCGCCGGCGCCGTGAACATGCCCAGCGGTGCGGAGGTCTCCGCGGAGACCGCGCCCGTCACCGCCCCCGCCGCGACCCTGCCCGATGCGCAGCCCGCGGCCCAGGCCGATGCCAAGGCGCTGCGCACCGCGCAGAAGCAGGGCGGCAGCGCCTCGCACCTCACCGGCCACCTCGCCACCCCCAAGCCCAAGCCCACGGCGAAGCCCGCGAAGGACTCCGGCTACTCGGGTCCGAAGAACTCGAAGGCATCCGGCCAGGGCGGCACGTGCGAGGCCTCGATGTACGGCAACGGCGACGGCACGGACGGCGGCCCGACCGCTTCGGGGGAGACCTTCCACGCCAACGCCATGACCGCCGCGCACAAGACCCTGCCGCTCGGCAGCGTCGTTAAGGTCACGAACAAGTCGAACGGCAAGTCCGCGACGGTGCGCATCAACGACCGCGGCCCCTACATCAGCGGGCGCTGCCTCGACCTCTCGGTCGCCGCGATGAAGGCCGTCGGCGGCTACAGCGCCGGCACGATCAACGTGAGCTACAAGGTCCTCTGACCTCACCCGCCGCAGCGGCGGCCGCGACACCCCCACGGGCCCCAGCCGACCGGCTGGGGCCCGTTGCTGTCTCCGCACACCCCGCGCACGGCCACTCCAGAGCCCGGGGACCCAGCTCTGGGGTGGTGGCGCGTCGTGGAGCAGTCGACCATCCCAGACTCGAAGTACCCGTGATTGTGACAAATTCGACGTCATCTCACCGCTATTCGGGTAGATATCTAACGTTTCGTTACCTAGGCTGGGCGACTGTTACACAATGATCACAAGAACGTGAAGGAGTTCGGGTGGGCAAGCACGCAGCGCAGGACGATCCCCAGCACAACGGCATCGGGGGTCTCTTCACTCGGCGCCGCGCCGGGCGGCACGCAGACCAGGACGCCTCGGCGGCAACCATTCTCCGCGAGAACCGCCGCACCCCGGTCATGGCGGCGATCGCAATCCCCACGGCCGCGATCGCCGCACTGGGCGTGGCTGGCGCCGTGAATGCCGCCCCCAGCGGCGACGACTCCGCGGCCGTTGCGCCGGAGCAGGCGGCCGCCGCGAGCGCCGCGCAGGCTCCGAAAGCGCAGGATACCGCGGATGCGGCCGCGCAGAAGGCGCAGCAGAAGGCCAAGGACAGCGGCAAGGCCGCCGGCGTCTCCGGCACGCTCACCACGCCGGAGCCCAAGCCGACCCCGAGCACCTCGGCTGCCCGGACCACCGCCTCGAAGTCCGCCGCGAGCGATTCCGCGAAGGGGACATCGAGCAGCTCGGCGAAGAAGTCGTCGAAGAAGAAGTCGTCGAAGTCCTCCTCATCCGGCTCCTCGAGCGAGTCGTACAAGAAGAACTCCAAGGCGTCCGGCCAGGGCGGCACCTGCAAGGCGTCGACCTACGGCGAGGGCGACGGCACGGCCGGCGGCCCGACGGCATCGGGGGAGCGGTTCAACCCCAGCAAGCTGACGGCGGCGCACAAGAGCCTGCCGATGAACAGCAAGGTCAAGGTGACGAACAAGTCCAACGGCAAGACCGTGACGGTGCGCATCAACGACCGCGGGCCCTACATCAGCGGGCGCTGCCTGGATCTCTCCACCGCCGCCATGAACAAGATCGGCGGCGACGGCGTGGCGAAGGTGTCCTACAAGGTCCTCTGAGCCGCCGCTGCTCTTCGCCCAGCACTGAGGCCCCCGGCATGCGCCGGGGGCCTCAGCTGTCTGCGGCTCCCTGTGCTGGAGCCCCAGGGGCACTGCGCGGGACGCGCACACGCGCGCCCCGCGGGCCGGGATCACTCGCTGTCGGCGGCGATCTCCGGAGTGCGCGAGCCCAGCTCGGAATCGATGCGCAGGATGCCCGAGCCGTCCTCGCCCACGAGCGCGAGGTGCGAGATGATCTCGTCGACCGTCGACTCCTCCTCGACCTGCTCGTCGACGAACCAGTTGAGCAGCGGAATGACGTCGAGATCCGTCTCCGCCTGCGCGAGCCGGTAGAGCTCGCGGATAGACTCCGAGACCTTCTGCTCGTGCGCGAGGGCAGCGCGGAAGAGGTCGATCGGCTTCTTGCCGGACAGGTCGGACACGGAGATCGTGCCGATCTGCGGCGCCGAGTCGCGATCGATGCAGTGCGCGATGAACTTGTGGGCGTGGACGAGCTCCTCTTCGGACTGCGCGCGCATCCACGCGCCCATTCCGTTGAGGTCCTGGTCCTCGAGCTCGATGGCGAGCTGGAGGTAGACCATCGAGGCGGTCAGCTCGAGGGTGACCTGGTCGCTCAGTGCCTTGGCCATGGTGTCGGACAGACGCATGTCGGAGTCCTTTCGGAAGAGGGTGGGCCGCGCGCCGTGCGCGGACCCGGCGGTCGCCACCCATGCTAATTGGACTCGTTCCAGTTCGCATGCATGGTGAGGCTGGCCTGGGATTGGAACGAGTCAAGACTGGGGCCGAGTCGCACCGGGGGCCGGAAGTCACGCGAGGGGCGCACCGGTGAGTGCGAATCGGACGGTGAGTAGCCCGGGGCGACCGAGCGTGCCCCGAGACGAGCGAGCGAATCCGAGCAAGTCTGCAAAGCGCCGACGCCGAGCGCGGATCGCCGCCGGTGCGCAGGCAGGGGACGCGTGCATCAGACGGGAGGCGCAGTTTGCGCGCGTGCATCGGTGGTGCGATGCGGTGCTCGGCGCCGCTCATGGGACGGACCAGGTGATGCTGTCCGCTTAGCCGATAATATACATTATGTTAACTAAACGGAGATGCCTGCCGCGGGCAGTGGGTTCGCGGCCCTTCCCTCCGTGTTGATGAGCAGGATGTTCGCACCGTCGGCCAGCATGCCGCGCTCCCGCAGCAGGCGCACACCCGCCAGCGATGCCGCGCCGCACGGGCCGGAGTCCACACCGTGCGCCTCGAGGTCGCGGACGGCCCGCGTCACCGCGGCGTCCGGGACGACCGCGCTGAGGTCCACGCCGTCGCGCAGCGCCGGCCACGATGCCGCCGCCACCGTCCCGCAGTTGAGCCCGGCCATGATCGTGTTCCCCGTCTGCACCGTGACGGGCTGACCGGCCAGCAGCGAGGCGAACAGGCTGGGCGCGGCGGACGGTTCGACGGCGAGGATATGCGGAGCGGCGTCCGAGGCGCCCGCGGTGCCCGAGGCGAACCCCCCGGAGCGGGTGAAGCGGACGACGGCCTCGGCGAATGCGCCCACACCGGTGGGCGCGGTCACGAGCGTGGGCGCGGGCGCTCCGGCTTCGCGCAGCTGCGCCGCGGCCTCCTCGAGGACCGAGCCGTAGCCCTCCACGATCCAGGCGGGCACCTCCTCATAGCCCTCCCAGGACGTGTCCTGGATGAGCAGCGACCCACTGCCGCGGCTCTCCTCGGCGGCGCGGGCGACCGCGGCATCGTAGGAGCCGCCCAGCGGCACGATCTCGGCGTCCTCCGCGCGGATGCCATCGACGGCGGCCTCGGAGACTCCCCCGGGCAGGAAGATGCGCGCGGGCAGTCCGACGAGCGCGCCGGTGCGCGCCACCGCCCGGCCGTGGTTGCCGTCCGTGGCCGCCACGAGCTCGCGCACCCCCGTCTCCGGGAGCCGGGCTGCGATCTCGCTCAGCGGCAGGGCGCTCTCCCCGACCCCCAGGCGCGCCGAGAGCGCACGGGCAACCGCGTGCGCGGCCCCGAGCATCTTGAATGCCGGCAGCCCGTACCGGTGCGCCTCCTCCTTGACCCACACGCGGGCAGCACCCAGTTCCCGGGCCAGCGCGGGCAGTTCGACGAGGCGGGTGGGCGCGTAGCCCGGAATCGAGCGGTGGAAGTCCAGGACGTGGGCCGGTTCGTCGCTCCGCCAGTCTCGGGCGGCGGGGCGCGAGCGGATCGCAAACTCCGTCTCGGCGCCCGGCAGCGGATGGTCCTGCGCGCTCATCGCGTACCCTCCTGTGCAAGGCGGGCAATCGTGTTGAGCAGCGTGGAGGCCCCGGCCGCGCAGTCCTCCGGGGTGGAGTACTCGCGCGGACTGTGGCTGATTCCGTCGTATTGGCCGCGTACGAAGACCATGGCGGTGGGGGCCAGTGCAGCGATCTCCTGGGCGTCGTGGCCCGCGCCGGACATGAGCCGCGGGGCGGCATGGCCCAGATCGGCGGCGGCCTTCTCGATGGTGTCCTGAATGTCTGCGGAGAACGGAACCGGGGAGGTCCGGGCCATCCGAGCGGTCTCGACGCCCAGCCCCGGCTGTGAAGACGGCAGGGAGTCGAGGAACCCCGCGAGCTCGCGTTCGGCCGCCTCCACGTCCTGATCGTCGGGGTTGCGCAAGTCGACGGTGAGCTCCGCACAGTCGGGGACGACGCTCGGCAGCCCGGGGTGAGCGCTCAGACATCCCACCGTGCCCCGCAGGCGGCCGAACCGGCCGGAATCGACCATCTCGCGGACCTTGACGACGATCTGGGCGGCGGCGAGCCCTGCGTCGGCGCGCAGCTGCGTGGGTGTCGTGCCCGCGTGGGCCGCGCGCCCGTGGATCGTCACCCGCTGCCACGAAATCGCCTGGACTCCGGTGACGACCCCCAGCGCAGCGCCGCTGTGCTGGAGGACGGGGCCCTGTTCGATGTGGCACTCGACGTAGGCGTGCGGCGGGTCAAGGAGTGCCGGCCCCTTCCCCGCAAAGCCGATCCGGCGCAGCTCGTCGCCGAACGCGCGCCCCTCCGCGTCTGTGAGGCCATGCGCGGTCGCCAGCTCGATGCGCCCCGCCGCCACCGCGGAGCCGAGCATGTCGGTGCCGAACCGCACGCCCTCCTCTTCGGTGGAGGCGGCGATGACGATGGGCCGCTCGGTGACGATGCCGCTGTCGTTGAGGGTGCGGACCGCTTCGATGCCCGACAGGACCCCCAGGCAGCCGTCGAACGCGCCGGCGGTTCCGACGGAGTCGATGTGCGAACCCGCCATGACCGGAGCGAGATCGTCGCGGCGCCCAGGGCGCCGGCCGAAGATCGAGCCCATGGGGTCGATCGACACCTCGAGGCCCGCCGCTTCCATCCACCCGACCACGAGGCGGCGGCCGGCCGCGTCCTCGTCGGTCGGCGACTGCCGGTTGACTCCCCACAGCCCGGTGGGCTCGTCCTCATACGCGCCGATCCGCGCGAGCTCCATGAGGTCGGACCACAGGCGATCGCCGTCGATGCGGAGAACGGGTGGTTCGAGGGCGCTGTCCATGCGAGGGCCTTTCCGGGAGGCGGGCCGGGCGAGTGCCCGAGCGTCGTGGGACCCACATTACGAAGGCCGTGACCGGTAAGTCGAGCGAATGTTTCTCACGATAACCATTCACCGTTACTACACAGTCTGTGCGCTGCGCCGACCGCCCGCGCCAGCGGACGTGCAGGGCCCCCAGGGGCCAGCGCGAGTCCGCGCCCCCGTCGCGGAGGAAGACCACTCCTCCCCGGCCCTCCCCGATCCCGACTCTCAACTTTCTGCCAGCTTCATTCCACCCGTTTTCCAGCTGAACGGGAATGATCGCCAAGTTGAGTGTGTTGGACTCAATGTAACGACCTGTTCCGACGAAAGGACACATCATGGCCCCGAAGTTCGAGCCCCTGCGCGACATCGACCGCTTCATCACCGAGGTGGCCCGCAGCTCGCAGTCCGCGGCGCTGCCGATGGACCTCTACCGCGACGGCGAGGTGTTCATCGCCCGCATCGACATGCCCGGCGTCGATCCCTCGAGCATCGACGTCGACGTCGAGGACCGCACCCTCACGGTGCGCAGCGAGCGCCAGCCCGTCAGCGCCGAGGGCGTCCAGTGGCTCACCCGCGAGCGCCCCACGGGGACGTTCGCCCGCCAGCTGACGCTCGGCAGCCGCGTCGCGCTCGACAAGATCTCCGCGGACTTCAGCGACGGCGTCCTCACGCTCACCATCCCGGTGTCCGAGGAGGCCAAGCCGCGCAAGATCGCCGTGCAGCACCAGGCCGGCCGCACGGAGAACTCCGTGAGCTCGACCGCCACGTCCGCACCGCAGCACAAGGACGCATCAGGCACCGAGTCCTGAGCCGCACCCGCGAAACGAGGCCGCAGCCCGCTTGAGCTGCGGCCTCGTCGCGTCCGGGGCACTCCACGCCGACCGGGGTGCCCCGGCGATTGGGCCTCCTGCCTTCCGAACCGGCTGCTTCCGCTGGACCGGAAGGCAGAAGGCCCAATCGGCCGCATCCCCCACGAGGCTGACCACCGCCCAGTCGGCGAGCGGCACCCAAACCGGGCGCCACTCGGACTCATCCCCAGCTGCCCCGCTCACCCGACCCGAAGCCCGGCGGCGATCCCTCCCCGAAGCTCCGCAGCCGGCTAGCTTCGGGGCCGCGCCACGGCGAGCAGGCACAGATACGGCAGCCCGAAGGGCTCGGGCATGGGATGCTCCCGGCCCAGGAAGTCGCGGATGTTGCCCGCCACCCGCGCCCGGGTGGCCTCGTCGGAGCGCAGCCAGTACGAGCGCGTCGCGGCCAGCTCCACGGCGCGCTCCACCGACATCTCCTGGCGGAACTCCACCACCTCGACGGAGCTGGGCCCGAACCCGGGCAGCTCCGGGCGCCAGGAGGGGCGGTAGACGTCGCCCGCGTGCATGATGCGGCTCAGGCGCAGCACCCAGTCGAGGCGCACGTCGAGCTGGTTGACGACGATCGCCGTCGCTCCCCCGGGCACCAACGCGCGCCGCAGCTCGGCCGCCGCACTCGGCGCGTCGAACCAGTGCCAGGCCTGGGCCGCCGTCGCCAGCCCGAACGCGCCCGAGGCCACGGGCAGGGCCTCCGCGGTGCCGAGCAGCCCCGGCACAGGATTGCGGGCGAGGGCCGCCCGGTCGGGATCCACGGCCGTTACCTCGCAGCCCCGCGCGGCCAGGCCCGCGCTGAGCTTGCCCGTGCCGGCGCCCACGTCGAGCACCGGACGGCCCGCGGCCAGGTCGACCAACCGCGTGAGCGCCTCGGCGGGATAGCCCGGGCGCACGGCATCGTAGGCGGCGGCGTCCGCACCGAAGCCGCGGCCGTAGGCGCGCTTGGCCTGGGGCGAGAGTCGGGGGTGGTCCACTCCCCCATTCAATCAGCCGCGCCGGTCGTAGACGATCGCGAGCCCCCGGTGATCGCTGCCCGCGATGTCGAACAGCTCGCCGGAGACAGCCGCGAAGGCGCGCCCGTCGTAGAGCTGGTGGTCGATGCGCGCGCCCAGGGCCGCCGGCAGATCGGCCGGCCACGAGCCCAGGCCACCCATCCGCAGCCGGGTGCCCGCGTCGGCGCAGCCGTTGCGCTCGCGCAGCACCGCGCTGTCGACTGAGGCGTTGAAGTCCCCCGCCACGATCGTGCCGGCCGCGCAGAGCCCGACGGCCGCGCGGACGGTGCGCGCCCACGCCCGTTGGACGGGCGCCCGCTCCACCGGTGCGGCGGTGTGGATGGAGAACAGCGTGCCCGCGTCCGTGGCGAATCCCGCGGCGGCCGTGGGCAGGGGCCCCTCGACGGCGCGCGGGTGCAGGCCGCGGCGCACCGCGAGGATCGTGTCCGGGGCGTCCGGGTCCTGCCCGGTCGGGGCGGAGAGCGCGAACTCGGCGCCGAGCCCCACCGCCGCGAGCTCGCGCTCGAGCTGCCCGCGGTGTGCCTCCTGCAGGGCGATCGCGTCCGCGCCCGCCCGGCGGGCGGCGGCGATGACGGAGCCGTAGCTGCGGTTGCTCAGCAGCACATTGGCATCGACGACGACGAGGCGCTCGCGGGCCACAGCGCCGGTGGCACCCGTGCGGCCCATCCCCCGGGCGGCCACCGCGGCGCCCACCGCCGCGGCGAAGACGGCAAGGCCCACACCGCCCGCCAGGAGCGCCGAGGCCCACCGCAGCTGGCGGCGCCGGCGC
>NZ_WWEQ01000079.1 GCF_009857845.1 Brevibacterium rongguiense | reverse complement strand
GCCGGCGGGGCCGGGCACGGCGCCACGGGGGCCGAGCCCGCCGCGGATCCAGCTGAACCCGAGGCCTCCGCCGCCGCGCCGCGCCCAGCCGGGCGCCCGCGGCTGAGCCCCTGGGCGGTCATCCACACGCTGCTCGTCGCGGTGCTCGTGGCCTTCCTCGGCACCATGCAGCACCTCAACGCCACCGCGGTGAGCCTCGGGGGCCAGCAGCTCGTCCTCCCCTGGGGGCTCGTGCTCGCCCTGGCCCTGGCCGCCGCGGCGATGTGGCACGTCTCCGTGCTCTACCGCTCGACGATGCTCCTGGTCGTCACCGCGGTCATCATCTCGCTGGGCTCGTTCGCGCTGGGCCAGCCGGGCCTGCTGCCCGGGCACGACCTGCTCGTCGTCAACACGCTGCGCTCCGTGGGATGGCTCTTCGGGCCCATGCTCATCGCCGCGGTGCTCGCGTTCGCCCTGCCCTCGCTCAAGCGGCGGCCCGCCCGCCCCTGAGCGCCCCTGGGCACACCGCCCGAGCCCCGGGCGCGCACCGGGCCCGGGCCCCGCACCCGCCGCGGTGCCGGCCCTCCCCGCCGACCTTCCCCGCAGCCAAGAGGAGACCCTGTGCCAGCCAGCCGGCAGCCGCACCGCAAGCCGAAGCCGACACCCGCAGCGACGACCACGCGGAAGTCCGCGCGGAAGTCGGTGCACCCCGCGGCGACCCGTCGGGCGGGCACACGAGCCGCCCTCATCGCCGGCATCGTGCTGGCACTCCTGTTCGGCGCCTACGCCGCCGCCGCGGCCCTGAGCGGGCGCACGATTCCCCACGGCACCTCGGTGGCGGGTGTCGACGTGGGCAGCAAGAGCCGCGCCGAGGCCGCTGCCGCGCTGCGCGCGGGCCTGGACAAGCGGGCGAGCAAGCCGGTCGAGCTCACCGCCGCGCAGGGCGAGCGCACCGCGCGCACCCAGCTCAAGCCGGCCGACGCCGGGCTGGCCCCGGACATCGACGGCACCGTCGACGCTCTGCTGGGCTTCACCCTGGACCCCCGCATCGTGGTGCCCCGCCTCCTGGGCGGCAGCGAGCGGCCCGTGGACATCGCCGCCGATGACCATGCGCTGACCACCGCCTCGGACGCCGCCGCGAAGAAGCTCAGCGCGGCGCCCACCGACGCGGCCCTCACCGTGACGGGCTCCACGACCCACGTGAAGAAGGCGGCCACCGGGATCGAGGCCGATGGCGCCGCGGTGCGCTCGGCACTGCGCACCGGCTGGCTGCGCGAGGACAGCCTGCGCGTGGCCTCCGAGGCTGCGGACCCGCAGGTGAGCACGGCAGACGCGCAGGAGGCACAGCGCTCCCTGGCCGAGCCGGCCCTGTCCAAGCCCCTCGTCCTCACCGTCCGCGGCTCCGGGCAGGAATCCCGCGTGACGGTGCGCCCGGCCCAGCTCGCCGCCGCGCTGTCGTTCCCGGCCAAGGACGGCGCGCTCACCCGCAGCATCGACGCGAAGAGGCTGCACGCGGCGATCGCGAAGCAGGACTCCACCCTGGGCACCGCGGCGCGCGATGCGAGCTTCCGCATGTCCGGCGGTGCCCCGGTGGTCGTGCCCGCCCGCAGCGGCACGACCGTCGAGCCCAAGGCACTCGTTGCGGGCGTCGAGCACGCGGTCGGCGCGGCCAACCGCACCGCCGCCGTCACCCGCACCGTGCAGGAGCCGGAGTTCACCACGGCGGATGCGAAGAAGGCCGATGTCTCCCAGGTCGCGTCCGAGTTCCACACCCCCTACAACTCGGAGCCGGCGCGCGACGCGAACCTGCGCACCGCCGCGCGGAAGGTCACGGGCACCGTCGTCATGCCCGGCAAGCGGTTCAGCCTCAACGACACCCTGGGCGAGCGCACCGCGGCCAACGGCTACCGCAAGGCGGGCGTCATCTCCGGTGGCGAGATGAAGGAGGACTACGGCGGCGGCGTCTCACAGGTCTCTACGACGCTGTTCAACGCCGCGTTCTTCGCCGGCTTCGAGCTCAACGAGCACCAGGCGCACTCGCGCTACATCTCGCGCTATCCGGAGGGCCGCGAGGCCACCCTGGACTGGCGCTCGATCGACATGGCCTTCACGAACACGACGAAGTCCCCGGTGGTGCTCGCGATGGACGTCTCCGGCGGCAGGGTCACCGCCCAGGTCTTCGGCACGCGGGCCTACGACGTCAAGGCCGAGTCGTCCGGACGGTTCAACCGGACCTCACCGGGGACCAAGCAGGGCTCGGGGTCGACCTGCAGGCCGCAGTCGCCCAAGGGCGGCTGGTCGATCACGATCAAGCGGACCATGACCGAGAAGGCCACCGGGCGCACCACCCGGGACCAGTTCACCACCGTCTACGCGCCCGTCACCGGGATCACCTGCCGCTGAACCCGGTGCCGGGCGGGCTCTGGGCCGGGTGGGTGCTGGGCCGGGCGGGGACTCAGCCGGGCGGGTGCTGGGCCGGGCGGGCACTCAGCTGGGTGGGTGCTGGGCCGGGTGAGTGCTCAGCTGCGGCGGGCGAACCAGTACCGGTGGTGCTCGGCGAAGCCTAGCTGGGAGAACAGCCCCAGGGATGGCGCATTGGCGCCCTCGACCTCGGCCATGAGCGAGCGCACACCCTGCCGGGCCGCGAGGCTGGCCGCCGCCTGGACGAGGGCGCGGCCGGCGCCCCGGCGGCGCAGCGCCTCATCGATTACGAGGTTGGACACGACCCCCCACTTCTGGGCGATGGCCAGGCGGACCGTCCCCACGAGGCTCTTCGAGCCGTCCGGGTGCTCGGCGATGGCGGAGACGATCGTGAACCGCTCCGGGCTGCGGATCAGCGCCGCGAAGTCCGCGTGCCCCTCGCTGCCCTCGCCGTCGGCAGGCCGGCCCCACGCATCGAAGTGGGGGCGGTGGGCGTCATCGGAGACGACGATCGCCAGGCCAGCTGGCACCTCGGCGGAGCCCGCGGCCTCCTTCGCATCCGCGGTGAGCGCCAGCGTGGGCCCCGAGGGCGCGAAGCCGCGCTCGCGGAAGATCGCGCCGAGCGGCTCGCAGCTGGGCGCCAGCGCGCCCTCGACGGTGGAGAAGATCTGGACGGCCGGCGGCAGCGAGCGGTCCGCGTACCAGCGCTGCGCGATGTCGAGCGCCTCGGCGGGCTCGATGCCCGGCGCGGTGAGCGGCAGCGCGCTGTTGGCGCGCTGCGAGACCCCGTGCGCCGCGCGCAGCAGCCAGCCCGACTGGACATCGGAGGCGGACTCGGAGGCCTCCGCCCGCAGATTGTCGGCGTTGAGCCAGACTGCATCGGCCGGCAGCCAGACCGCCGCGGAGATCCGGCGCAGGTCCTCGGGGGAGACCACCCGGTGCAGGCGCCCGGGCTGGGTGGGGGCCGGCGGCATCTCGTGGACGACCTCGATCGCGGCGACGGGAATCTCGACCCGGCCGCGGCCCGTGTCCATGATGACCCGCTGGTCGTCCGCCGCGGCCACGGTGCCCAGCGCATCCGTGGTCTGCCCGTCCGCACCGTAGCGGATGACGAGGCGCTGGCCGGGGCGGGGAGTGGTCATGGGATACCTCGTGATTCGCGTGGCGGGCCGGGGCGGCCGCTGTGTCCGAGCGCACGGCGCGGGCACCGCGTCAGCCCTTCCCCCTACCCTATGAGGGAGTACCCTGGTGGGAGTGCATTTGGACCGCGATGCGCGCCGTGCGGCCGCAGGGCTCCCTGTGCCGGGTTCGCCTGCCGCGGACCCGCTCGGATGCTCGGCGACGACGCGGTGGTCCCGGTGAGCCGCTGCGGCCGCCGGCGAGCAGCCGCTCGCGGGTCCGGCCCGCACCCCGCCGCGGCAGCGCACGAGCCGACTTCGACCGAGGAGACCTGGAAGTGACCTACGTCATCGCGCAACCGTGCGTGGATGTGAAGGACAAGGCCTGCATCGACGAATGCCCCGTCGACTGCATCTACGAGGGCGAGCGCTCGCTCTACATCCACCCCGATGAGTGCGTGGACTGCGGGGCGTGCGAGCCCGCCTGCCCCGTCGAGGCCATCTACTACGAGGACGATGTGCCGGAGGAGTGGTCCGAGTACTACACGGCCAACGTCGACTTCTTCGATGAGCTGGGCTCCCCGGGCGGGGCCGCGAAGCTGGGCAACACCGGCACGGACCACCCGATGATCGCCGCGCTGCCCCCGCAGAACCAGGACGACTGAGGCGACCCGCCCGCGGGGCTGGGGGGCCGTGAGGCCTGCGCACCCGTGCTCCTCCCGTCCATCCGCAGACCCCAACCCATCCGCAGACCTCCCGCCCATCCGCAGAAGGGAACCACGATGACCGGCTTCGGACTCGGACTGGCCGAATACCCGTGGGAGCTGCTGGCCCCCTACCGCGCCCGCGCGCAGGAGCGCGGCCCCGTGTGCGACCTGTCGATCGGCACGCCGGTCGATCCCACCCCTCCCGTCATCCGCGAGGCGCTGGCCGCGGCCGCGGACTGGCCCGGCTACCCGCAGACGGCGGGCACCCCGGAGCTGCGCGAGGCGATCGCCGACTGGTACCGCGCCTGGCACGGGGTCGAGCTCGACCCGCACACCCAGGTCATCCCGAGCGTCGGGTCCAAGGAGTTCATCGCGCTCCTGCCCCTCTTCGCCGGGCTGCGCCAGCGCGGCCTGGCGCTGGCCGGCCCCTCGGTCGGCTACCCGACCTATGAGATGGGTGCGGAGCTCGCCGGAGTCGACTATGTGCGCCTCGACGCCGAGGCGGTGGCGGGGGGCGCCTCGCTGGCCGGGATCGGTCTGCTCTGGCTCAACACGCCGGGCAATCCCTCCGGTGCGGTGCTCGCTGCGGACCTCATGCGCGATGCGGTGGCGGCGGCGCGCGCTGCGGGGGTCGTCGTCGCCAGCGACGAGTGCTACGGCCTGCTCAACTGGGCGGGTCCCGCGCCCGCGCCCTCCGTGCTCTCCCGTGCGGTGGTGGGCGACGACCACACCGGCGTGCTGAGCGTGTACTCGATGTCGAAGGAATCCAACCTCGCCGGCTACCGCGCGGCCTTCGCCGCGGGCGACCCGCAGCTCATCGCCGACCTCACGAACTCCCGCAAGCACGCGGGACTCATCGTGCCCGGCCCGGTCCAGGCGGCCATGGTGGCCGGCCTGCGCGACCAGGACCACGTCCGCGCGCAGAAGGACGCCTATCGGCGCCGCCGCGCGGTGCTCGAGCCCGCGGTCCGCGCGTTCGGGCTGCGCATCGACGACTCCGAGGCGGGCCTCTACCTGTGGTCCACGGCGGGGGAAGACTGCTGGACCACGATCGGCCGGCTCGCCGACCTCGGCATCATCGCCGCCCCCGGCATCTTCTACGGTGAGGCCGGGTCCCAGCACGTGCGGATCGCGCTCACCGCCCCGGACGACGTCATCGCCGCGGCGGCCGAGCGCCTGCGCGGCTGAGGGCCCTCCCCATACCGGAGCCCGTGCGGCACGGGCGCCCGCGCACCGTGCTCGCCCGCGCCTCGGCGACGGCGGGCGCACGGTGCACGGGCACAGGATGCCCTGCTCACCGCCGGGTTTAGAGTTGGGCGCCAACAGCCTGTACGCTCTGATGTGACTGTTAAACAACGCTCACGGTTCTCTTGAGATGCAGGAGTGCCTGGGGGAAACGCTGAGGAGAGACATGGCAGCTGACGGTGTCCTGCGGGTCGACGATCACGAGTACGAACTCCCCGGGGTGCCCTCGGCCGAAGGCATGGAGGGGCTGCGGATCGGCTCCCTGCTCAAGGACACCGGCAAGGTGACCTACGACCCGGGTTTCGCCAACACCGCCAACGCCTCCTCGGCCGTGACCTACATCGACGGTGACGAGGGGATCCTGCGCTACCGCGGCTACCCCATCGAGCAGCTCGCGGAGAAGTCCACGTTCGTCGAGGTCAGCTACCTGCTCATCTACGGTGAACTGCCCACGCAGACCCAGCTCGACGAGTTCGACGCCCGCCTGCGTCGCCACACGATCGTCCACGAGGACCTGCGCCGCTTCTTCCAGGCATTCCCCCTCGACGCGCACCCCATGCCCATGGTCTCCGCAGCGATCAACGCGATGTCGACGTTCTACCAGGACAGCCTCTCCGTCTTCGACGAGGAGCAGATCGACCTGTCGACCGCGCGCCTGCTCGCGAAGATGCCGACGATCGCCGCGCTGGCCCACCGCAAGAACCAGGGCCTGCCGGTCGTCCACCCGGACAACTCGCTGGGCCTGGTCGAGAACTTCCTGCGCGTGAACTTCGGCTTCCCGTCCGAGCCCTACGAGGTCGACCCCCTCAAGGCGAAGGCGCTCGACCAGCTCTTCATCCTCCACGCCGACCACGAGCAGAACTGCTCGACCTCGACCGTGCGCCTCGTGGGCTCGTCGCAGGCGAACCTCTACCAGTCGATTGCGGCGGGCATCAACGCCCTGTCCGGCCCGCTGCACGGCGGCGCGAACTCCGCGGTGCTGGAAATGCTCGAGGGCATCAAGGACTCCGACGACGGCGCCAAGAAGTACATGGAGCGGGTGAAGAACAAGGAGAAGGGCGTGCGCCTCATGGGCTTCGGCCACCGGGTGTACAAGAACTACGACCCGCGCGCCGCCATCATCAAGGGCACGACCCACGATCTGCTCGAGAAGTTCGGCGGCGACGACGAGCTGCTCGACCTGGCCCTCAGCCTCGAGGAGATCGCGCTGGCCGACGACTACTTCGTCGAGCGCCGCCTCTACCCGAACGTCGACTTCTACACCGGCCTCATCTACAAGGCGATGGGCTTCCCGACCAACATGTTCACCGTGCTGTTCGCGGTGGGGCGCCTGCCGGGCTGGATCGCCCAGTGGCGCGAGATGATCGATGACCCGGAGACGAAGATCGGCCGCCCCCGCCAGATCTACACGGGGGCCACGGAGCGCGGCTACGTCCCCATGGACGAGCGCTCGAACTGACGCAGACGGCAGACGGCCGGCGGGACCCCTGGGGTCTCGCCGGCCGTCTGCCGTCTGGGCGCGGGCCTCAGTGCAGGTCGGGGTTGAGCGAGATGCCCGCCTCGCGGGGCAGCGCCTCGACCGCGCCGGTCGTCGAATTGCGGCGCAGGAGCATGTTGGACCGGCCGGACAGCTGCGAGGCCTTCACCACCGTTCCGCCCTCCTCCGGCAGGCTCACCCGGGTGCCGGCCGTGACGTAGAGCCCGGCCTCCACGACGCAGTGATCGCCCAGCGAGATGCCCACGCCCGCGTTCGCGCCCAGCAGCGTGCCCGCCCCGATCGTGATCTTCGCCTTGCCCCCGCCGGAGAGCGTGCCCATGATCGAGGCGCCGCCGCCGATGTCCGTGCCGTCGCCCACGACGACGCCCTGGGAGATGCGGCCCTCGACCATCGCGGCGCCCAGCGTGCCCGCGTTGAAGTTCACGAAGCCCTCGTGCATGACGGTGGTGCCCGGTGCCAGGTAGGCGCCCATCCGCACGCGGTCGGCGTCCGCGATCCGCACACCCGAGGGCACGACGAAGTCCGTCATCCGGGGGAACTTGTCGACGCCGTAGACGCTGAGCTGGCCGTCGGCCAGGAGCGCGGCGCGCGTGGCCTCGAAGCCCTCCGGGGAGCAGGCCCCGCGCGAGGTCCACACGACGTTGGCCAGCGTGGCGAAGATGCCGTCGAGGTTGAGGTCGTTGGGGCGCACGAGGCGGTGGGAGAGCGCGTGCAGGCGCAGGTAGGCATCCGCGGCGTCCGCGGGCGCGGCGTCCAGGTCGATCGTCGTGGTCACGACCGTCGCCGTGGTGCCGCGCGCCTCGTCGGCGCCCGCCAGGGCGCTCAGGTCGGGGGCGAGGCGCTGCGCGGCGGCGAGCGCGTCGTCGGCGCTCTGCCCCAGGGTGGGGGCGGGGAACCAGACGCTGAGGACGGTGTCGGCGAACGAGGTGGCCACTCCGGTGGCCGCGGCGAAGCGTGAAGTCATGCGCCCAGCCTAGCGGGCGGTACGCTGAGGCCATGACCCCCATCCAGGCCAGGCGGATGCCCGCCGGAGGCCGCCGATGAGCGCCGGCGGCAGCACCTACGACAAGGGGCCGGTGCGCCTGCGCCGCTCCCAGATCCCCGCGACGACGACGGACCAGCGGCTGCTCGACGAGCGGGGGAGCACCGACTGGGTGCACGAGGACCCGTGGCGCGTCATGCGCATCCAGGCGGAGTTCGTCGAGGGCTTCGGCTCGTTGGCGGAGCTGGGGCCCGCGGTGTGCATCTTCGGCTCCGCCCGCATCCGCCCCGAGGAGCCCGCCTACGCTGCCGCCGAGGAGGTGGCCCGGGGGCTCGTCGCCAGCGGCTACGCGGTCATCACGGGCGGCGGGCCCGGCATCATGGAGGCCGGCAACCGGGGCGCGTGCGAGTCGGGCGGGCTGTCCGTGGGCCTGGGCATCGAGCTGCCCTTCGAGTCCGGCATCAACGAGTACGTGGACCTGGGGATCAACTTCCGCTACTTCTTCGTGCGCAAGACGATGTTCCTCAAGTACTCGCAGGGCTACGTCTTCATGCCCGGCGGCTTCGGCACGCTCGATGAGCTCTTCGAGGCCCTCACCCTCGTCCAGACCGGCAAGATCACCCGCTTCCCGATCGTGCTCATGGGCACCGACTTCTGGGCGGGGCTCGTGGACTGGCTGCGCGAGACCCTGCTGGCGCGCGGCACGATCTCCCCGCGCGACCTCGACCTCTTCTGCGTGACCGACTCCCCGGCGGAGGCCGTCGCGCACATCGCGGCGGGCATCGGGCCCAGCTCGCCCATCGGATGAGGCAGGGCAGCCAGGCCGGGTCGGACGCACCCGCGGGCGGGGAGGGCGCGGGGCAGCCCGCAGGGCCCGAACCGGGCGCCCGGGCCGTCTTCGAGCTCGGAGCCGTGCGCGCCGGGCCGCTGCGCCCCGTCGTCATGGCGGTGGTGAATCGCTCCGCGGACTCCTTCTACGCGTCCTCGGCCACCGCCGCCGAGGCAGTGGCGGCCTGCGCGCGCGCCGCGCGGGAGGGCGCGGGCATCGTCGACATCGGGGGAGTGCGCGCCGGGCGCGGCCCCGCCGTGTCCGCGGCCGAGGAGATCGACCGCGTGTGCCCCGTCGTCGAGGCCGTCGCCGCGGAGCTGCCCGACCTCGTCATCAGCGTCGACACGTACCGCCACGAGGTCGCCGAGGCGGCCGCGCGGGCCGGGGCACGGCTGCTCAACGACACGTGGGCCGGCCACGACCCCCGCGTGGCGCAGGTCGCCGGGGCCCACGGCATCGGCCTCGTGTGCTCCCACACCGGGGGCCTCGAGCCGCGCACGGACGCCCACCGCAACCGCTACGGGCTGTGCGCGGCAGACCTCCTCGATGACGTCGAGGAGGGGCTGGCGGGGCTCGTCGCGGCTGCGCGGGCCGCCGGGGTGGCGCCCGGCCGTATCCTCATCGACCCCACCCCGGACTTCGGGAAGAACACCTACCAGTCGCTTGAGGTCATGCGGGCACTCCCGCGGCTGTGCGCGGGGGAGCTGCCGGTGCTGCTCGCGATCTCGCGCAAGGACTTCATCGGCGAGGCCGCGGGCGTGGCCGATCCCGCCGACCGGCTGCCCGCCACCATCGCGGCCACGGCCCTGGCCATCGACGCGGGGGTTGCGGTCATCCGGACCCACGATGCGGCGGCCACGGTCCAGGCCATCGACACGGTGCTCGCGGTGCGCGGCATCCGGCCCCCGCGCACCGCGGTGCGCGGGCTCGTCTAGCGCTGCGCCCGGCCGCCCGGTGCCGCGGGGCGCGCCCGGCGGCCTCCGGAGCGGCGCCGAGCGCCTGTGACACACTGGGCCCATGCCTGTGTGGATCGTCGTCGGAGTGTGCGCCGCCGTCTTCGTCATGGTCATCGCCGTGGCCGGCTCCTTCAACCTGTTCAACGGCGGCATGCCCGCCGCCTCGGAATCCGAGCCGCGCCCCGGCCTGCCCGCAGACTTCGCCGCCGCGGACATCGCCCAGCTGCGGTTCTCCCCGGCCCTGCGCGGCTACCGGCCCGACGAGGTCGATGCCGCGCTCGACGCACTGCACGACCGGATCGCCCAGCTCGAGGCCGGCCGGGAGCCGGCCGCCGGGGCAGACGGGGTCGAGGAGCCCGTGGGCCAGGCCGCCGGCGAGCCGGGTGCCGAGCCCGCCGCCGAGCCCGAGGGGACTCGCGGTGCCGCCGCCGAGCTCGGCGATCCGTCCGAGCCCGCTGCCCCGGCAGACGCGGACATCCTGGCTCAGGTGCACGACCCGGCCGAGCCGATGATGCGATCGAGCCGAGCGGTCGACGCGAACCCGCCGCCCCTGTGACCGCTGAGCCCGAGTCTGAGCCCGAATCCGCGGGCGCCGCAGACGGCGCCGAGACCCCGCGCCGCACCTCGGGTGCGGCCGGCGAAAGCTGAGCATGCCCCACGACGTACCCAGGACCTTCCCCGCGCCGGACGGCGCTGCCGAACGCGAAACCGGCCGCGCGCAGGCGAGCCCGCCGGCCCGGGGAAGGTCCTGGGTACGTCGTGGGGCATGCTCAGCTTTCGCCGGCCGCACCCGAGGTGCGGCGCGGGGTCTCGGCGCCGTCTGCGGCGCC
>NZ_WWEQ01000078.1 GCF_009857845.1 Brevibacterium rongguiense | reverse complement strand
GCCCGCTTTCGAGGCCGTCGAGATCTCCGACCTGTCACTGAACGACAACCCCACCCGCGCCATCCGCACACTCCACCGATCAGACCCCCGCCGACCGGGAGTGTTGCTTCGACGCTATGACACCACCACGCTCGGCACTAGATTTTCGTTCACTTCTATCGCCACGCTCGGGACGATCGCACTACGTGAACCGGAAGCGCTCGGCAGGCGGGATTGCCATGTCATTCCCAGCCTCTGCGTCCTACGATCGAAGTGCGCCGACCGGCGCACCGAGGACGGCGCCAGCACCGCCTCGCAGTCATGACCGAACAGGGCGGAGACCCTCTTCGCCCCATCACCGGTCGAGGCAAAGCTGTGACCCTGACGATTGGATGATCATGGCCGATTACGCAGCAATCATCACCTTCCCCGACGACGCGAAGACCTTCGAGGCGTTCTCCAAGCTCAAGAACTCGCCCAGCTACATCGACGCCGGCGCCATCGTCGAGCGCAGTGAGGACGGCCACTGGCGCGTCGTCGATGCGACGGACGCCTCGATCGGCGGGGGGCTCGCCGGCGGCTCCGTGATCGGCGCCCTCGTCGGCCTGCTGGGCGGCCCGCTCGGCATGCTCCTGGGGTGGGCCACCGGAGCCGCAGTGGGCGGTGCGGTCGACGCCTCCCGCGCGGCGGACACCTCCGATGTGCTCTCCGACTTCGCCGCGCAGGTGCGCCCCGGTTCGAACGGGCTCATCGTGCAGGGCTCGGAGGAGGGCATCCCGGCCGTCGACGCCATCGTCGGCGAACTGGGCGGTGCGCTCATCCGGCGCCCGCTCGACCAGGTCCTCGATGAGCTCGATGCCGAGCGCGAGGCCGCCGAGGCCGCTGCGGCTGCCGCCCAGGCAAAGCTGCGCGAACAGCACCGCTCGGAGCGCCGCGAGAAGTGGCAGGAGCGCTGGGACGAGATGCGCGATCGCCTGATCGGCAAGGACAAGGACAAGAAGGCCTGAGTTCCACCCCGGCGGCGTGTCCCCCGCGGGGGACACGCCGCCGTCGGCAGGGGCGTGGGGCACCCTCGACGGCACCATCGACACCGGAACCGGGTGCGCCACCGTCGGCAGGGGCATGGTCCCGCGGGCCGCTGGCAGCCTGCCGGTTAGGGCCTGACCTTGTTGGGTGCCGTTGGAGCCGCCGGCCACCGCCACCCTCACCCGCTCTTGCCCCCGCTTCCCACCGCTGAGAGGTCATTCTCGTTCGGTTCGCCCAGCGTCAACCGAACAGGAATGACCACTCGGCGAGGGCTCCGCCTCCAAAGGGCGGGCGCCCCGCAGGCTCGGAAGTCCAGCGGGCATCCCCGCCCCGCAGGCCAGCGCGGCCCGCAGGCTCGAACACCGCGGGCACCCGCAGACCCGCACGCCGCTCGGGCACACACGCGCATCCCGCAGACCCGGGCCCCTCACCCGCGACGGCCGCGGCAGCCCCGCTCGCCCCTCCACGAGATTGGCGAGGGCGGAACCCGCTCAGTCCTCCACGAGGTTGACGACGGAGAACGACGAGGCGTCCACGGCACCCGCGACGGCGGCCACGACCTCACCCGTCACCGGGGAGTCGACTGCCATGACGGACAGGGCCTCGCCGTCGGCGGGCGAGACCTGCATCCCGGCGATGTTGATGTCCGCGGCACCGAGCGCCTGGCCCAGCTGGCCGATGATGCCCGGGCGGTCCTGGTAGCGGAAGACGAGCAGGTGGTCTGCCAGCTGGATCTCGAGCTCGAACCCGTTGACCTCGGTGAGCTTCTGGATGAGCTTGGGACCGGTCACGGTGCCGGACACGCGCACCTGCTGGCCGTCCGAGGTGGTGGCGACCAGCGTCGTGAGGTTGCGGAACGCCTCGACCTCGTGATCGGCGATGGACTCGACGCTCAGGCCCCGCTCCTCGGCGAAGACGGGCGCGTTGACGTAGGACACCGGCGTGGAGACGACGTCCATGAACAGGCCCTTGAGCGCGGAGAGCGTGAGGACGGAGACGTCCTTGTCGGCGATCTCGCCGTGCACTTCCACCCGCAGGTGCGTCACCGGCGACTCGGCGAGCGCGGAGACGACCCGGCCCAGCCGCTCGGCCAGGGGAATGCCCGGGCGCACATCGGGGTCGATCGCGCCGCCGGCCACGTTGACCGCATCGGGCACGAGCTCGCCGGACAGCGCCCGGCGCACGGACTTCGCGACGGCCACGCCGGCCTTCTCCTGCGCCTCGGCGGTGGAGGCGCCCAGGTGCGGGGTCACGTTGACCGCGTCGAGGTCCATGAGCGGGGAGCCCTCGGGCGGCTCGACGGACCACACGTCGATGCCGGCGCCGGCGACCTGGCCGGAGGCGACGGCCTCGGCCAGCGCCTCCTCGTCGACGATGCCGCCGCGGGCCACGTTGACGATGCGCACGCCCGGCTTCGCCTTCGCCAGCGCCTCGCGGCCGATCATGCCGATCGTCTCCGGCGTCTTGGGCATGTGCACGGTGATGAAGTCGCTGGCCTCGAGGACCTCGTCGAGGCTCATGACGCTCACGCCCATCTGCGCGGCGCGGGCCTGCGTGATGTAGGGGTCGTAGCCCACGAGCTTCATGCCGAAGGCCTTGGCGCGCTCGGCGATGAGCCCGCCGATCCGACCCAGCCCCACGATCCCGAGCGTCTTCTCGTACAGCTCCACGCCGGTGAGCTTGGAGCGGTTCCACTGCCCCGCCTTGAGCGAGGTGTGGCCGGCGCCGAAGTTGCGGGCGGAGGCGAGGATGTGGGCCATCGTGAGCTCGGCCGCGGAGACGATGTTCGAGGTGGGGGCGTTGACGACCATGACACCGGCGCGGGTGGCGGCGGGCACGTCGACGTTGTCGAGGCCCACCCCGGCCCGCGCGATGACCTTGAGCCGGTCCGCCGCGGCGATCGCCTCGGCGTCCATCTGCGTGGCCGAGCGGATGAGCACGGCGTCCGCGCCTGGCAGGGCCGCGAGCAGCTCACCGCGATCGGCGCCGTTGCACGTGCGGATCTCGAAGTCGGGGCCCAGCGCCTCGACGGTGGCGGGCGACAGGTTTTCGGCGATGAGCACGACGGGCTTGGGCACGGTTCGGGTCCTCCCGGAGAGATTCGATTCCACCGGGGCCCGCGCACCGCGGCGCCGCGCCCCGTTCCGGGACAAGTCTAGGCGGCGCCGCCGCGCCTCTCACGCCCGGGCCCGCATCGTGGACCGCCCGCCCGCCGCACACCCGCCGCTCTGCTCGCCCTCGCCCCCACCGAGGCGAGGGTCGCCTGTGCTCCCGCCCTGCGCCGAGGCGCGGGCCGGGGTCCCCGCTCGCGGCGGCATCGACCGGGCCAGACCCGTGCGCCGGGGGCTGACGGCCTCCGCCCCCGTTTACCGAGGCGCGGGCCGGGGTCCCCGCTCGCGGCGGCATCGACCGGGCCAGACCCGTGCGCCGGGGACTGACGGTCTCCACCCCCGTTCACCGAGGCGCGAACCGGGGTCCCCCACTTCCCGAGGCACGGGCCGGGGCGGCCCTTGCCCAACACCTCCCCCGCCAAGGCGCGAGCCGGCCCCGCCCGTCGCCTAGAGTGGGCGCCATGCCCGCGAACCCGCCTCCGCGCCACGTCACGGTTGCCGGGTTCTTCGACCGCAGGCCCTGGATCGCGGACACGTTCGTCCTCACCCTGCTCCTCACGCTGCTGGCGTGGGCCACGAGCGCCCCGCGCTGGGCCCTGCCCACTGGCCCCCTCGCAGGGGCGCCGGGCTGGGTGGCCGGCCTCGTCTCCGTGGCCATGTGCGCCCCACTCGCCGTCCGCCGGGTGTGGCCCGTCCCGGCCGCCTGGACGATGACCGCCGCCTTCGCGCTCAGCGCGGTCCTCGTCATCCCGCCCTCGCTGGCCTACGTGGCCGCCCCCATCATGGTCTACTCCGTCGGCGCGTTCGCCCCGGCGCGGTGCGGGCGGATCTTCCTCCTCGTCGGCTTGGCCGGCGCGCTCGTCATGGGCGTCGCGCTCGCGGTGCTCATGGGCGCCGAGCGCACCCCGGGCGGCCGGTTCGCCCTCGACCTTCCCTCGGAGGCCATCGCCACGGTTGTGGCATGCACGGTGTTCGGCGCGCTGAGCGTCGGGTTCGCCTGGGTGCTCGGCGACGTGCGGCGCCGGCGGCGACGCGAGATCGCGGCGGTAGCCGAGCGCAGCCGCCTGCTCGAGCGCGAACGGGAGCGGGAGTCGCGGCTGGCCGCTGACGCCGAGCGGATGCGCATCGCCCGCGAGATGCACGACATCGTCGCTCACTCGATGTCCGTCATGATCGCGCAGGCCGACGGCGGCAGCTACATCGCGCAGACCGACCCCGCGCGGGCACAGGGGGTCTTCGCGACGATCGGCACGACCGGGCGCGAGGCGCTCGCCCAGATGCGCGGCATGCTCGGCGTGCTGCGCGACGACGATGCCGCCCGCACCGCCCCGATGCCCGCCCTTGCGGACATTCCCGCGCTCGTCGCCGACGTGCGCGCGGCCGGGCTGCCGGTGAGCCTCATCGGCGACCCTGGCCTGCTCGCCCAGCGCACCGCGCTGCCCGCGAGCACGGGCCTGGCCCTCTACCGGATCGTGCAGGAGGCGCTGACGAACACGATGAAGCACGCGGGCCCCGCCGCCCGGCCCACGGTCTCCCTGCGCCTCGAGCCCGCCCCGGCGACCCTCGTCGTCCGCGTCGACGACACCGGCCGCGGGGCGCAGGCCGGTTCCGATGGCGCCGGTTCGGGGCTGAGCGGAATGGCCGAGCGCGCCCAGATCATGGGCGCGGAGCTCGCGGCGGAGGCCCGCGCCGACGGCTTCCACGTGGAGCTGCGCCTGCCCGTCGCACTCGAGCCCGAGCTCACCGGCACGGGAGCTGCGGCACCCACCGGCACGGGAGCTGCGGCGCCCACCGGTCCGGGCGCCTCGGCCGAGGCCCGCCCCGAAGCCGCGGGACCCGCTCACTCGGTGGTCCCGACACCCGAGCACGAGGAGCCGCCACGATGACCGCAGCGCCGACCGCGGACCCGGAGCAGCTGCGGGTGCTGCTCGTCGACGACCAGCCGCTGCTGCGCGCCGGCTTCGCCATGGTCATCGACTCGCAGCCGGACCTGCGCGTCATCGGCCAGGCCGGCGACGGCGCCGAGGCGATCGCGCTGCTGGCCCGCCAGCGGGCCGACGTCGTGCTCATGGACATCCGGATGCCGCGCCTCGACGGGCTCGAGGCGACCCGCCGGATCGTCGCGGGCGATGTTCCCGCCGCCGGTCCGGTGCCGAAGATCATCGTCCTCACCACGTTCGACACCGATGAATACGCCTACGCCGCCCTGCGCGCCGGCGCCTCCGGCTTCCTCCTCAAGGACGCCGCCCCCGAGGCGCTGCTCGAGGCGATCCGCACCGTGCACCGGGGCGGGGCGGTCGTGGCGCCGACGACCACGCGCCGGCTGCTCGACTCGGCGGTGCTGGGCGCTGCGCAGCGCACCCCGGACCCGCAGCAGGCGCGGCTGCTCGCCGCGCTCACGGAGCGCGAGCGCGAGGTGCTCATCGAGGTCGCCAGCGGCGATTCGAATGCCGACATCGCCGCGCGCCTCGTGCTCTCCGAGGCGACGGTCAAGACGCACGTGGGCCGCATCCTCGCGAAGCTGCGCGTGCGCGACCGGGTCCAGGCGGTCGTCTTCGCCTACGAGGCCGGACTCATCACCCCCGGGCACTGACCTCGCCCGCGGGCACTGAGCCCACCTGTGTGCACTGAGCCCGAGGCCGCCCCCGCCGCCCGCCGGGGGTTTTCCCTCATCCTTGAGGATGATGGGCCGCGCGCCAAATCAGCCCCGGGGCCGATGCGCGCTGACCTGGGAATCCATAGCGTAGGAGTCATGTTCGGCGGCCGCGGGGGCACCCCGCGCCCCGCCGCCGCCCAGCACCGACCGGTGCGATTCCCCAAGCAGAGGATGCGATGACGATGACGGCCACGGCCCACAATCCCGCCTACACGGCGGCCGCCCAGGCGAGAGACCTCGTGAAGACCTACGGCGCCGGGGAGGCGGCGGTGCGCCCCCTCAACGGTCTGAGCATCGACATCGAGGCCGCCCGCTTCACCGCCATCATGGGCCCCTCCGGGTCGGGCAAGTCCACGCTCATGCACGTCCTCGCCGGGCTCGACGTACCCGATTCGGGCCGGGTCTCGATCGGCCGCCGCGACCTCACGAGCCTGAGCGAGAAGCAGCTCACCCGCGTGCGCCGCGAGCATGTGGGCTTCATCTTCCAGGCGTTCAACCTGGTCCCCGCCATGACGGCCGAGGAGAACATCCTGCTGCCCTCGAAGCTTGCGAAGAAGACCGTCGACCGGGCGTTCCACGACCGGATCGTCGAGCTGCTGGGCCTGCGCCCGCGCCTGCACCACCGCCCGTTCGAGCTCTCCGGCGGCCAGCAGCAGCGGGTGGCCGTGGCCCGCGCCCTCGTCACCCGGCCGGACATCATCTTCGCCGACGAGCCCACCGGCAACCTCGACTCCGCCACCGGCACCGAGGTGCTCGACCTCCTGCGCGCCGCCGTCGACGAGTTCGGCCAGACCGTCGTCATGGTCACCCACGACGTCAGCGCCGCCGCCCGGGCCGACAGGGTCGTCCTCCTGGCCGACGGCCGCATCGCCGGCGACCTCATCCGCCCCGACGTGCAGACGCTCTCCCGCGCCATGCTGGAGGTCACCCGATGAGGCACATCACCCTGGCGAACCTGCGCACCGGCGGCGGCCGCCTGATCGCGGCCGGCATCGCGGTCATGGTCTCCGTCGCGTTCATCACGGCCGTCCTCGCGCTCTCCCAGTCCTTCAACGACGCCATGCGCAAGCAGGCGGAGGCCGATGCCGCCGGCGCCCAGCTCATCGTCGGCTACGACTCGTCCGCGGGGGCGCCCCCCGAGGCGAGCTCCGACGATCCGAACGCTCACGACTCCGCCACGGGATCGGACTCCGCAGGGTCGGACTCCGCCGGCTCGGCTTCGGCGGAGCTGTCCACAAAGCTCGCCAAGCGGCTGGGCCGCCTGGACGGCGTCGAATCGGCGCAGCTCATCGAGACGACCTATGCCCAGGCCCAGGCGGGCAGCGCGAAGTCCGCGCTCGGCCTGTCGACCTACCCCACCTCCCGCAGCATGACAATGGACGCGGGCACGACCCCGGCGGGCAAGGACCAGATCGCCCTCTACGCCTCGGATGCGAAGACCCTGGGCGCGAGCGCCGGTGACCGCATCGAACTCGACTCCGACCTCGGCGCCATGGGCGGCGATTCCGCGGGCAGCGCGGACACGAAGAAGGACTACACCGTCTCCGGCGTCATCTCCGACGGGGAGGGCTACGGCACGGCCTACCTCACCTCCGCGGGCCTTAACCGAATCGACGCCGGCGCCAGCCCCGACTCCATCCGGCTGACGCTCAGCGGCAACCAGGCCGAGGACCCCGCGGCCCTCACCGCGGCCCAGCAGCGCGTGGCCCACGCCATCGCGGACACCGCGCACGGCGCCGCGGTCGAGGACGAGGGCGACAAGGGGCTGGCGGTCGCCGGCCTGAGCGTGCAGACGAACGACCAGCTCGTCGGCCAGAAGATGGAGAGCCTCACCGGCTCGTCGAACGCCCTCGTTTCGATCGTCCTCGCGTTCGCCGCGATCGCGATCATCGTCGCGGCCCTCGTCATCTCCAACACGTTCCAGGTGCTCGTCGCCTCCCGCACCCGCTCCCTTGCCCTCATGCGGGCGATCGGGGCCACCCGCGGCCAGATCCGCGCGGCCACCCTCGCCGAGGGGCTGGTGCTCGGCGTGCTCGGCTCGATCGCCGGCCTGCTCCTGGGCTGGGCGGGAGCCGCGGGCCTGGGCCTGGCGGCGCAGAAGCTCTGGCTCCCGTCCTTCCCGGTCCCGGGCCTGCCGTGGACGGCCCTCATCGCCGGGCCGGCCGTGGGCATCGTCGTCACGGTGCTCGCCTGCATCGTCCCGGCCCGCAAGGCCACGCGCGTCTCGCCCATCCAGGCGCTCGCGCCCCTCGACGTGCCGGCACCGGACCGCCGCTTCCCGTGGGTGCGCGCCATCCTGGGCGGCCTCATGACGGCGGCGGGCCTGGCGCTCACGCTCACCGGCGCCCTCCTGCACTCCCTCCTCCCCGCGTTCGGCGGCGGTGTGCTCGCGTTCTTCGGCGTGCTCGTCCTCTCCCGTGTCATCGTGCCGCCGCTCATCGAGGGCTGCGGCCGGTTGCTCGAGAAGCTCACGGGCGGCTCCCCCACCGCGGGCCTGGTGGCCCGCAGCGTGCGCATGGCCCCGCGCCGCGCGGCCTCGACGACGACCGCGCTGCTCATCGGCGTCACGCTCGTCGCGACGATGGTCGTGGGCGCGCAGACGCTCAAGACCACGCTGAGCACGGAGCTCGTCCAGCGCAACGCGGTCGACGCGGCCGCGACGCCCGACGCCGCCAAGCGCGCCGCCGGGGACTCCGACATCGTCGCCGCCCGCAGCGAACTGGCCGGAGCCAGTGCGAAGGCCGCACTGAGCGGCGAGGGCACGGACGCCAGCGGCACCACGACTGTCCTGGGCGCCACGCGGGACAGCACCTCGGCGGCGCGCCGCGGAAACCTCGTACCCGAGCGCGGCGAGGTGCTCGCCTCCACCTCGGCGATCCCCGATGCGGAAGTCGACGAGGGCGAGCTGGAGGGAGCCCGCATCACCCTGCGCGCCCACGGCGAATCGGTCTTACTACGAGTCCGCGTGGAACAGGGCCTGCCGAACGGCACGGTGCTCGCGGATCCCGCGGACATTGCCCCGCTCGATCCCACACAGGGCAACGGCCAGACGTGGCTGAGGATCGCCGATGACGCCAGCCCCTCGCAGGTCAGCCAGCTCGCCACCGATCTGCAGGCGGCGCACCCGGCAGCCGAGCCGGACCTCTCCGGGGCGATGCAGCGGGCCAGCTACGGCCAGATCATCGACATCATGCTCACGATCGTCCTCGTGCTGCTGGCCGCCTCCGTCGTCATCGCGATCGTGGGCGTGGGCAACACGCTGTCGATGTCCGTCTTCGAGCGCACCCGCGAGGCCGCGCTGCTGCGGGCCATGGGCATGTCGCGCGGCTCGGTGGGCGCGCTCATCACGATCGAGGCGGTGCTCATGGGCGTCGTGGCGCTCGTGCTGGGCCTGGCGCTCGGCGCGTTCTTCGGCTGGGCCGGGACGTCCGCGCTCCTCGACCTCGACGGGGTCACCGTCGTGATCGGGCTGCCGTGGCTCCAGCTCGCAGCGATCGTCGCGGCGGCCCTCGCGGCTGCGGCCCTGGCCTCGGCGCTGCCGGCGCGCCGGATCTCCCGCATCGTCCCGGCCGAGGGGCTCACCCGCTGAGCCGGGACGATGCGGCGCGCGGGGCCGCCCGGGCCAGCGGCCCCGCAGACGGTGAAGCGCCCGCTGGCCGCGGCCGGCGGGCGCTTCGCTCAGTGCGCTGTTCGTCGGTTGCAGCCGCGGGCGTGGCGGGGCGCCGAGGTGCCCCGCCGGCGACGGGCCGACCGGCTGCTGCCGCTGAGCGACAGCGCACGTCGGCCGACCGATCACACGCCCCGGGAGCGGCGCTAGAAGTCGTTCGGGGCGTACGGGGCGCGCTCGAGGCCGAACATCGTGCGCGCGCGCACCGCGGCCCCCGCGGTCAGCTCGCGGATCCGCCCGGCGCGCACGAGGACAACGGGATCGGCCCCGCCCAGGTAGATCGAGCCCAGCTCGGAGACGCTGAGGGCAAGGTCCGCCTTCGCATCGGAGGGCTCCTCGGCAATCCGCTCGATCTGGGCGGCGCGGCCGTCGGCGTCGATGCGGAAGACCCCTGCGGCGTAGCCGAGCGGGTCCTCGACGGAGAGCGTGAGCTCGCCGGCGACCATCCACGGGCGGGCGCGCAGGGACTTGAGCACGTCGAGGATGCGCAGCCACACCCCGTCCTTCGTCGCGACGAGCTTGGCCCGGCGGGGGTCCGTGAGCAGCCACGGCAGGGGCGACTGCTGGGCGCCGTAGCCGAACTTCACGCGCTCGACGAGGTCGATCGCGGCGAGGAAGGCCCAGAGCGAGGAGTAGGCGGCATCGGAGACGGCGACGAAGTCGAGCAGCTCGATCGTGCCCGGCTTGACGTCCCAGCCGGCGAACTTGTAGCTGACGAAGCCATCGGGCCGGCCGTGCTCGTCGTAGTGGAGGGCCGCGCGCACGGCGAGGTCCGGCTCGTCCGTGTCGACGTTGAGATCGCCGGTGGCCACGTCGTAGTAGACCTGCTGGCGGCCGGCGGCACCCGGGGAGATCTTCTGGAACTCCTCGTACAGCTCGGGGGCGAGGTCCGCGAGCTCGTCGGGATCGCACATCTCCACGCGGCGGTCCGGCTCGACGGCG
Source organism: Brevibacterium rongguiense (assembly GCF_009857845.1). Classification (GTDB taxonomy): domain Bacteria; phylum Actinomycetota; class Actinomycetes; order Actinomycetales; family Brevibacteriaceae; genus Brevibacterium; species Brevibacterium rongguiense. The sequence goes on along the minus strand of NZ_WWEQ01000078.1, from coordinate 858 downwards.
AGCGCGAAGCCGGGGCTCGTGTCGACCTCGTAGCTCGAATACCAGGTGGCGGTCCCGAAGCCGAAGCGGCGGTAGATGCCGCCCTCCGTGGCGGTGAGGGCCGCGAACGCGTAGCCGGCGTCCGCTGCGTGCTGGAGGTTGGCCGTCATGAGGCTGCGCAGCAGGCCGCGGCGGCGGTGCGTGGGCCGCACCGTCACCCACGTGATGAGGTGGGCGGGCAGCAGGCGCGCGCCGCCCACGTTCATCTGCTTCTCGAAGTGGGCGAAGGTGGCGACTGGGATGTCCGCGCTCAGCGCACCCTTCGGCACCCGCGTGGGGTAGGCCGCGGTGAAGACCCGTCCATCCGCGATCGCGCGCTCCGTGCGGCGCAGGAGCTTCTCCCCATCGACCCGCTTGTCGTGGAAGCCCGCGCGCACCGCCTGCATGTAGTCCGCGGTGCGGGCGTCGGGAGCGCCGTCGACGATCTGGGGCGCAAAGGTCTCGAAACGGTATTCAGTCACCGGCTCAGGCTATCGCATGGCTCACACTCCCCTGCGCCGTTGGTCCCCGGTGGTGCCGCCCCACCGCCCGCGAGTGACGCACCCCGCCGAACCCGTGCGTGCGGCACCCCCCCCCACCGCCCGCGAGTGCCACACCCCCGCCGTCCGCGTGTGACGCCCGTGTGACGCGCAGGCGCCCCCCGGTGGAATAAGCGTGCTTGCATATATGTTGGTCTGCTTCGCACCCCTGCGCGCGCCGCACCCGCGCCGCCCCGGCAGCCGCAGCAGCGGCCGCCCCCGCGCGCGAGGATGCCGGCCGCACCTCCCGCTCAGCCCACCAGGAGCCCCATGCACGCCCGCCGCGCCCCGTCCTCCGGTG
>NZ_WWEQ01000077.1 GCF_009857845.1 Brevibacterium rongguiense | reverse complement strand
GGCGCCGCCGCCGGGGCGGCCGCGGCCGCGGGGCCGGCCAGGGCGGCGGCGAGCAGGGTGGCTCGGCCCAGGCCGGGTCCGACCAGGGCTGAGCCCGGGGCACCGAACGCACCCAGGGGCGCGCACTCAGCGGAGTGCGCGCCCCTGTGTCGTGAACCGGCCGCGTCATGGACGGGCTGTGCCATGGGCGGTGAACGGCTCATGGGAGGGCTGTGCCATGGGGGGGTAGCCGCGTCGTGGGAGGGCCGTGCATCGTAGGTGGGCTGCGCTGTGCGGGGCCTGCATCCTGGCGGCGCGTGTCTTTCGGGGGCGCGTGTCTTTCGGGGGCCCGTGTCTTGTGGGGACATGGCGCAGTTGGGCAGCCCTCAGCCTGACCCCAGCTCAGCGCCTCGGCCCGGCACCAGGGCAGCGCCTCAGCCCGGCAGGAAGTCGCTGCCCGACGCCCGCTCGACGAGCGCGGCGAGCTGCTCGGGCGCCGTGGAGTGCTCGCCCAGCCGGTTGGGCTTGCCCGCCCCGTGGTAGTCGCTCGAGCCCGTGGTGAGGAGCCCGTTGTCGGCTGCGATCGCGCGCAGCCGTTCCCGCGCCTCGGGCGGGTTGTCCCGGTGGTCGACCTCGAGTCCGTCGAGTCCGGCTGCGATCATCTGCGCGAAGCCCTCCCGGGGCACCACGCGCCCGCGGCTGGCGGCCATGGGATGGGCGAAGACGGAGACGCCGCCCGCCTCGCGGACCATGCGGATGGCGTCGACCGGGGAGATCGTGGGCAGCGAGACGTAGTACTTCGAGGCGCCGGAGAGGATCTGCGCGAACGCCGCCGAGCGGTCGGGCACGACGCCGGCGGCCACGAGCGCGTCCGCCAGGTGCGGGCGCCCGATCGTCGCGCCGTCGCCCGCCTGGGCGCGCACGCCCTCCCACGTGATCGGGAAGTCCTCGGCCAGCCGCTCGGCCATCGTGCGGGTGCGCCGCAGCCGGGCCTCGCGCGCGGCGTCGGCCGTCGCGGTGAGCTCCGCCCCCCGCGGATCGTGGAGGTAGGACAGGAGATGGACGCTGATGCCTTCCCAGCGGCACGAGACCTCCATGCCGCGCAGCAGCCCCACGCCGTGCTCGCGGGCCGCGCGGGCGGACTCGTCCCAGCCGCTGACCGTGTCGTGGTCCGTGAGCCCCAGCACCGCGATCCCGGAGGCCGCCGCATCGGCGATCAGCTCCGCCGGCGCCTGCGTGCCGTCCGAGCGCCGCGAATGGGTGTGGGCATCGATCGTCATGCGCCGAGTCTAGCCAGGCGGCTCGCGGCCGGCGCCGCTCCCCGCGCCGTGGCCCGCTCCCGTGGCCCGCTCCCGTGTCACTCCCGGGTCCTAGACTGACACCATGTCCAACCCAGAGACCCCCGCGACGCCCGAGCCCATCGACCCCAGTGCCGCCGCTCCCCCGGCCGCCGGCGAGCCCGAGCTGGATGAGCGCGTGAACAACCGCTCCCGCCGGCCCGCCTCGGCCGCGTTCCGCGACTTCGTGGCGGCGGGCTGGGACACCTCGGCACAGGAGGCCGAGCCGCTGGCCGCGGCGGCCTTCACGCCCGCCCGCCGCGCCGCCGTGTCCGCGCGCTTCCCCGGCGAGCGCATCGTCGTGCCCGCGGGCCCGCTCAAGGTCCGCTCGAACGACACGGACTACCGGTTCCGCGCGCACTCCGCGTTCATCCACCTCACCGGCCTGGAGACGGACTCGGAGCCGGACTCGGTGCTCGTCATGGAGCCCACCGACGACGGCCACGAGGCGACCTTCTACTTCCGCCCGCGCGCCGGCTTCGACACGGAGGAGTTCTTCTCCGATTCGCGCTACGGCGAGTACTGGGTGGGCCCGCGCGATGACCTGCGCACGATGTCCGTGCGCACCGGCATCGCCTGCCGCGACAGCGCCGAGGCGCCCGAGGCCATCGCGAAGGACCTCGGCTCGATCTCCGTGCGCCTCGTCCGCGCGGCCGACGAGGCCGTCCAGACCCAGGTCGACGAGGCGCGCGCACAGGTCCAGGCCGACCTCGAGGCCGCGCGGGCCGGCGATGACGAGCTCGCGGAGTTCCTCTCCGAGCTGCGCCTCATCAAGGACAGCCACGAGGTCGACGCGCTGCGCGAGGCCGTGGCCATCACCCGCGAGGGCTTCGACCGCGTCGTGGCCGCGCTGCCGGCCGCGCTGGCGGACGAGCGCGGCGAGCGGGTCATCGAGACGGCGTTCGAGACCGCCGCGCGCACGGCGGGCAACGGGGTCGGCTACGACACGATCGCCGCGGCCGGCGACCACGCGTGCACCCTGCACTGGATCAAGAACACCGGGCGGGTGAGCCCGGGCGACCTCGTCCTCGTCGACGCGGGCGCGGAGGCGGACTCGCTCTACACGGCCGATGTCACCCGCACCCTGCCGGTCGACGGCACGTTCACGCCCGTGCAGGCGAAGGTCTACGATGCCGTGCTCGAGGCGGCCGATGCCGCGTTCGCCCGCGCCGCCGAGCACGCCACGCGCCCGGTGATCTTCGCCGAGGTGCACGATGCGGCGATGGAGGTCCTCGCCCACCGGCTCGAGGAGTTCGGCCTGCTGCCGGTCACCGCAGAGCAGGCGCTGAGCCCCGAGGGCCAGCAGCACCGGCGCTGGATGGTCCACGGCACCAGCCACCACCTGGGCCTCGATGTGCACGACTGCGCGCAGGCCCGCGCGGACATGTACCTGGGCGCGCGCCTGGAGCCCGGCATGGTCTTCACGATCGAGCCCGGACTGTACTTCAAGGCCGCGGACCTCCTCATCCCGGCGGAGTTCCGCGGGATCGGCGTGCGCATCGAGGACGACGTCCTCGTCACCCCCGACGGGGTGGAGAACCTCTCCGCCGCCTTCCCGCGCACCCGCGCCGAGGTCGAGGCGTGGGTGCGCGGGGCCGGGCGCGCGGGTTCCACGGCCGCAGGCTCGGCTGCGGCGCGGGCCTGATGCCACTGCCGCCGCAGGGCCGCCTGGCCCGGGGCGCCGGGCTGGGAGCCGTCCCCGGTGTGCGGCTGGGCCTGTGGGGCAGTGTCGAGGCGCTGACCGGGGTCGCCGTCGTCCTGCCCCCGCCGGGCACCGCCGCCGGCGTCGATGTGCGCGGCGGTGGGCCCGCCAGCCGTGAGACTGCGATCCTGGCCCCCGGCACGCTCGAGTACGGGGCGGACGCGGTGGTCCTCACGGGAGGCTCTGCGTTCGGACTGGCCGCGGCCGGCGGTGTGCAGGCGGGTCTGGCCGAGCAGGGCATCGGCTGCCCCTCCGGCGCCGGGCTGCGCGTGCCGATCGTGCCCGCCGCGGCGATCTTCGACCTGGGCCGGGCCGACGGCGCGCCCCATCCGCCCGGTGAGGCCGAGGGCCGCGCGGCGCTTGACGATGCCCTCGAGCCCGCGGGCGGGCGCCAACCGGTGCGCGGCAGTGCGGGCCCCGGCCTGGGCGCCTGGACCGGGCGCGGGGTCAGCCGCGGGGGCCTGGGCCAGGCGGCCGTGACGACCCCGGCCGGCCACACGGTCGCAGCCCTCGTCGTGGCCAATCCCATGGGCACGGTGCTCGGCGCCGATGGCGGGCTCCACGCAGCCTCCGCGCTCGCCGGCTACGGGGTCGAGCTGCCGCGGGTCGATCCCCGCGCGGTGCGCGAGCTGCTCACCGGCGCGGGCGCCGCACCCGGGGCCCCTGCCGCCACGGCGGGCGGGGCTGCACCGCCCGGGGCTGGGCGGTCGAGCGCGCCGCCAGCGACCGCGGGACCGCTCAACACCACGATCGCCTGCCTCGTCACGGACGCGGCTCTCACCGACGCCCAGGCCACTCGCCTTGCCGCCTCCGCGCACGCCGGCATCGCGCGGGCCGTGTGGCCCTCGCACACGCTCTTCGACGGCGACACGGTGTTCGCCCTCGCGCTGGGCTCGCAGCCCCTGCCGGCCGGGCCGGCCGCGGGCGAGGCGCTGGCGCTGCTCAACATCGCCGCCGCCGATGCCCTGAGCGCGGCGATCGTCGACGCGGTGCTCTGCGCGGACGACGGGCCCGAGCCCGGCGGCTCGGCCGGCGCCGGGCACCGGGAGGACCGAGCGCGCCGGGAAGCGGAGGGGGCCGACTCCCCCGCTGCGCCGCGTCCGCCGGCGCTGGCCTCGGTGTTCCCGGAGCTCGCGCGGGCCTGGCGCGCCGTCGACTGAGCCCCGGCCGGGCATGACCGACCCGGCACGCGGCGGACGCGCCGCGGACCCGCACTCAGCCGGTGCTCGTCCAGTGGATGCCCGCCATCGGCGGATGCGCGCCAGGTGAGCGCGGCGCGTGCGGGCTCTGCCCTGCTCGAACTCATGCCGGCCCAGAAGAGTGCGCGTGACCGGTGCGCGCGCCCAGCGCTGCGCGCCCTCGGTGCGCGTGCGCTCAGTGCGTGCCGAGCAGCAGCCGCGCCTCGGCGGCCCGGGCGGGGGCGCACACGATGTCGTAGCGCCCGGCGAGCACCTGCGGCCGGCCGGCCACGGAGCCCCGGCGGCCCGCCTGCCAGCGCATGAGCAGGCCCCAGATGATGCCGATGCCCACGCCGATGAGCAGGGCGGGCAGCAGTCCGCCGGAGGTGAGCGACTGGTCCCCGCCCAGCAGCGCCATGATGAGGCCCAGGAACAGGCCCAGCCACGCCCCGGACAGCGCGCCGGAGCCGGCCGCCGCAGCCCAGCTGCGCAGGCCCTCCATCGACTCGACGATCGCGACGTCGGAGCCGACGATCGTAAGCGCGCTGACGTCGAAGTCGCGCTCGGCCAGCCGCGCGACGGCGGCGCGCGCTTCCTCGTGCTTCGAGTACGAGGCGATCGTCTCCCCGCGGGGGACTTCCGTGATGGGCTGCTTGGGCATGGGCCCAGCCTAGCCGCCGGGCACGGCACGGCCCGCCCAGCGGGCGCCCGCGCCCACCGCGGCGGTGCGGCGGGCGCCCGGGTCCCGGTCGCAAACCTCCACGTCAGGGCCGCAGAATTCGGCCGCAGAAGTCCGCTCCATGGGGCCCCGGTGAGGCGCCCGTCACGGCGTGGACACCGCTGCCGGGCGCACCCCGCGCTGGCGTAGGCTGTCCGGGTGAGCACTGCAGACCGAGTCTTCGTCGCACGCCTGGCCTCCACAGCGGTCTTCGACCCGCTGGGCGACCAGGTGGGGCGCGTGCGCGATGTCGTCATCGTCTACCGCGCCACGATGCGGCTGCCCCCGAAGGCGATCGGCCTCGTCGTCGAGGTCCCCGGCCGCCGCCGCGTCTTCGTCCCCATGGGCCGTGTGACCAGCATCGATGCGGGCGCCGTCATCACCACGGGCCTGGTGAACATGCGCCGGTTCGAGCAGCGCTCCTCGGAGACCCTCGTGATGAACGACCTGCTGGGCCGCAAGGTCGTGCTGCGCGACTCCGGCGCGGAGGTCACGATCGAAGACGTCGCGATCGAGCAGCAGCCCAACCGCGAGTGGGAGGTGGGCCGCCTCTTCGTGCGCCGCGTCACGGGCAAGACGGCGTTCGGCTTCCGCAAGCGCGGCGAGTCCAGCCAGGTGGACTGGGTGGATGTCGACCACCCCGTCGACTCGACCGTCGACCAGGACGCCTCCCAGCTCATCGCCGCCTACCAGGACACGAAGCCCGCCGACCTCGCCGATGTGCTGCGCGAGATGAGCCCCAAGCGCCGCCTCGAGGTGGCCCGCGAGCTCAACACCGAGCGGCTGGCCGACGTGCTCGAGGAGCTGCCGGAGGAGACGAGCATCGAGATCGTCTCCGGCCTGGAGATGGACCGCGCGGCCGAGGTGCTCGAGGAGATGCAGCCCGACGACGCGGCGGACCTCCTGGGCGAGCTCGACGACGAGCGCGCCGAGGAGCTGCTCCAGGCCATGGACGCGGACGAGGCGAAGGACGTCCGCACACTGCTCGCCTACGACGAGGACACCGCCGGTGGCCTCATGACCACCGAGCCCGTCATCCTCTCCCCGGAAACGACGGTCGCCGAGGCGCTCGCCCACGTCCGGCGCGAGGACCTGCCCACCGCACTGGCTGCGGCGGTGTTCGTGTGCCGCCAGCCCCTCGAGCCGCCCACCGGGAAGTACCTGGGCGTCGTGCACATCCAGGCCCTGCTGCGCGTGCCGCCCACGGAGGCGGTCGGGAGTATCATCGACGACGAATTCGAGCCGCTGGGCTCGGACGCCACGATCGCCGAGGTCTCGAAGACGCTGGCCGCCTACAACCTCGTCTCGGTGCCCGTGGTCGACGACAACGACCACCTCGTGGGCGTCGTCACGGTCGACGACGTGCTCGACGAGCTCCTGCCCGAGGACTGGCGCTCGAACCGCTCCGATGAGGCCGAGGAGGTGCGCCATGGCTGAGAAGGACAGGAAGGCCGCCGGGCCGCTGGACACCCCGCGCGTGTCCAAGCGGCGGCTGCCCGTCATGGGCATGCCCAACGACTTCTTCGGCACGGCCGCCGAGGCCATCGCCCGGTTCATGGGCACCCCCGTCTTCCTCGCCTGGATGACGGTGATCTGCGCGCTGTGGCTGGGCTGGAACACGCTGGCCCCGGAGAGCATGCAGTTCGACCCCCGCGCGCTCAACTTCACGCTGCTCACGCTCATCCTGTCGCTGCAGGCCTCCTACGCGGCGCCCCTGCTGCTGCTGGCGGACAACCGCGCCGCCGACCGCGACCGGGTGGAGTTCGAGAACGACCGCCACCGCGATGAGCGCCACCTGGCCGACACCGAGTACCTCATGCGCGAGGTCTCGAGCCTGCGCATCGCGATGCGCGACATGGCCACCCGCGACTTCATCCGCTCGGAGCTCAAGGACCTCCTCGAGGAGATGGAGGAGGCGCGCGCCCGGGACCCGGAGGCCGCACCCGCGTCCGGGGACGGCCCCAAGGCCGCACAGCCCAAGGCCGCACAGCCCAAGGCCGCACAGTTCAAGACCGGCCAGGCCAAGACCCCACAGGCCCAGGCCGGCCAAGCCAAGGGCGGCGGGTCCACGGGCGACCAGCCGCAGGGCGACCGGTCCCAGTCCGGCCGGCCCGGAGCCGCCGGCGCCCCCGCTCGCCCCGCCCCGGAGCACTGAGAGGCCCATGCCCCACCCCACCGAGGACGCCGTCCGCGAGGCTCTCGCGGGCGTCATCGACCCGGAGATCCGCCGCAGCATCGTCGAGCTCGACATGGTCGAGTCCATCGACATCGCCGCCGACGGCCACGTGAGCGTCACCGTGCTGCTCACGGTGGCCGGCTGCCCGCTCAAGGACACGATCACCCGCGACACCGAGGCCGCGGTGACCCGCGTGCCCGGGGTCACCGGGGTCTCGGTGTCCCTGGGCGCGATGACGCCGGAGCAGCGCGCTCAGATGCGCGAGAGGCTCCAGGGGCCGGGCCGGGCGCGCGAGATCCCGTTCGCCCGCAAGGACTCGCTCACGCGCGCCTACGCGGTGGCCTCGGGCAAGGGCGGGGTGGGCAAGTCGACGGTGACCGCGAACCTCGCGGCGGCCTTCGCCCGCCGCGGGCTGCGCGTGGGCGTCGTCGACGCGGACATCTACGGCTTCTCGATCCCGGGCATGATGGGCCTGGCGGGACAGCCCACGAAGGTCGACGAGATGATCCTGCCCCAGGTGGGCCACGGGGTGAAGGTCATGAGCATCGGCATGTTCGTCGAACCGGGCCAGGCCATCGTGTGGCGCGGGCCGATGCTCCACCGGGCCCTCCAGCAGTTCCTCACGGACGTCTTCTGGGGCGATCTCGACATCCTCCTGCTCGACCTGCCCCCGGGCACCGGCGACATCGCGATCAGCGTCTCGCAGCTGCTGCCGGGCTCCGAGCTCCTCGTCGTCACGACCCCGCAGCAGGCCGCGGCCGCCGTCGCCGAGCGCGCGGGGGCCATCTCCAAGCAGACGGAGCAGCGGGTCGCCGGGGTCATCGAGAACATGTCGTGGCTCGAGCTGCCGGACGGCACGACGATGGACGTGTTCGGCTCCGGCGGCGGTGACCGGGTCGCGGCGAACCTCAGCGAGATCCTCGAGGCGCCGATCGACGTGCTCGGCCGGATCCCGCTCGACCCGCCCGTGCGGGAGGGCTCCGACGCCGGCGTGCCCGCCGTGCTCGCGAGCCCCGAGGCGCCGGCCGCGCGGGCGCTCGACGCGATCGCCGGCCGGCTCGCCTCCCGCGGGCGGGGCCTGGCCGGTATGCGCCTGGGCCTGCTCCCCGAGTAGCCGGCCGATGGGCGGTGGGCGTGCGCGCCTACGTCGCCTCGGGATCGAAGGGGGCGGGGCGGTCGGCCTCGCGCAGCTTCGCCTGCCGGGCGTGGCGCTGGACCGGGGTGATGGGCTCCTCCCGCTGCGCTCCGGCGCTCGGCGAGCCCGCGTCCGCGGAGCCCGCACCGGAGGCATGGGAGCCCGAGGCGGTGGGCGCGCCGTCGTCCTCGGCGAGGGCCTCGCGCACGATCCGGCGGGGATCGTACTGGCGCGGGTCGAGCTTGCGCCAGTCGACGTCCTTGAAGTCGTCGCCGAAGTCCTCCTGCACGCTGCGCTTGGCCTCCTCGGCCTTGCCGCGCAGCATCTTGACGAGGTCGCGCAGCTTCTGCGCGTACTCGGGCATCCGCTTGGGGCCGATGACCACGAGCGCAACGACGACGAGTATGAGGAACTCGGTGCCGTTGATGTTGAGGAACATGGATTCCATTCTAGGCCCGTGCCCGGCTCCGCGGTGCCGGCGCCTGCGGGTGTGCCACAATCGCGGCCATGACCACTCCCCCGACAGCCGGCCGCTGGGCCGCCCCGGCGGGCACCCGCCGTGGATGATCTGCGCGTCGAGCGCGTGCTGCGCTGCGTCGAATGCGTCCCGCCCGGGCGGGCGGCGCCGTACTCGATGATCGGGCGCATCACCGGCGAGTCCGCTCGGGCGGTGGGCCGCGTCATGTCGCTCTACGGCTCGAACGTGGCGTGGTGGCGCGTGACGAACGTCGCCGGCGCCCTGCCTCCGCAGCTGCTGGCCCGCGCGGGCGCCCACTGGGACGCCGAGGCGCTGCCCCACACGGCCGCGGGCGCCGACCTGGCACGCTGCCTGGCCGACGAGGACGAGCTGCGCGCGCGCTGGGCCGCGCGCGTGCGCGGCCTGGCCGAGGGTGAGTGCGCGGGCGACAGTGCCCCCGGCGCCGCCGCGGGGACCTCCGGGGTGCCGGTAGACTGATCCGGCTGGGCACCCCCGCCCCGCCGACCCCGTGCGAAGGAGGCTCCTTGGCCCGCGACCTTGCCGCCGCCGCGCAGTACGCGGACCGCTTCAACGCCTCCGAGGCCGTCGAGGATGCCGCCCGTTCGCTCGCCGCGGACTATCAGATCGCGCCGCTGCCTCCCACGTCGACGGCCCTGCTGCGGATGCTCGTGGCGCTGGCCAAGCCCACCGCGGCGATCGAGGTGGGCACCGGCACGGGGGTGTCGACCCTGGCCCTGCTCGACGCGATGCCGCCGTCGGGGATCCTCACGAGCATCGACATCGACCCCGATCGGCAGGCGGCCGCCCGCGAGCTCGCGCAGGTCGCCGGCCACCGGCCCCACCGGGTGCGGATGATCACGGGGCGCGGCGAGCAGGTGATCTCCCGGCTCGCCCCGCGCGCCTACGAGTGCGTCTTCCTCGACTCCGAGCCCGCAGGCTATGACCGCCTCGTCCCCCTCGCCCTCGAGCGGCTCAGCCCGGGAGGGCTGCTCGTCGTCAACGACGTGCTCGCCGCCGGGGCGGTCCCGAACCCCGCCGATCGCAGCCCCCGCGCCCGCACCCTGCGCGGGGTGCTGCGCGAGCTCGAGACCGCGGCCCCCGCCGGCCTGCGCGTCCTCACGCCCGTCGATGCCGGGCTGCTCGCGCTCATCCGCCCGTAGCGGCCAGCGCCGCGGCAGGGGCCCACAACGGCGCCGAGCCCGGCCCCCGCGCAGCGGGAACCGGGCTCGGGCCGCGCGCTGCGCGCGCGGCGGGGCATCACTTGCCGATCGCGGCGCCCAGCGTGTCGTACAGGTCGCCGGCTTCGTCCGGGCTGATCTCGATGACGAGGCGCCCGCCGCCCTCGACGGGGAGCCGGAGGACCAGTCCGCGACCTTCCTTGGTCACCTCGAGGGGCCCGTCGCCGGTGCGCGGTTTCTGAGCTGCCATGAAACGTCGTTCCTTCCGGTGTGCCGATGTGTACCGCTCAATTATCCACCATCGCGGCCCCGATCACACTTCGGCCCGCCCGAGGGGTCCGCGAAGCACCGCGCGCTGCGCCCCGCGGGCGCCGGCTCACGGCGGGAAGTCCGCGGGCGGGGTGAACTTCCACAGGTAGGCGACCCAGACGATCTGAAAGACGATCGAGGCGGTGAGGATCGCGAATCGCGCCGTCCACGACCGGGACTGGGCGAGGATGAGCGCAAAGGGGAACATGGGCAGCATGAGGCGCAGGGTGGAGGTCTGGGGCGTGAAGAACAGCAGCAGGTAGACGCCGTAGGCCAGGGTGAACTGCCGGCACACGCGGCCCATCGCGGCGCCGGCCGGGCTGAGGATCGCGCCGACGAACAGCGCGACCGTGACGAGGAGCAGGGGGATGCCGAAGCCGCCGACGAGGCCCTCGGCGCGGTCCACCCACTGGAGGAGGATCTTCGAGTGGCCGGTCCAGGCGGCCTCCGTGTCCGTGTAGGCGGTGGGCGATCCCGTCGCGATCCACGCATAGGCGGGCTGGATGAGCGCGGCGGCGCACGAGCCCACGCCCAGCGCCCACGAGCGCACGACCTCGGCGGGCGGATACGGGTCCGTCCGCCGGCGCCGGATGCGGCCGATGAGGTGGACGAGCATGAAGAACGAGAACGCGACGCCGATCGGCCGGCTGAGGTCGAGCAGGACGACGATCGGCAGGGCGAGCAGGTAGCGCCGCCGCACGACGAGCAGCAGCGCCGCCGCGAGCAGCATGAGCGTGAGCGCCTCGGCATAGCCGGTCATGAGGACGGGCGAGGCCGGGAACGTGAAGACGAAGGCCAGGCCCGTCAGCGCGCGGCCCGGGCTCGAGTGCAGTCGGAACAGGTGGAGGATGAGGATCGCGGCGATCGCGGCGAAGACCATCGAGAGGATGGGCGAGATGACCCGGTAGTCCAGCGGCAGCAGGAACTGCACATCGCGCACGAGCAGCGGGTGCAGCGGGTAGAAGGCCCACTGGTTCTGCGCGACGTCGCCGGTCTCCGTGAGCGGCAGCTGCGAGGGGTACCACTCGTCGGCGATGCGCTGGTACCAGCCCGCGTCCCAGAAGTTGAGGAAGTCGTTCAGCGAGGTGGTCGCGCCGGTGGTCCAGGGCGAGGCGACCTGGGTGCGGACCACCGCGCCCATGATCCCCAGCGTGAGGATGCGGGTGACGAGGTAGACGGCCAGCGCCTGCAGCCAGACGGGCAGCAGGAGCATCTGGCGCGCGGCGGCGTTGAGGCCGGGGCGCGAGAGGAAGCCGGGCAGGTGGGGCTGCGCGACGTCGGCGGCGGTCGTCGCCGCCGTGTGGGCGGCCGTGCCGGCCGTGTGCGCGGCGGCCGTGCGCTCGGTCGGCCGCTCACCGCCGGCTG
>NZ_WWEQ01000076.1 GCF_009857845.1 Brevibacterium rongguiense | reverse complement strand
GCTCGGCGCGCACGCGGGCCGCGGCCGCGGCATCGAGGTGGGCGGTGGGCTCATCGGCCAGCAGCAGGCCGGCGCCCGCCTCGACGCCGGCCAGCGCGCGGGCCAGCGCCAGGCGCCGCAGCTCACCGGGGCTGAGCGCCGCGCATGGGAACTCGGGCTCCAGCTCGAGGCTCGCCCGGGTCAGGAGCCCGGCGGCCTCCTCGGCCGCGAGCGGGCGGCCGGCGTAGGCGCTCAGCTCCGCGCGCAGGGTGGGGGCGAACGTCCGCAGGGCCTGCGCGGCCAGCGCGAGGGCGGCGGGCACTCCGGTGGCGCTGCCGCTCACCGTGGTCTCGGCGTCGGTGCGCACGAGGCCGGCGAGGACGCCCAGGAGCGTCGACTTGCCCGCTCCCGAGGGCCCAGCGACGACGGTGAGGCCGGTGCCGATGCGCGCGCTGCACGGGGCCAGTGCGGGCTCGGCGCGCCCGGCATAGGACACGCTCAGGCTCTCCAGCACCAGGGGCTCGGCCGCGCCGGGGGCCGGGTGCTCGCCCGCGGGCGCCGCCGGCTCCGAGGCGATGATCTCCTGGGCGCGCTCGCGGGCGGCCATCCCGTTCTCCGAGGAGTGGAAAGCAGCCCCCAGCTGGCGCAGCGGCAGGAAGACCTCGGGCGCCAGGACGAGGGCCAGCAGGCCCGCCTCGAGGTCCATCGTGCCGGCCACGAGCCGCACGCCGATGAAGACCGCCACGAGGGCCACGGAGATCGTGGCGATGAGCTCGAGTGCCAGCGCGCTGAGGAACGCGACGCGCAGGGTCTGCAGCGTCGTACGGCGGTAGGACTCGCTCATGGCCGCCAGCGCGCGGGTCTGGGCGCGGACCCGGCCCAGGCCGATGAGCACCGGCAGGCCCCGGGCGAGCTCGACGAGGTTCGTGGAGAGCTGGTCGAGGCTGTGGACGGCCTCGGCCACGCGCCCCGAGGTGTACTTGCCGATGAGCACCATGAACAGCGGCACGAGCGGCAGGGTGATGAGGAGGATGACGGCGCTCGTGAGGTCCGCGAAGGCGATCCGCACGCCCAGCACCAGCGGAATCGCCGCCGCGGACGTCAGGGCGGGCAGAACCGCGGTGTAGTAGTCGTCGAGGTCGTCGAGGCTGCGGGTGGCCGCGACGGTCAGGGCCCCGTCGGACAGCGGCAGGTCGCGCCCGGAGCCCGCGATCGCCCGGTCCACGAGCGCGGCGCGCAGCGCGGTCTTGACGGCGACCGCCGCCCGCGCTCCGATGCTGCGCTGGGCCCACGCCGCCGCGCCGCGCAGGAGCGCGCCCACGATGCCACAGGCCAGGGCGGTGCCGATCGGCTCACCGTGGGGCAGCGCGACGATGCCGCGGGCCACCGCCTCGGCGATGAGCACGAGGCCCACCGCCCGGACCAGCGCGGTGGCGGTGAGGGCGAGCAGCGCGCGGCGCCCCGCGGGATCGGCCAGCGCCGGTCCCGCGGGGCCCTGCCGCCGGCTCATGAGTGCGCGGCGGAGCGCACGGCCTTCGGGATGGCGTGCGCGGCGGGGATGTGCTCGACGCTCAGCCGCTGGGCGAACACGCGGTAGCTCCAGGACTGGTAGAGGATGACGAGCGGCACGAAAACGATGGCGACGATGAGCATGACCGTCAGCGTATAGGCCGACGAGGATGCGCCGCCGACCGTCAGCGAGAACTGCGGGTCGAGGGTGGAGGGCATGACGACGGGGTAGACGCTCGAGAAGATCGCCGCCACGCCGGCCACGAGGAACCCGGACTCGGCGAGGAACGCGGCCTTCTCCCGGCCCCCGCGGATCGCGATCCACGAGTACGCGGCGGCGCCGGCCGCGATGAGCAGGAGCGCCCAGCCCCACCAGTGGCCCGAGCGGACCACGATGATGACGGCCCAGGCCACGAGCGGCAGCAGAAGCAGCGGCCCCCAGCTGCCGGCGATGCGCGCCGCGCGGTGGCGCACGTCGCCGTCGGTCTTGAGCGTGAGGAAGAGCAGCCCGTGGAGGATGCAGAAGCCCAGCACGCCCAGCCCGCCGATGATCGCGTAGGCGTTGACCCAGGCGAACGGGCCGCCCACATTGTCGCCGCGCTCGTTGAGCGGCATCCCGGTCGTCGTGAGCGCGAGCATCGCGCCCACACAGAAGGCGGCGACGGCGGAGCCCGCGGACATGCACCAGGTCCAGCCGGCGCGCCAGCGGTCCGTGTGACCCTTGCCGCGGTACTCGATCGCGATGGCGCGCAGGATCAGCGCGACGAGCGCGAGCGTGAGCGGGAGGTAGAGCGCGGAGAACAGCGAGGCGTACCACAGGGGGAACGCCGCGAAGGTGGCGCCGCCCGCGGTGAGCAGCCACACCTCGTTGCCGTCCCAGACGGGGCCGATCGTGTTGATGAGCAGGCGGCGCTCCTGCTCGTTCTTGGCGAACCCCTTGAGCAGGGTGCCCACGCCCAGGTCGAATCCCTCGAGGAAGAGGTAGCCGAGCCACAGGACGGCGATGAGGATGAACCAGATGGTCGGAAGTGCGTCGGACATCGCGGGCTCCTCAGTAGGCGAAGGACAGGACGTCGTCGTGGTCCGACGACACCGTGGGCTTGTAGTTCTGGTGGTCGAGCTCCGGCATGGCCGAGGCCACGCCGCCGCGCACGAAGCGGATGAGCAGGAGCAGCTCGAAGACCATGAGCACTCCGTAGAGGAGGGTCAGGGTGATGAGCGAGAAGAGCATCTCCCCGGCGGACACGGACGGCGAGCTCGCTGCGGCCGTGTAGAGGTAGACGCCGTCGATGCCGGAGGCGTCCGGGTTGGGCGCCACGACGAAGGGCTGGCGGCCCATCTCCGTGAAGACCCAGCCGGCGGAGTTCGCGATGAAGGGCGCGGTGATGCCCCACAGGGCGAGCTTGGACAGGAACGCGCTGCGCGGGACCGTGCCCTTGCGGGTGGCCCACAGCGCGTAGGCCGCCGCGGCGGCGGAGAGCACGCCGAAGCCGATCATGAGGCGGAAGCCCCAGTAGGTGACGATCATGAGCGGCTGGTAGTTGATCTGCTGGCCGGCGTGGATGCCCGCCGCCTCGTCGTCCGGGTAGGTCTGACCGTACTTCTCCTGGTACTGCGGGACGAGCGGCTGGACGCCGGGGACGTCCTCGGTGAAGTTGCCCTTGGCCAGGAACGACAGGAGCCCGGGGATCTCGATGACCGGGTGGACGTCCTTGCAGTTGTTCGAGCTGAGGTCGCCCACGGTGAGCACGGAGAACTGGTTGCCGGTGTGGCAGGCCGCCTCCGCTGAGGCCATCTTCATGGGCTGCTGGACGTACATGAGCTTGGCCTGGATGTCGCCGGTCAGCGCAACGGCGGCGAAGGCGAAGATGGCCGCCCAGGCGCCGATGCGCAGGGAGCGCAGCCACACCGTGTGGTCGGTCCGGTCGCGGCCGGGGATCTCCGGGGCCTCGCCCACGACCACGCGGCCGAGGTCGTCGACGGTGTCGATCCCGTCCTTCCTGCGGCGCCACAGGTGGTACCAGGCGATGCCGAGCATGAACGCGGCGCCCACGGCGACGGCGCCGGAGAGCGTGTGGAAGTACGCGGCGATCGCGGTGTTGTTGCCGAGCACCGCCCAGATGTCGACGAGCTTGGGCCGGCCGTCGATCACCTCGACGCCCACGGGGTGCTGCATCCAGGAGTTCGCGGCGATGATGAAGAAGGCGGAGATCCAGGAGCCGATGACGGCGGCCCAGAGCACGCCCAGGTGCAGCTTGCGGTTGAGCCGGCCCCAGCCGAAGATCCACAGGCCCAGGAAGACGGACTCGAGGAAGAAGGCGATGAGCGCCTCCATGGCGAGGGGGGCGCCGAAGACGTCGCCGACGTAGCGGGAGTACTCCGACCACGCCATGCCGAACTGGAACTCCTGGACGATGCCGGTGGCCACGCCCATGATGAAGTTGATGAGGTAGAGCTTGCCCCAGAACTTCGTGGCGCGCAGCCACACGTCGTTGCCGGTGCGGTTGTACACGGTCTGCAGGATGGCCACGAGCAGGCCCAGGCCGAGCGTGAGCGGGACCATCCAGAAGTGGTAGACGGTGGTGATGCCGAACTGCCACCGCCCGACGAGTACGGGATCCACGAGTTCCTCCTCGCTTGTGCCCGCCGGCGCCGGTCGACTCCGCGGGACCTCATTTCTACACTTCGTAGAATACTCCCAGCGAGCACGGGAGGCTCTCCCAGGCGGCACCCGTCCACGCCAGCGTCCTAGCCGTCCCACATGTCGGGATCGGGCGCCCCGGGGGCCCAGACTCCCCGGATTCGCACATGCTTGTGTTGCGATAATCTACGCGGTGTAGAAGTATGATGGCAGTGGAGCCGCCCGCCGTGGGCGGCCGCGAAGGGATACGGACAGCGTGGGAACTCTGGGTGAACTCGAGCGCAGCGTGATGAACGCGCTGTGGACCAGCGGCGACGGCATGACCGCCGCGGATCTGCGCGACGGCCTCGCCGCGCGCGATCTCGCCCTCACCACCGTCCACACCGTCCTCACCCGCCTGGAGAAGAAGGGGTTCGTCAGCCGCGACCGGTCCACCCGGCCCCACCGCTACGTGCCCACCTCCACCCGCGAGGACCACATGGTCGACATGATGACCGAGGTCCTCGACCAGGCGTCCGACCGCCAGGCCGTGCTCGCGCGCTTCGTCGGCACCGTCTCGGAATCCGACACCGCGTTCCTCTCCAGCCTCCTCGGCGCCCAGCGCGCCTCCTGAGGCAGGCGGCAGGTCCGCGCCGTGCTCACCCTCTTCATCCTGGGCCTCTGCCTTGCCCTCGTGGCCCTCGTGCTCGCCTGGCCCATTCCCGAGGCGATGGCGCGGGCGACGCTCGCCCGCTCCCCCACCGTGCTCATGGCCCTCTGGCAGGGCCTTGGGCTGGCCGGCGGCCTGTCACTCGTCGGGGCGATCACCCTGCTGGCCCTCGTGCCCAGCCTGCACGCCCTCAGGCTGGCCGCCGGCGATCCGCAGCGCAGCGGCGCAGGACCCCTGGCGTGGTGGCAGTGGGCGCTGCTCGTGGCCGCGCTCGTCATGCTCGCGCGACTGCTGTGGTGCCTCGTCGCCCAGTACGTGCGCGCCCAGCGCGCCCGCCGGCGCCATGTGGCGCTCGTGGAGCTGCTGACGAGCCCCTCCCAGGCCGATCCCGGGACGCGGCTCCTGCCCTCCGAGGTGCCGCTAGCCTACTGCGTGCCGGGCGCCGCCGCCCGCGGCACCGGGGCGCCGGGCACCACCGTGCTCTCCACGGGGCTCATCGCGGCGCTGAGCGAGCCCGAGCGCCGCGCCGTCATCGCCCACGAGTCCGCCCACCTGCGCTACCACCACCAGCTCTTCGTCATCCCGTTCGCCGCCTGGCACCGGGCGCTGCCCTTCCTGCCCGCAACGGCGCGCGCGCTCTCCGCCGTGTCCGCGCTCATCGAGTTCATGGCCGACGATGCGGCGGTCCGCGAGGCAGGCCCCGAGGCGCTGGCCTCCGCTATCGCCACGAGCGCGGGCATCCACCCGGGCGAGTCGAACGAGGCGCTCACGCGGGTCCGGCTGAGCCGGCTGGGCTGACGGCACCCACGCCGTGCCCGAGGCGCGGGCGCGGCGTGGGTGCCGGCCGGCGCCTCGGGCGCGGTGCGGTTTAAGCGTCGATGCGCTCCGCGTCGAGGACGGCGGCGCCGGAGATGAGGAACTCCTTGCGCGGCGCGACATCGGAGCCCATGAGCAGGTTGAACGTGCGGTCCGCGGCCTCGAGGTCGGCCATCGTGGCCCGGCGCAGGAGCCGGTGCTCGGGGTCCATCGTCGTCTCCGCGAGCTGGTCCGCGTCCATCTCCCCGAGGCCCTTGTAGCGCTGCGGGGTCGTGTATCCCCGCTTGCCCTTCTCGAGCCTGCGGACGAGCTGGTGGAGCTCGGCCTCCGAGTAGGTGTAGACGACCTCGTTGGGCTTGCCGCGGTTGATGATCTCCACACGGTGCAGCGGCGGGACGGCGGAAAAGACGCGCCCGGCCTCGACGAGCGGGCGCATGTAGCGGAAGAACAGCGTGAGGAGGAGCGTGCGGATGTGCGCACCGTCCACGTCCGCGTCCGTCATGATGATGATCTTGCCATAGCGGGCGGCGTCGAGGTCGAAGCTGCGCCCGGAGCCGGCCCCGATCACCTGGGTGAGCGCCGCACACTCGGCGTTGGCCAGCATGTCCGCAACCGATGCCTTCTGGACGTTGAGGATCTTGCCGCGGATGGGGAAGAGCGCCTGGAAGTCGGCATCCCGGGCGGCCTTCGCGGTGCCCATGGCGGAGTCGCCCTCGACGATGAACAGCTCCGAGTGCTCGACATCGCCCTTGCGGCAGTCGTAGAGCTTGGCCGGCAGCGAGGAGGACTCGAGCGCGGTCTTGCGGCGCTGGTTCTCCTTGTGGGTGCGCGCGGAGATGCGCGACTTCATCTCCGAGACGACCTTCTCCAGCAGCGTGGCGGCCTGCGCCTTCACCGGGCGCTTCTGCGATTCGAGGAGCGCGGTGAGCTCGCGCTCGACCGTCTTCGCGACGATCTGGCGCACGGCGGGGGTGCCGAGCACCTCCTTCGTCTGGCCCTCGAACTGGGGCTCGGCGAGCTTGACCGTGACGACGGCCGTCAGCCCGGCGAGCACATCGTCCTTCTCGAGCTTGTCCTTGCCCGCCTTGAGCTTGCGCGCATTGGCCTCCACCTGCTTGCGCAGCGTCTTGAGCAGGGCCTGCTCGAAGCCGGTGAGGTGGGTGCCGCCCTTGGGCGTGGCAATGATATTGACGAAGCTCTTCACCCGCGTGTCGTAGCCGGTCCCCCACCGCACGGCGATGTCGACGGCGACGTCGCGCGCGACCTCCGTGGAGACCATGTGGCCGTGGTCGTCGAGGATCGGGACCGTCTCCGTGAACGTGCCCTCGCCGGCCAGGCGCCACACGTCGGTGAGTCCGGCGTCCATGGCCAGGTGCTCGACGAAGGCGGAGATCCCCCCGTCGAACCGGAATTCGTCGAGCTTCTCCGCGATCGGGGCACCCGTCTCATCACGGGCCAGGCCGCGCAGGTCGCGCACGGAGATCCCCAGGCCGGGCACGAGGAATGCGGTCTGGCGGGCGCGGTCGACGAGCGAGGCGTCGTCGAACCGGGCGTCCTTGATGAAGATCTGCGAATCGGCCCAGTAGCGCACTCGGGTGCCGGTCACCCCGCGCTTGGCCTTGCCCACGATGTCGAGCTCGCTGGCCGTGGTGAAGGGGGTGAACGGGCTGTCGGGCGAGGGCTCGCCGCCGTCGTCGTCGAAGCGGCCGGGCTTGCCGCGCTGGAAGGACATGCGGTGGACCTTCCCGGCGCGGGTGACCTCGACGTCGAGCCGGGCGGACAGCGCGTTGACGACGGAGGCGCCCACCCCGTGCAGGCCGCCCACGGCCTGGTAGGACCCGCCGCCGAACTTGCCGCCGGCGTGCAGCTTCGTCATGACGACCTCGACGCCGGTCAGCCCGGTCTTAGGCTCGATGTCGACCGGGATGCCGCGGCCGTCATCGGCGACGGCCACGGAGCCGTCGGCGTGGAGCGTCACGGCGATGTCCGTGCCGTGGCCGGCCAGCGCCTCGTCGACGGAGTTGTCGATGATCTCCCACAGGCAGTGCATGAGGCCGCGGGAGTCGGTCGATCCGATGTACATGCCGGGGCGCTTGCGCACCGCCTCGAGGCCCTCGAGCACCTGCAGCTGGTGCGCGCCGTAGTCCTCGCCGCCTGCCTTCTTCGCCGCCACGTGGCTCCCTTCGCTGCCCGCCGGGCACTCGCCGGCCGACCCCGTCGATTTTAGAACAGCGCCGCCGCGGCGCGCGCTGCCGCGCCGGGGCGGCCCGCGATTTCCGGCGCCCGACGGAGTCCTGTCCTCACCCGGTCGGGGATGCTGACGTACCCGTGTTCGATTCGATGAGGTGCGGTCGGTGGGGCACGGATTGCCCCGGGGACCGCCCCGGGCCAGCGCGTGCGAGCGGGGCACACTCGGAGCCGGGCCGGAGCGCGCGGGCGGGGCGCGGGGCGCGACACCGGCATCGGGCACGGCCCGCCGGTGCGCGCAGCCGGGCACGACCCGCCGGATTGCGGAGGATGGGACATACTGGGGCCATGGCCCACCCTCTCCTGCGCTCCCTGGCGCTCCTTGCCTGCCCGCTCATCCTCGTGGGCTGCGGCGCCCAGTCCGCGGGCGACGGTCCCCCCTCACCGCGCAGTAGCACCCTGCGCCCCGAGCACAGCGCCGCCTCCGCGGGCGCGGCCAGCACGGCGGGCGCCTCGGCGTCGGCGCGGCCCACCGAGGCGAAGGATGCCTCGGCGGGCATCGCGGAGGGTGCACTCGAGGGCACGACAATCGCCCTGGACCCCGGGCACAACGGGGGCAATGCCTCGCACCTCTCCGCGATCAACAAGCAGGTCCCGGACGGCAACGGCGGCACGAAGGCGTGCAACACGACCGGCACCGCCACCCAGGACGGCTATGAGGAGCACGCCTTCACGTGGGCCGTGGGCAAGGCGGCGAAGAAGCAGCTCGAGGCCGCCGGCGCCACCGTGGTCATGTCGCGTACCTCGGACAAGGGCGTGGGCCCGTGCGTGGACGAGCGCGGGACGTTCGCGAAGGAGAAGGGCGCGGACCTGCTCGTGAGCATCCACGCCAACGGCACGGAGAGCCGCTCGGCCAAGGGCTTCGGGGTCATCATCGCGCCCAAGGGGCCCGAGGTGGCCGCGTCCAAGCGGCTGGGCAAGGACCTCGTCGCGCAGCTCAAGGACCAGGGCTTCCCCGTCAACCGCGCGGGCTATGGCTCGGACGGGCTCAACGAACGCACAGACCTCGCCGGCCTCATGAACTCCTCCGTGCCGACCGCACTCGTCGAGTGCGCGGAGATGAACAACCCCTCCGAGGCCGCGCTCATGCGCACGAAGGCGGGCCAGAAGCGCTACGCCACGGCGATCGTCGCCGGGATCGGCGACTACGTGCACGCGGGCGGCTGAGCGGCCTCGCACGGCGGCCGGCCGCAGGATGATCGGCTGCGGGGCGGTCGGTGGCGGGGCGTTCGGCCGCGGAGTGGCCGGCTGCCGGGCTGACGGCTGCCGGGCTCACGGCCGCGGGGCTGTCAGCCGTGGGGCTGTCGGCTGTACAACGCGCGACGCCGCCGCGCCGGGCGTTCGACTGGCCCGGCATGGTCCCCCGGAGCCGGTACGCGCCGCACCCGGTGCGGAACGGACCTGCGAGAATGGGGTCGAGCGCGGTGCGCGCTCATCCGAGCCGAGGAGACACCGTGAACGCGAATACGAAGCCGTGCTGGGCCGAGCTCAGCTCACCCGACCTCACCGCAGCGCAGGAGTTCTACGGCGGGCTGTTCGGGTGGGAGTTCGCATCCCCCGGCCCGATGGGCTTCGGGGTGCGGGCCCTCGTCGGCGGTGCGCCGGTGGCCGGGATCAGCCCGCAGCCGGAGCAGGCGCCCGCCGGGCAGCCGGGCTTCTGGTCGCTGTACTTCAAGGTCGCCGAGCTCACGGCGTTCCTCGAGGACGTCGAGGAGGCCGGCGGCACAGCAATGATGGCGATCCCCGACTTCGACGAGCACGCCTCCGTGGCGCTCGTCGCCGATGCCGCCGGGACGGCGTTCGGCGCGCTCGCCTATGACGATGACCGCGGCTTCGGCGCGGTAGGCGTCGACGGCGCCACGTGCTGGTACGAGCTGCACACGAAGGACCCGGCGGCCTCCGCCTTCTACTCGACGGTATTCGGCTGGGACTTCGCCGCCGATCCCGCCGCGGGCCCCGGGTATGAGACGTTCTCCGCGGGCGGCGAGCTGCTGGGCGGGATGGCCGACATCAGCGCCAGCGAGATCCCCGGTCACTGGGAGTCCTACATCCAGGTTGCCGACGTCGATGCCACGGCCGCGCGCGTCGAAGCGCTCGGCGGTGCCCTCCTCGCCGAGCCCGCCGCGTCCCCGCGGGGACGCGTGGGCCGGTTCATCGACACCCACAACGCGGCGTTCACGGTGCTCGCGCCCGCCCAGCGCTGAACTCCGCCTCGTCACGCGCCCGGTCGTGTCGAAGCTCGAACCCAGCCCGACCTGCACTGACGGCCCCGAATCGGCTTCTCCGATTCGGGGCCGTCGACGTTTGCGGAAATTTTCACACTGATTCATCCGAAACCGGGTATGAACCGGTGTACGTTTCTCGTTAGATACGATCTGCGGCCTTCCTCTCGCGGAGTGAAGCTTCCGCTCTCGACCGAGGGACGACAATGACGTCACCCCACCGCGGCCCGGTGCGCCGCCCGCTCCTGCACGCCACCTGCGCGAGACCTCAGTCCACGCGGCTGCGCAGGCTACTCGCCGCTACCGCCGTGCTCCTGCTCACACTGCTCGGCGTGACGCCGCTTCTCACGATGACGCCTGCGATAGCAGCCGGTCGCCTCGACTGCACAAACAACTCCATTTACGCCCTCGGAGACAAAGGGCAGCTGCAGAAGTTCTCGCCTGGCGCTAACCCGGCGGTCAGCACGATAGGCACGGCTGCAAGTGGTGTTTCACAGTTCAATGGCTTGGGTATTGGGGAGGGCGGATCCTCCGTGTACGCCTACGAACGCAGCACAAACGGCCGCGGGTCAGCCCTCACGAAAGCGCTTATCTATACCTACGACCCGGGCAGCGAGAGGTGGACAAACACAGGCGACTCATACGATGCCTCCCCGCAGGGCCTCGACGCCAATCTCGTTGCCGGAGCGGTCAACCTCAAAACCGGCAGTTTCCTCTTCGGGGGATTTACGAATAACGGCAAGAAGTTCCAGCTATACGAATACCAGCCGCGAACGAAAAGATTTTCGTACCTCGGGTTTGTAGCAACGAAGGCGACCGGTTCCAATGCCTCCCAGAACGGTGACCTCGCCTTCGATACCCAGGGCAACATGTTCGTCATGCGCGGCGTCGGCAGCTCCTCGGAAATCTACGCGGTCAAGGCCTTAACGCTCGCAGCGGCGGATGGCGGAGAGCTCGCGGCTTCCGTCACCAACGACGTCGCAACAGCGACGAGCATGAACGGAGTCGCGTTTGACTCCGATGGCCGCGGTTACCTCGGTCAGACCAGTGAACTCCAGCGCCTCGAGATGCCGAACGGGACAGACAGAACCACCGTGACGAACAAACTCTCCAGCTCGTGGGACCTTGCCTCTTGCGCCTCACCGCCGACCATCACGGTACAGAAGGACGTCGCGGCTCGAGCGAGTACAAGTGACCAGTTCCGACTCGGGCTCTTCAGCGGGCGCACACCCTCCAGCACGACGGAAGTGGCGAACACAACGACCACAGGCACCGCGACGGGTCTCCAGGACAAGCAGATCGGGCCGTTCCCCGCGACGCGCGGTGCAACCATGAGCTTCAATGAAACGGCCGCAGGCTCCACCGAGGGGACTGATGCACGATCAGGTGTCAGCTTGGTTTAGGCCGCCAGGGTGACGGTCGGGTTCATGATGGTCTCGTATTCGATGGGGGTCAATCGGCCCAGGCGGGCCTGACGCCGGCGGCGGTGGTA
>NZ_WWEQ01000075.1 GCF_009857845.1 Brevibacterium rongguiense | reverse complement strand
TGCTCGCCGGAGAGGTCCCCGGTGATGACGGCGCCCCGCGCGGCCTGCGCGTGCTCGCGGCGCTGCGCGGCACGGCCCACTCCGTCCTCGACGATGCGGCGGCCACCCTGGGCGATGCCGTGGCGCCGTACACCGTCGATCCGAGCATCGACGCCCAGGGCAGGATCGTCCGCGTGCCGCTGCACCGGGTGCTGCTGGCGCGCGCGCTCTCCGTCGGCATGGTCATCCTGGTCCTCGCGCTCGTCGGCGCGCTCATCGCGAGCACCGTCGTCTTCGCCCTCGAGGGCCCCGGCGCCGGGGTGGGCATCCTGTTCGCCGGGGCGTTCCCCGTCTGCGCGGCCCTGTTCGGCTACACCAAGGGGGCGCTGGGCCTGGCGAACTTCTCCGTGGCGCTGAGCCCCGACGGGCTCGTCATCACCCGCGGCCTCCTGTCGACCACCCGGCGCGTCATCCCGCTCGACCGGATCCAGACCGTCCGGCTGCGCCAGGGCCTGCTCTGGCGGCCCGCCGGCTGGTGGTGCATCGACTTCAACATCGCGACCGCCGGCGAGGACGGCGAGTCCGGGAGCAGCGTGCTGCTGCCCGTGGGCACGCTCAACCAGGCGCTCACGCTGCTGGGCCTCGTGCTGCCGGATCCCGGCACCCAGCGCCTGCACGCGGCGAACGGCAGCCCCGTGGCCGGGGGCGACGTCCTGCGCCAGGCGATGCTCTCCGGTGCCGGCGGCGCGCCGGTCACCCCCGCCGCCCCGCTCTTCTCCCATCAGCCGCGGCGCTCGCGGTGGCTCGACCCGCTGACCTTCCGCGCCAGTGCGCGGCTCGTCACCCAGACGATGACGGTCATCCGCCGCGGCGCCCTGGGCCGGCGGATCGTGTGCGTCCCCCACGCCCGCGTGCAGTCGCTGGGCCAGCGCACCGGCCCGCTGCAGCGCGCGCTCGGCCTGTCCTCGCTCGGCCTGCACTCGACGGCGGGGCCGGTCGCCCCCGTGCTGCCGCACCTGGGGGAGGCCGAGGCCAGGGAGCTGCTCTTCGAACTCGCGGACATCACCCGGCGGGCGCGCGCGGCCATGGACGCCGGATGAGCCGCCGCGCCCGCGCGAGGCAGTGGGCCGCCGCGGATGCGGGCCAGTCGAGGTGCGCGGGGCGGCCGAGGTGCGCGGGGCAGCCGAGGTGCGCTGGGCGGTCGACGATGCACGGGGCGGCCGACGGGCAGGTGCAGTCGGCGGGGCACAGGCGGCCGAGGGGCACAGGACAGGCAGGAACACAGCCAGGAACAGGGAGGACGGGCCATGAACCACGAGGATGAGACCCGGCTGGGCATCGGCATCATCGGCACCGGCCGGGTGGGCGCCGTGCTCGGCAGCGCGCTGCGCGCTGCGGGCCATGCGATCGTCGGCACCACCGCCACCTCGGAGGCGAGCCTCGACCGCGCCGAGGCGATGCTGCCCGGCGTCCCGGTCCTCGACATCGAGACCGTGGTCGAGCGCGCCGAGCTCGTCCTCTTCACCGTCAAGGACGATGTCCTCGCCGAGCTCGTCGCGGGACTCGCCCGGCTGGGGCGGTTCAAGCCCGGCCAGATCGTCCTCCACTGCGCTGGCCGCTTCGGCACCGAGGTGCTGGCGCCGGCGGCCGCGGCCGGTGCCATCGTGCTCGCGCTGCACCCCTCGCTGTCCTTCACCGGCACGAGCATGGACCTGCCGCGCCTGCGCCAGGCGACGATCGCCGTGACCGGGGCGAAGGCCGTCCTGCCGATCGGGCAGGCCCTGGTCGTCGAGATCGGCGCCGAGCCCGTCCTCGTGGCCGAGGCCGACCGCGCGCTCTACCACGCGGCCATCGCCCACGCGGCCAACCACACCGTCGTCGTGCTCTCCCAGGCCCTCGAGCTCCTGGCCTCCGTGGGCATCGAAGACCCCGCCCGCGTGCTGCGCGCCCTCGTCGAGGCCAGCGTCGCCAACACCCTCCAGTCCGGCCCGGCCGCGCTCACGGGCCCGGTCAGCCGCGGGGACGTGGAGACGGTGCGCGCCCACCTCGCCGCCCTCGACGAGTACGCGCTCAGCGCTGGCACCCCGGAGATTCGCACGGCCTACGCGGCGCTGGCCCGCGCCACGGCCGGCCGTGCCCTGGCCAACGGGACGATCGACGCGGCCACCGCCGCGCGCATCGTCGACGCGCTCGAGTGAGCCCCACCCGCCGCCGCGGCGGGCCGCCCGCGCCTCGGTGCCGGTGCGAGGCCTCGGTGCCGGTGTGCGCGCCCGCCCCGGCGTGATTCCGGGCGGCGGGGTCGCTGGCGGTAGTCTGAGGCCATGCCCGAGAACGCCGCCCCCGGCCCCGCCGCGCCCGAAGACGACCACCTCGACCCCGAGCAGCTGCGCATCCGCAAGGACAAGCGCGCCCGCCTGCTCGCCGCCGGCACCGAGGCGTACCCGGTCGCGGTGGCGCGCACGCACACGATCGCCCAGGTCCGCGCCGACCACCCGGACCTGGAGGCAGGCGAGGAGACGGACGATGTCGTGGGCATCGCGGGCCGCGTCGTCTTCCAGCGCAACACCGGCAAGCTGTGCTTCGTCACGCTCCAGGCCGGTGAGGGCACGCGGATCCAGGGCATGCTCTCCCTGGCCGAGGTGGGCCAGGAGCGCCTGGACGCCTGGAAGGCCGACGTCGACCTGGGCGACCACGTGTTCCTCCACGGGCGCGTCATCATGTCCAAGCGCGGCGAGCTGTCCGTCATGGCCGATGAGTGGGCCTTCGCCGCCAAGGCCCTGCGCCCGCTGCCCGCGCTGCACACCGAGCTCAACGAGGAGACCCGCGTGCGCCAGCGCTACGTCGACCTCATCACCCGGCCCGAGGCGCGCGAGACCGTGCGCGTGCGCGCGGCGGTCATGGCCTCCCTGCGCGCGACCTTCGCGCGAGCGGGCTTCATGGAGCTCGAGACGCCCATGCTCCAGACCATCCCTTCCGGGGCCGCGGCCCGCCCGTTCTCCACGCACATCAATGCGTTCGACATGGAGGTCTTCCTCCGCATCGCCCCGGAGCTCTACCTCAAGCGGGCCGTCGTGGGCGGTTTGGAAAACGTCTACGAGATCAACCGTAATTTCCGCAATGAGGGCGCCGATTCCACCCACTCCCCGGAATTCGCCATGGTCGAGGCGTATCAGGCATACGGCGATTACCGCTCAATCGGCGCGCTCACAAAAGAGCTCATCCAGAATGCGGCGCGCGAGGCCACCGGATCCACACTCGTCACACTGGCCGACGGCACGGAATACGATTTCGGCGGCGAATGGGCCGTCATGAGCATGTACGATTCGCTGTCCGAGAAATCCGGGGTGCGCGTCACCCCGGAGACCACGGTGGAGGAGCTCGAGGAGATCGCCGAGCGCCACGGCGCGGACCTGGGCGGGGTCTTCCGCTCCCACGGCAAGTACGTGGAGGAGCTGTGGGAGCACTTCCACAGCGAGGAGCTGTGGGCGCCCACGTTCGTCACCGACTTCCCCCTCGACACCTCCCCGCTCACCCGCGAGCACCGGGACCGCCCCGGCGTCGTGGAGAAGTGGGACCTCTACGTGCGCGGCTTCGAGCTGGGCACCGGCTACTCCGAGCTCGTGGACCCCGTCATCCAGCGCGAGCGCTTCGCCGCGCAGGCCCGCGACGCGGCCTCCGGGGACGACGAGGCCATGCGCCTGGACGAGGACTTCCTCACGGCGATGGAATTCGGAATGCCGCCCAGCGGGGGAATGGGCATGGGCATTGACCGGCTGCTCATGGCAATCACGGGACTGGGCGTGCGGGAAACGATTCTCTTCCCGCTCGTGAAGCCCATTGAAGACTGACAATCTCCTCAATCCGCACTTATTGTCAATGCGTTAGGGTAAGGCAGTGGAATACGTCAAAGTCCTGCTCCCGTCGCTCGTCGTGGGCCTTCTCTTCTGGTATGTGCTGCGCGCAATACTGCGGGCCGATTCCACGGAGCGCAGGGAAATGGACCGCTATTACGCACAGCTCGATGAGCGCGAGCCGCATGCTCGCGCCGGGGATGCGGCACCGCCCGCGGCCGTCGAGCAGGCCAGCACCGAGACCCCTGGAGGAACCCATGGCACGAGAGACGAAGGTCGTCCTGACTGACGACATCGACGGCACGGACGCGGCGGAGACGGTGAGCTTCGCGCTCGACCAGACCGCCTACGAGATCGAGCTCTCCAGCAAGAACGCGGAGAAGCTGCGCGCCGCCCTGGCCCCCTACACGGCCAAGGCCCGCCGCGTGGCCGGCGGCGGGCGCACCGTGCGCCGCTCGGCGGGCGGGGGCGCGAACTCCTCGAAGGTCACCGCGAAGATCCGCACGTGGGCCAAGGCCAACGGCTACGACGTGTCCGACCGCGGGCGCATCTCCTACCCCATCGTCGAGGCCTACCGGGCAGCTCACCAGAACTGATTCCCGCACCTCGGGCCGCCCCGCAGGACGGGGTGGCCGGGGGCTCCTCCGCACCGTGTTTTCGCCATCAGCCGAACGCTTTCGGCTGATGGCGAAACTGCAATAAAACGCCCATCCGCCTGGTTATGGTGCTAGAAATCTTCAGCCATCAGGAGGGCAAATGTTCGAGCGGTTCACGGATCGTGCCCGACGCGTCGTCGTACTGGCGCAGGAGGAGGCCAAGCTCCTCAAGCACAACTACATCGGCACCGAGCACATCCTGCTCGGCCTCATCCACGAGGGCGAGGGCATCGCGGCCAAGGCTCTGGAGGGAATGGGAATCTCCCTCGAGCAGGTGCGCGAGCAGGTCACCGAGATCATCGGCCAGGGCCAGCAGGCCCCCAGTGGCCACATCCCGTTCACCCCGAGGGCCAAGAAGGTCCTCGAGCTCAGCCTGCGCGAGGCGCTGCAGCTGGGCCACACCTACATCGGCACCGAGCACATCCTGCTCGGCCTCATCCGCGAGGGCGAGGGCGTCGCCGCCCAGGTCCTCGTCAAGCTCGGCGCGGACCTCTCCCGGGTCCGCCAGGAGGTCATCAAGCTGATCTCCGGCTACCAGGGCAAGGAGCCGGCCTCGACCGGCGCCCGCGAGGAGGGCACGCCGTCGGGCTCGCTCGTCCTCGACCAGTTCGGCCGCAACCTCACCGCGGCGGCGCGCGAGGGCGACCTCGACCCCGTCGTCGGCCGCGAGCTCCAGATGGAGCGCGTCATGCAGGTGCTCTCGCGCCGGACGAAGAACAACCCGGTTCTCATCGGCGAGCCCGGCGTCGGCAAGACCGCCGTCGTCGAGGGCCTGGCGCGCAAGATCGTCGCCAACGAGGTCCCGGAGACGCTCAAGGACAAGCAGCTCTACACGCTCGACCTGGGCTCGCTGGTCGCGGGCTCGCGCTACCGCGGCGACTTCGAGGAGCGCCTGAAGAAGGTGCTCAAGGAGATCCGCACGCGCGGGGACATCATCCTCTTCATCGACGAGATCCACACGCTCGTGGGCGCCGGCGCTGCCGAGGGCGCGATCGACGCGGCCTCGATCCTCAAGCCCATGCTGGCCCGCGGCGAGCTGCAGACGATCGGCGCCACGACGCTCGATGAGTACCGCAAGAACATCGAGAAGGACGCCGCGCTGGAGCGCCGCTTCCAGCCCATCCAGGTCCCGGAGCCGTCCGCGGCGGATGCCATCGAGATCCTCAAGGGGCTGCGCGACCAGTACGAATCGCACCACAAGGTGACGATCACGGACGCCGCGGTCGCCGCCGCCGTCAACCTCTCCGACCGCTACATCAACGACCGGTTCCTGCCGGACAAGGCGATCGACCTCATCGACGAGGCGGGCGCGAAGCTGCGCATCTCGCGGCTGTCCGCTCCGCCGGAGATCAAGGAGTACGAGGAGAAGATCCTCGACGCGCGCCACCGCAAGGAGGCCGCGATCGACAAGCAGGACTTCGAGCTCGCCGCCGAGGAGCGCAAGGCGGAGATGACGCTGACGGAGCAGAAGGAGGAGGCGGAGAAGGCCTGGCGCACCGGCACCAAGTCCGGTGCCGCGATCGTCGACGAGGAGCTCATCGCCGATGTGCTCGCGTCCTCGACGGGCATCCCGATCTTCAAGCTCACCGAGGAGGAGTCCTCGCGCCTGCTGCGGATGGAGGACGAGCTGCACAAGCGGATCATCGGCCAGGAGGATGCGGTCAAGCAGATCTCCCGGGCGATCCGCCGCACGCGCGCCGGCCTCAAGGACCCCAAGCGGCCGTCGGGCTCGTTCATCTTCGCCGGGCCCACGGGCGTGGGCAAGACGGAGCTCGCGAAGGCGCTCGCGGAGTTCCTGTTCGGCGACGAGGACGCGCTCATCTCCCTCGACATGAGCGAGTACTCGGAGAAGCACACCGTCTCCCGCCTCTTCGGCTCGCCCCCCGGCTACGTGGGCTACGAGGAGGGCGGCCAGCTCACGGAGAAGGTGCGCCGCAAGCCGTTCTCCGTCGTGCTCTTCGACGAGGTGGAGAAGGCCCACGCGGACATCTTCAACTCGCTGCTGCAGATCCTCGAGGACGGTCGCCTGACCGATTCGCAGGGCCGTGAGGTGGACTTCAAGAACACCATCATCATCATGACCACGAACCTGGGCACCCGCGACATCAACCGCGGCACGCCCATGGGCTTCCAGGTCGAGGGCGATTCGGAGACCAGCTACGAGCGCATGAAGCAGCGGGTCAACGAGGAGCTCAAGCAGCACTTCCGCCCCGAGTTCCTCAACCGCGTGGACGACACGATCGTCTTCCCGCAGCTGGCGAAGCCGGAGATCATCAAGATCGTCGACCTCTTCGTCAAGCGGCTCGACGAGCGGATGGCCGATCAGGCGATGCGCATCGAGCTGACCCAGGGGGCCAAGGACGCGCTGGCCGACCGCGGCTACGATCCGGTGCTGGGCGCCCGCCCGCTGCGCCGGACCATCCAGCACGACATCGAGGACCAGCTCTCCGAGCGGATCCTGTTCAACGAGCTGCACTCCGGCCAGACGGTCTACGTCGACGTCGAGGGCTCCGGGCAGGACGCGGTGTTCACGTTCAAGGGCGTGGACGACGAGCGGATCCCGGTGACGGTGGGGGCCGCGAGCGAGGAGTCCGAGGACTCCTCGGGCGCGATCCCCGAGGCGGGGCTGGCCAACCAGGCCGCCTCCGAGTCCGGCGGCTCCGGCCCCGGCTCGGCCGGCGCGGCCGAACTCGGCGCGGCCGAGGCCGGCGCCCCGGCCGACACGGAGGACTGAGGCCGGGCGCCGGGCCGGCCCCGGCGCGCGAGCCGAACAGCCGCAGGGGGCGGCGGACCCACACGGGTCCGCCGCCCCCTGTGCGTGCCCGGGCGCAGACACCCCTGCCGCAGCGACGGGTGCGTGAGAGTATGTGCCCATGTCAGCCCCCGATGCCACGCCCGCCAGCGCTCCCGCCGCCGCAGCGCCCGGTGGCCCCGTGGACGCCAGCTCGACTGCCTCGGCCGCCCACTTCTCCCTGCGCAGCCTCCCGAGTGGCCTGCACATGCGGCGGGCGCGCACCGCGGACGTCGCGCAGATCCGCGCGCTCGTCGAGCCCCTCATCCGGCAGCGCATCCTCACGCCCAAGGAGCAGGTCAACTACTACGAGTTCCTGCAGGAGTACCAGCTCGTCGTCGACGTGCTGCCCGATGGCTCCGAGCGGGTCGTGGGCTGCGCGGCCCTCCACGTGCTGTGGGACGACCTCGCCGAGGCCCGCACCGTCGCCACCGACCCCACCTACCGGCGCCGCGGGATCGGCCGCGCGCTCATCGAGCAGCTCATCGCCGATGCCCGGGCGATCGGCGTCACGCGCCTGTTCTGCCTGACGTTCGAGACCCGCTTCTTCGGCTCACTGGGGTTCGCGGAGATCTCCGGCACCCCCGTCTCCCCGGACGTCTACGTCGAGCTCCTGCGCTCCCACGACGAGGGCACCGCGGAGTTCCTCGACCTCGCCCGCGTCAAGCCCAACACCCTGGGCAACACCCGGATGCTCAAGCACCTCTAGACACCGGCCCCGCGCGGCCGTGCCCGCGGTACGGGCCCTCACCGCCCCGTGCCCGAGGCGCGGGCCGGGCCGCGCGCACACCCCGGCCGGGGTGCGCGGCGGGCCTGCGCAGGGCGGTGCCGTGCCGAGGCGGCTGCCCCGCGTCAGGGCAGGCACAGCTCCCCGGCCGTGCCGCGCACGGCGAGCCCATCGGAGACGAGATCGCCGGCCAGGCGCTGCACGCGCTCGCCGTCGCCCAGCTCGCGCACGCGCAGCACGGCCGCGCGCACCGGGTTCGGGAGGCCGTCGAGCGCCTCGGCATCCAACTGGGCCGTGGGAGCGGTGAGCAGCGCCTCGGGCACCCCGGTGCTCGCACCGCCCGGCGCGTCGCTGCTGCCGGCAGGCGCGCTCCCCGCTGCACCGGTGCCGGCTGCACCGCTGCCGGCTTCGCTTGCGTGGGCCTCGCGCAGCACGCGCATGATCGCCCCGCGCAGCTGGCGGTCGGTGCCCTCCCAGGCCTGCGCCCTCTTCTGCTGGGCGGCCGGGTCCGCGGGCCGCCCTGCGGCCAGCCACGCGCAGTGCACGGCAACGGGGCACCGCTCGCACGCGGGGGAGCGGGAGGTGCACACGAGGGCGCCGAGCTCCATGGCGCCGGCATTGAACTCGACGTGGGCGCGCTCGGGCACGAGTGCTCCGGCCCAGCGCGCCTCGGCCTTCGACAGCGCGGCGGACGGGTGCGCGCGGCCGGCGAAGACGCGGCCGAGCACCCGGCGCACATTCACGTCGAGCACCGCGGTGCGCCGGCCGTAGGCGAACGAGGCGACCGCGGCCGCGGTGTACGCGCCCACGCCCGGCAGGGCCAGGAGGGCGGCCTCGTCGCGCGGCAGCTCGCCGCCCCAGTCCCGCGCGACGGTGCGGGCGCACTCCTGCAGCCGCAGCGCGCGGCGGGGATAGCCCAGGGAGTCCCAGGCCAGCAGCACCTCGGCGGGGGAGGCGGCGGCAAGATCGGCCGGCGCGGGCCACGCGGCCATCCACGCACTCCACCGGGGCGCCACGCGGGACATGGGGGTCTGCTGGGACATCACCTCGGAGACGAGCACGCCCCAGGGCGTCGTGCCGGGCCGCCGCCACGGCAGATCACGGGCCGCGTCCGCGAACCAGGCGATGATCGCGCGCTGGACCTCGGCCAGGGTGCGCGGGTCCGCCGCGGGCGGGCTCGGCGCACGCTGCGCGCGGGCTGAAGTCTGGGAGGTGGCATCGGTCCGGTGTGTCATCGGGTGAAGTATCGGCTGCGCGCTCTAAGCTCGGACCGATGTCTCCTTCCACGTACGATCGCAGGCCTGCAGCCCCCCATTCCGGCGGGCAGCGGGGCCTATCCGCGCACCGCCGACTGCCCGCGGAAGTCTACCGCAGGCGCCGCCTGACGGTCCTGGGGCTGGCGGTGGTCGTCATCGTCCTCTTCATCATCGGGATCGTGCTGCTCGCGCAGGCGCTCAGCGGGGGCCGGGCGCAGCCGGCCGCCCAGTCCGGCGGGGGCGACGAACCGGCCCCGGCCGCCGCAACCACCCAAAGTGCGGCGGGCCCCACGGACGCCGAGGCGAGCGGCAGCTGCCCCGCCGACTCGATCTCCGTGACCGCCAAGACGGACAAGAAGGCCTACCAGGCGGGCGACAGCGCCAAGCTGCAGCTGACGGTCAAGAACGGCAACGACAAGGACTGCTCGATCGAGGTGGGCTCCGCCGCCCAGAACTACATCGTCCAGCGCGATGGCAAGACGGTGTGGGCGAGCCAGTACTGCGCCGCCGGGGGAGCGAAGGACGTGAAGAACTTCGCGGCCGGCTCGGAGAAGAAGGCGACCGTCGCCTGGGACATGGTGCCCGCCGACGACACGTGCAAGAAGACCGCCGATGCGCTCGAGCCCGGCACCTACCAGCTCATCACGCAGCTCGGGAAGGTCAAGAGCCAGGCCGCGGACTTCACCGTCGAGGGCGACGCGAAGCCCACGGCGAGCGCCACGACGAAGAAGGACTGAGCCCGCGGCCCCACCGCGCCAGGCGCCTCCGATACCGCCGCGCCGCGCCGCTCCGGCACCGCCGGGCCACGCGGCTCCGTGGCCAGTGCGCTAGGCGGCTCCGGAGCCGGCGGGCGCCGCGGCCGGCGCACCGCCCTCCGGCTCGGCGCCGGCGGGCAGCACCGCGGCAATCGCATCGTGGACCGTGTCGCATTCGCGCACGCGCATGCCCGGGGGAACCGTCACGTTCTCCAGCGCCCCGCGCGCCACGACCGCGTTCGTCACGCCCAGCCGCGCCGCCTCCGCCAGCCGCTGGCCAACCCCCGGCACCTGGCGGATCTCCCCGGACAGGCTGATCTCCCCGATCGCCACGAGGCGCGAGTAGAGCGGGGTGTCCGCCGCGGCGGAGGCCAGGGCGAGGCACACGGCGAGGTCGCTGGCGGGCTCGCCCACCTTCACCCCGCCCACCGTGGCCACGAACACATCGTGCTTGCCCAGGCCCGTGTGCTTGGACAGGACGGCGATGATCATGGACACGCGGCTGGCGTCGACGCCGCTGACCGTGCGCCGCGGCGCACCGGCCCCCGCCTGGTCGACGAGCGACTGCACCTCGATGACCATGGGCCGCCTGCCCTCTTGGGCCACGGACAGGCACGTGCCCGCCGCCTTCGAGTTCGACCGGGAGAGGAACAGTCCGGAGGGATCGGAGAGCCCCGTGATGCCGTCCTCGTTCATGTCGAAGCAGCCCACCTCGTCCGTGGGGCCGAACCGGTTCTTCACCGCGCGCAGCAGGCGCAGCCGCGAGTGGCGCTCGCCCTCGAACGAGCACACGACGTCCACGAGGTGCTCGAGCAGGCGGGGTCCGGCGACGCTGCCGTCCTTCGTGATGTGGCCGACGAGCACCGTGGGCAGCGCGCGGTCCTTGGCCGCGCGGATGAGCGCGGCCGCGACCTCGCGCACCTGGGTGACGCCGCCGGGCACCCCGTCCACCTGCGTCGAGGAGAGGGTCTGGACGGAGTCGACGATGAGGAAGTCCGGGTCTTCGGCCTCGATGAGGCCGAGCACCGTGCCCAGGTCCGTCTCCGCGGCTAGCAGCAGGCGGTCCTCGAGGGCCCCGATCCGCTGGGCGCGCAGGCGCACCTGGCCCGCCGATTCCTCGCCCGTCACATAGAGGACGGTGGAGCCGCCTCGGGCGGTGCGGGCCGCGACGTCGAGCAGCAGCGTTGACTTGCCGACGCCGGGCTCGCCGGCCAGCAGCACGACGGCGCCGGGGACGAGGCCGCCGCCGAGCACCCGGTCGAGCTCGCCGATGCCGGTGGGCCGGGCGACGGCCGTGCCGGGGTCGATGCCGGTGATGGCCTTCGCGCGGCGCCCGGCGGTGGGCTTGGCCGCCTTCGTCTTGATGGCCGTGGCCCCACCGGAGCCCTCCTCGAGCGTGCCCCACTCGCCGCACTGGGGGCACTTGCCCAGCCATTTGGGGCTCGAGTATCCGCAGGCGGTGCACGTGTAGGCCATGGGTCAAGAGTCTCATAGGGCACGGACACGGCCGGCGCGCCTGCACCGGCCGTGTCCGCGCCCGTGGCGGGCTCAGTGGATGTGCGCTCCCGTGGGCGGCCGCGGAGGCCCGCCCACGGGTCCGCCGGGCTCAGCGCGCCGTCGCCGAGGCGTCGGCGGCCGGGC
>NZ_WWEQ01000074.1 GCF_009857845.1 Brevibacterium rongguiense | reverse complement strand
TGGCCGCCGTGGCCCGCACGGTGCCCGTCATCGCCGCCACCCACGACCCGGCGCTGCTCGCCGCCGCGCAGGCCCGCATCGACGTGGGCGCGCCCGGCCCCCGGCCGCATGCGGTGCCGGCCCGGCCTGACACCGCGACCGTCGCCTCGGCCCCCAGCGCCGCTGTCTCGGCCGGCGGCGCGCCCGCCGCGCTCATCGCCCCGTCACGCGCCGGGGTGCCGACGGGTGCGGCTGCGGCGGACCCGGCCGGCCCGGCCGGGACGGGTCGCCCGGCGGCCCATCCGGCAGGAGCGGACGGCCCGGAGTCCGCTGCCGGGGACCGGCCCCCGCTGCGCACCCTGCTCGGGCGCCTGGCGCGGGCCGTGGACATCCGGGCGCCCAAGTTCTGGCTGGCCGTGCTCATGGGCGTCTGCTCGGCCGCGGCGGCGAGCGCCCTCATCGCCGTCTCCGGCTGGCTCATCGTGCGCGCCGCCGCCCACCCGCCGATCATGTACCTGCTCGTCGCGATCGTGGGCGTGCGCTTCTTCGGCATCTCGCGGTCCGTCTTCGCCTACGCCAAGCAGCTCTGCCTGCACGACGCCGTGCTGGGCGCGCTCACCCGGCTGCGCGCCGCCGTGTGGACGGCGTTCGCGCGCACGGGGACCGCCAACCGCACGCTCCTGCGCGGCGAGCTCGCCCTGCGCCGCCTCATCTCCGACGTCGACGACATCCGGGATCTGGCGCCCCGCGTGGTGCTCGGGCCCATCGTCGCCGTCATCCTCGCCGCCGCGGCGATCGGCGTCGAGTGGTCCGTCCATCCGGCCGCGGGCCTCCTCACCGCGCTGGGCTGCGCCGGCGCGCTGCTCGCCGCGCCGGCACTCGCCCTGGCCGCCGATGCGCACGCGAGCACCGCCCGCCTGAGCGCCCGCGGCAGGGTGCTCGACGGGCTCGCCCGCCTGCTGTGGGCGCGCGAGGACCTCATCGCCGCGGGCCGCGCCCCGGCGGCCGCGGCGCAGGTCGCCCGCGACGATGTCCGCACAGCGGGCTGGGAGGCGCGCGCCCTGCGCGCCACCGGCGCCGGCGAGTCCCTCGTCACGGTGTGCGGCGTGCTCACCGGCGTGCTCATGCTGCCGGTGCTCGCCGGGGCCGTGGCGGCCGGGGAGGTCTCCGGCGAGATGCTCGCGGTGGCCGTGCTGCTGCCGCTCTCGCTCATCGATCCGTTCGCCGATGCCCTGACCTCCCTCCAGCAGTGGCCTGCGCTGGCCTCCGTGCTCGCGCGCACCCCGGAGCTCGACCGCGAACCGTTCGCCGCAGGCGCTCGGGCACTCGAGGCCGAGGCCGGGGATGGCGGTGCGGCCAGGGGAGCTGCCGACGGCGGCGGGGCGGTCGGCGGCGGGTCACTCGCTCACGGCGCCGCACGCCTGCGGGAGGGCCAGCCGCGCGAGCTCGTGCTGCGCGCTGTGGCCGCCCGC
This sequence comes from Brevibacterium rongguiense, assembly GCF_009857845.1. GTDB lineage: Bacteria > Actinomycetota > Actinomycetes > Actinomycetales > Brevibacteriaceae > Brevibacterium > Brevibacterium rongguiense. Next base: position 10,645 of record NZ_WWEQ01000074.1, on the reverse strand, counting down.
TGGCCGGGCACCGACCGCGATGTGTTCACCGGGCTGAGCGCCGCCGCGCAGCGCGGTTCCTGGACGGTCGTCACCGGCCCCTCCGGGGCAGGCAAGACGACTTTGGTGAGCATCGTGCTGCGCTTCCTCGATCCGCGCGCGGGCAGCTACGCGCTCGACGGCGGGGATGCCCTGGCGCTGTCGCCCGAGGACCTCGCGGGCCACATCGCCTGGTGCCCGCAGGAGGCGCACGTCTTCGATTCGAGCCTGCGGGCCAACCTGCTCCTCGCCCGGCCGCGCGACCTGGCGCCCGACGACGCGGAGCTCACTGCGGTGCTCGAACGGGTGGGGCTGGGCGGCCTGGCCGCGGACATGGGACTCGACGCGCGCATCGGCGCCGGGGGCGGCCGGCTCTCGGGCGGCCAGCGCCAGCGGCTGGCCGTGGCGCGCACCCTGCTCGCCGGCGCCAGCGCGATCGTGCTCGACGAGCCCACCGCGCACCTCGACGAGGCCCTGGCAGCGGCGCTCATGGCGGACCTGCGGGCCGGCCTGGCCGACACCGCCGTGATCCTCGTGACCCACGACGAATCGCTTGCGCTGGCGGGGGACCGCCGCGTGGCGGTGGGCGCCCGGCCCGCAGCCGTTCCGGTCGCTCAGCCGCGCTGAGCGGCCGGGCGGCCTGACTGCGGACGGCCAGGCGGGACCGGAACGTGCCTGCCCCGGGGCCACCGGGACGGATGGGCGTCAGTCGCGCTTCGAGCCGAACATGATCTCATCCCAGCTGGGCAGCGACGTGCGCCCGCCGCGGCGCTTGGACTGCTGCTCACCCGGATCCTTGGCATCCGAGGCGCGCAGCGGCTCGGACGGGCCCCCTCCCGCCTCGTTCTCCGGGGCGCCGTCGGTCACACCCGGCTCGTCGAGCAGCGAGGGCTGATCCGGGGTCGCGGCGTCATCGAAGAGCACGCCCGGGGCGATCGGCTCGGTGTCATAGGAGGTGCGCTGCCCGGCGGGAGAGTGCGCTGCCTGGGCACCCTGCTCCTGCGTCCCCGGATCGTGCGCCGCGGACTCCTGCGCATCGGGGTGCAGCGGCGCATCGGCGAGTGCCTCGGATTCGGCTCCCCATGCCTGCGCCTCGTCATCGGCGCTGCGCGGCAGCGGGAAGACGCCGTCGTCCTTCGCGTCCTGCGGACGCGAGAGAGCGGTGTGGGCGCCATCGGGATGCGTGGGCGGCTCCTCCGCGACGGAGTGCAGCCCCGGGGGCTGCTCGCGCGGGGCCTGGGTGTCGTCCGGGCGCCCGCGGCGCCGGCGCAGCCCCTCGAGGATCCGGCCGGTCTCCGCGGCCTGGTCGCGGTGAGCGGCGCCGCCAGCCGAGGCACCGGGCGCACCGCCGGGGGCGGGTGCGGTGCGCTGCGCCCCGCGCGCCGAGCGCTGCTCGCTGCGGCGGTTCTCCGCCTCGATGTTGAACACGCGCTCGGTGCCGGAGCCGAAGTTCGGAATGGGCCCGGAGTCGGTGGGGCCGGCATCGGAGAGCCAGCGCGCCTCGTCGTCGAGCGGGCGCACCGAATTGTGGCGGTACTCCCACGCGGCGGTGCGCCGGCTGCTCGCCGCGGTGAAGGACAGCTCGACGTGCCACGCGCCGCCCTGGGACTTCCAGGCATCCCACTTCATCGAGTCGAGGTCGACCTCGCGCAGCGCCAGCCGCTCGGCTGCGAGCTGGGCGAGGGGCCGGGGTGCGTCGTCCAGGTCGTTCTGGGGGTAGACCAGGCAGCGGCCCGCGCGCTCGGCGGTGTGGCGGCGCTCGGCGAGCACGGGGTGCTCGTAGGTGCGCACATGCTCGAGGTCGGCGCCGGTGGTCTCCGCGATCTCCTCGGCGGTCATGCCGGAGCGGACCATCGCCTGGATGTCGCGGGGGCGCAGCGGCTCGCCGGGGGCGGGGCCGCCGGCGCGGCGGGCCCGGTCGCGCCGGACCGCGGCGAACAGCTCGTCGTCGATGGGCAGGGTGAACTGCTCACCGCTGCCGTCGGCGAGGACCAGCGTCGCCCCGTCGTCGACGGCGCCCTGCAGGCTCAGCTCGGTCATCTGCGCTCCTTCGTGGTCGGACTTCGCTCCCGATCGTGTCACGCGCGGCCCGCGGCCGCGGGCATTGGCGGCGCGAGTCGCGCGATCCGGCGGCCGAAATCGCCCCATTCCGCCCCTCGGGACCGGCGATCTTGCCCTGAGTCCCGGCGCTGTGCTGCGCCGGGGCGCCGCTAGGCTGGCCCCATGAGCTCAGTCCAGCCCTTCGACGCAGTCATCCTCATGTCCTTCGGCGGTCCCGAGGCGCCGGAGGAGGTGCTGCCGTTCCTGCAGAACGTCACGCGCGGGCGCGGCATCCCCGATGAGCGCCTCGTGGAAGTGGGGGAGCACTACTACGGGTTCGGCGGCAAGTCGCCCATCAACGATCAGAACCGCGCCCTGCTCGCGGAGCTGCGCGCCGAATTCGACCGGCGGGGAATCGACGTGCCGGTGCTGTGGGGCAACCGCAACTGGGAGCCCTATCTCACCGACGTCGTGCGCGCCGAGCACGAGCGCAGCGGCGCCCGCCAGTTCCTCGCGATCGACACCTCGGCGTACTCGAGCTACTCCTCGTGCCGCCAGTACCGCGAGGACTTCGCCAAGACGATCGACGCGCTGGCCGCCGAGGGCATCGAGGTGGGCTTCGACAAGATCCGCCAGTACTTCAACCACCCCGGCTTCGCGGCCGCGGAGCTCGACTGCGTGCGCACGGCCGCGCGGGCGTTCGCGGCCAAGACCGGCGGCCTCGACCCGGAAAGGCACCGCCTCCTCTACGTCACGCACTCGATCCCCGATGTCATGGAGGACGCCTCCGAGGCGCAGACCGCGGGCTACCGGGCCCAGCACGAGGCGCTCAAGGACTGGGTGAACGAGCAGCTGGCCGACGAGGTCCCGCTGCGCTCCGAGCTCGTCTACTGCTCGCGCTCGGGACCGCCGTCCATGCCGTGGCTCGAACCCGATGTCAACGACCGGATGGCCGAGCTCAAGGAGGAGGGCGTCGAGGGCGTCATCGCGGTGCCCCTGGGCTTCGTGTCGGACCACATGGAGGTCAAGTACGACCTCGACACGGAGGCGGCCGAGACGGCGGCGGAGCTGGGGTTCGCCTATGAGCGGGCGGCCACCGTGGGCCTCAAGCCGCAGTTCGTCGCCGGACTCGTCGACCTCGTCGAGGAGCGGGCCGCGCAGCGCCGCGGCGAGCCGGTGGCCCCCCCGGCCGTCACCCGCCTGCCGGCGCTGGCCGATGGCAGCGGGGCGTGCAGCTTCGAGTGCTGCCGCGGGGTGCGCGAGCGGCCCACCGTGCCCAACTGGCTGCCGGCCCCCGGCGCCTGAGGCGGCGCGGGCGGGGCCGCGCCTGGTCCGGGCGGCCTCAGCTGCTCGGACCGCGCTGGGCCTCGGGGACGATCGGGATGGCGCCGGTCTCCGCGGCGAGGATGCGCTGCATCTCCGCGGTGTCGACCTCGTTGTCGCCGGCGATCTCGACGAGGCCCTGCAACTCGTCGACCAGCGATTCCACGAGGTAGTCCTCGTCCGCGGCGCGCGCGGCGCGCAGGCGCTCCTGCAGATCGGCGACGCGGCGGTCGAGCTCGGCTTCGAATTCGCTGGTCATGACATCACCATCCTGTTCGTCGGGTATCCGCACCCTACTGTTTCATGGAACACATCGAAACAGCTATCTCATCATGTGAATCGCGTTTCTGAGACTGATTCGGCGGGTGCGGAAACTGCTCGGCAAAAGCCCTTGCCACATGCGGTGCTGTAGTGGACAATGCGAGGGAAGTTGTGCGGTGGGGGCCCTTTCACCGCAAGTTCACCACCAGAGAATGCGGAGTGTGATCCGGGCAGATGGCAACAGACTACGACGTCCCGCGCAAGCAGGACGAGGAACTCAGCAGCGACTCGATCGAGGAGCTCAAGGCTCAGCGCAACCAGCAGCAGGCGAGCCAGGTCGACGAGGACGAGGCGCAGGTGGCCGAGGGCTTCGAGCTGCCCGGTGCGGACCTGTCGAACGAAGAGCTCTCCGTGCGCGTGCTGCCCAAGCAGAATGACGAGTTCACCTGCATGGAGTGCTTCCTCGTGCGCCATCGCTCGCAGCTGGCCGAGGACAACGGCGGGGTGCTCATCTGCACCGACTGCGCGGGCTGAGCGCCCGGGCGCAGCGGCGCAGCGACCACCGATAATGGCGAACCCCCTTCCGCGGAAGGGGGTTCGATTGCGCTCGGGGAGGATGGAGCCGGGCACTGCCGGCCGGGAATGCGCCGCCCGGCGCCGCCGGCCGGCTGGCCTCAGCCGCGCAGCGCGGCCGCCAGCTCTTCGGGGCGGCGCGTGGAGACGATCCAGTACGGGGTCGGATCGGCAGGGTCGGCGATGTCGATGCGCACGGCGGGCCCGATCCACGGACGGGTCATGAGGAACGCGCGGGCATCGAGCCGGAAGCCGCGCGCCTCGAACGCCTGCTGCTTGTCCAGGGGCGTGACCTCGCCCACAAGCGCCCGCTCGATGTGGGCGACCCCGGCGTAGAGCTCGCGATCGGTGACGACGACCGATTTGATGGTGGCGCGCAGCGCGAGCACGAGCAGTGCGAACGTGATGAGCGGGACGATGAGCCCGCCCCAGTGCCAGACCGGATAGACCATGACCGCGGTCATGGCCGCGAGCACCGCGGCGACGAACCACCAGGCGGGGGTGGGGCCCAGCCGTTCGGAGTAGCGGACGGTCGATCCCGTGTGAGTCTGCGGTGCCATGGCCCCATTGTCCCACGGGCGCCCCGCACGCGCTGGCAACCGCGGGCGGGGAAGACTAGAGTCCGGACACGTGACGACCAACAGCGTGAGCGTCGAGCTCAAGCGCCTCGATCCGGACCTGCCGCTGCCCGCCTACGGCCGTGCCGGCGATGCGGGCGCGGACCTGTGCTCCGGCGAGGACTTCGTCCTCCAGCCGTTCGAGCGGCGCACCGTGCCCACGGGGGTCGCGATCGCCCTGCCCGCGGGCTATGCCGGCTTCGTCCACCCCCGCTCCGGCCTGGCGAGCAGGCACGGGGTGACGCTCGTCAACGCGCCGGGCACGATCGACGCCGGCTACCGCGGCGAGATCCGCGTGCCCCTCATCAACCTCGACCCGCACGAGCCGGCCGCGATCTCGCGGGGCGACCGGATCGCCCAGCTCGTCGTCCAGCCGGTGGCCCACGCGCACTTCGAAGTCGTCGGCGACCTGGAGGCCAGCGAGCGCGGAGCGCGCGGGTTCGGCTCCACCGGCGGGTTCGGGCGCGCCTGAGCGCAGCCGCCCCCCGGCCGCGGCCCAGCGCCGCGCAGCACCCACGAAGACCACAGGCAAGCAGACACAGGAGGCACCACGATGGGCATCTTCAGCCGCCGCAAGCGCCGCGAACAGCCCGAGGCAGTCGAGGAGAACCCGGCCGTCGAGGACTCCGCAGCCGAGGAGGGCTCCGCGGCACCCGACGACTCCGCAGCCGAGGACGCGCCGGAGCAGGGCGCCGCAGCACCGGGCGGCGGTGCGCAGTCCGCACGGGCCGCCCAGGCAGCCGCCGATGCGGATGACGACGACGAGTTCGCCAAGGAGGCGCCCCTCGACCGCCTGGAGGCGGGGCCCTGGGACGCCCAGGAGGATGCGGACCCGGAGCTCAACCGCCTGGAGCTGGGCGCGCTGAGCGTGCCCGTCATCGACGGCATGCAGATCCAGCTCGAGGCGGAGGAAGACTCGGGGCAGATCATGGCGGTCTCCCTCATCCACGCCGGCGGCAGCCTGCAGCTGCAGGCCTTCGCGGCCCCGAAGAGCGAGGGCCTGTGGCGCGAGGTGCGCGAGCAGATCGCGCAGAACATCGCCGCGGCCGGGGGCGAGGCGCGCGAGCTCTACACCGCTGTGGGCACCGAGCTCATCGCGAAGATCCCGGCGGTCGACGAGGAGGGCAACGAGGGGTTCCGCCCCGCGCGCTTCCTGGGCGTCGACGGTCCGCGCTGGTTCCTGCGCGGCGTGCTCGGCGGGGCCGGCGCGGTCGACGACGAGGTGCGCGCCGCCCTCGTCGAGGTCTTCCGGGGCATCATCGTCGAGCGCGGCACGGAGGCCATGCCCCCGCGCGAGGTCCTGCCGATCACCCCGCCGAACGTGGACGAGGAGCCCGAGGCCGACGCGCAGGACGACGACGGCTTCGATCCGTTCGAGCGCGGCCCCGAGATCACCGAGGTTCGCTGAGTGGCCTCCCTCCGGGCGCTGCTCGAGCGCTTCGGGTCCACCGAGGAGGCCGCCGAGCGCGACGACCGGCGCCGCTCCAGCCTGCCGGACTGCTGCGCGATCGGCGCCGCGGCCGCTCGCGAGCCGGTGCGCCTGGCCGGCGTCATCGCCTCGGTCACCCGCTCGGTGGCCGAGGAGGCGCCGCGCTGCGATGTGGTCGTCAGCGACGGCACGGGCTCGGTCGAGGCGCGCTTCCTGGGCCGGCGCGACATCCCCGGCATCGCCCCCGGCCGCGTCATCGTCGTGACGGGCCGCTGCTGCGACCGCGGCGGCCGGCTGCGCCTGCTCAACCCCGCCTACGAGCTCGTCGAGCGCTCCGCGGAACGGCTGTAGGCACGCGGCGGGACGGCAGGCGCGCCCCGCGGGCGCTGCCCGGCGCGGACCTGTGCGGACGCCGGCGCTAGGCGCGCTCGGCGTCGCCCCCGGCCTCCTCGAGGTCGGCGGGCACCTCGGCCGCGCCGTCTGCGCCTTCTCCGCCGCTGCCTTCGCTGCCGTCGTCTTCGTCGTCGTCGTCGGCCCGCCGGTCGGCCTCGGGTGCGGCCTCCGACTCCTCGGCCCCCAGCAGCGTGCGCAGCCGCGCCTCGCCCTCCGGCGCGGCGAGGAAGAAGAGCTCGTCGGCGCCCACGATGAGGTCGTCGGCGGCGGGGGCGAAGGCCCGGCCGCTGCGCACGATCGCCACGAGCACGGAGTCCGCCGGCCAGGTGATGTCGCCCACGCGCCGGTCCTCCACGGAGGCCGTGTGGTGGACGGTGAACTCCATGAGCGTCGCCCGCCCGCGCTCCAGGCTGAGCAGGTGGACGAGCCCGCCCACCTCGACGGCCTCCTCGACGAGCGCGGTCATGAGGCGCGGAGTGGAGACCGCGACGTCGACGCCCCAGTTCGCGTCGAAGAGCCACTCGTTGCGCGGGTTGTTCACCCGGGCGACCGTGCGCGGCACGCCGAACTCCGTCTTCGCCAGCAGGCTGAGCACGAGGTTGGTCTTGTCGTCCCCGGTGGCGGCCACGACGACATCGGCGCGCGCGAGGTCCGCGTCCTCGAGGCCGCCCAGTTCGCACGCGTCGCCGAGCAGCCACGCGGCGCCCGGCACGCGGTCGCGGCGGATGGCGTCCTTGCTGCGGTCGATGAGCAGCGCTTCGTGGCCCTTGCCCAGCAGCTCGCGGGCCACGGAGCGGCCCACGGAGCCCGCCCCGGCGATGACGACCTTCATTCGGCGTCCTCCTCGATGGGCTGGTCGAGCGCGCGCACGATCTCCTCGAGATCGGGCTGGGCGCACATGAGGTGCACGAGGTCGCCCTCCTGGACGAGCATGCCGGGCTTGGGCAGCAGGCCCTCGCCCGCGCGGGTGACGAAGCAGACCCGCGCCTCGACGGCCGATTCGATCTGGGCCACCGGCCGAGCGATCCAGTCCGGGTTCAGGTGCACCTCGGCGAGCACCATCCGACCGGAGGAGTCGCGGAACTCCGTGGCCGCGCCCTGGGGGATGAGACGGCGCAGCATCTGATCGGCGGTCCAGCGCACGGTGGCGACGGTGGGGATGCCCAGCCGCTCGAAGATCTGCGCGCGGCGCGGATCGTAGATGCGCGCGGCGACGTTGGCCACGCCGAACGTCTCGCGCGCCACCCGGGCGGCGAGGATGTTCGAGTTGTCCCCGCTCGAGACCGCGGCGAACGCATAGGCGTCGCCGGTGCGCGCCCGCGTCAGGGTGTCGCGGTCGAAGCCCAGCCCCGTGATCGTCGAGCCGGAGAAGTCCTTGCCCAGCCGGACGAACGCGTCCGGGTTCTGGTCGACGACGGACACCGAGTGCCCGTAGGAGTCCAGCGAGCGCGCCAGCGAGGCGCCCACGCGACCGCAGCCCATGACGACGAAGTGCATGCGGGGGCCATCCCTTCCCGGGTGATCTACGATGGGCTGTCGTGGGTTTCTCTGATGCCGTCAAAAGACTACTCGTCGGGCGCCCGTTCCGCAGTGACCGGTTCCGACGCGAAGTCCTGCCCAAGCGCATCGCGATGCCCGTCTTCGCCTCGGACATGCTCTCCTCCGTGGCCTACGCCCCGGACGAGATCCTCCTCGCCCTCTCGCTCAGCGGCGCGGTGGCCCTCACCGCCTCCCCGTGGATCGGCCTGGCCGTGGGCGCCGTCATCCTCGTGCTCGTCCTCTGCTACCGCCTCAACCTGCGCGCCTACCCGGGCGGGGGCGGAGACTACGAGGTCGCCTCGCGCAACCTCGGCACGCGGGCGGGGCGGGCGGTCGCCGCGGCCCTGCTCGTCGACTACGTCCTCACGCTCGCCGTCTCGCTCACCGTCTTCGCCAGCTATGTGGGCACCGCGGTGCCGGCCCTCAAGCCGTTCCGGGTGGAGGTGGCGATCCTCGGCATCCTCGTCGTCACGGTCGTGGGCCTGCGCGGTTGGCGCGGGATCCGACGGGTGCTCGCCATCCCCACCTACCTCTTCCTCGCCGCCGTCATCGTCACGATCGTCGTGGGCATCGTGCGCGTGGCCAACGGGGACGTGCCCACTGCCGCGACGAGCGGGCTGAGCGTCATCGCGCCGGACGGCGAGCCCGGGCCGCTGCACGGCGCGGCCGCCGCCTTCATCGTGCTACGCGCCTTCTCCTCCGGCTCGGTGGCGGTCGCGGGCATCGAGACCGTCGCGACCGCCGTGCCGAACTTCGCCAAGCCGCGCGGGCGCAACGCCGCGAACACGCTGCTGCTCACCGGCCTGCTGTCGGCCGGCATGCTCATCGGGCTCACGTGGCTGACCGCCCGGCTGGGCGTGAAGTTCGTCGCCGACCCCGCGCACTCGCTCGCCGGCCCGGGCGGCCAGGCAGTGGCGCACGCGGACCAGGACCCCGTGATCGGCCAGATCGCCGCGGCGGTCTTCTCCGGCGCACCCGCGCTGGCGCTCATCGTCGTCGTCGTCACCGCGCTCGTGCTCCTCGGGGCCGCCAACACCGCGGTCGAAGGCTTCCCGGGACTGGCCTCCCGCCTGGCGCGCGACGGATTCGTGCCCCGCCAGCTCGCCACCCGCGGGGACCGCCTGACGTTCTCCAACGGCATCCTCCTGCTCTCCGCGGCCGCCGTCGTCCTCGTCATCGGCTTCCAGGCGCGCGCCACGGACCTCATCGAGCTCTACCTCGTGGGCGTCTTCCTGTCCTTCGCGCTCGGCCAGCTGGGCATGGTCAGGCACTGGTCGCGGCGGATCCGGCGGATCGTCTCCGGGCCCGCCCGGCGGCGCATGATGGCCGCGCGCGCGGTCAACGCGCTGGGCCTGGGCCTCGTGGGCGCCGTGCTGCTCGTGGTGCTCGTGTCGAAATTCACCCACGGCGCGTGGATCGCGGTGGCCGCGATGGTCGTGCTCTACGCCCTCATGGGCCTCGTGCGGCGCCACTACGCCCGCGTGGACGCCGAGCTGCGCGCCAGCCCCGACGACACGACCGCGCGCACCCTGCCGGCGAACACGCACGCCGTCGTCGTCGTCACGGCCATCCACAAGCCCACGCTGCGCGCGCTGGCCTACGCCCGCGCCACGCGCCCCACCTACGTGAATGCGATCTGCGTGGCGGTCGACGAGGAGGCGGCCGAGCGCCTGCAGCGCCGCTGGGACGAGATGGCGCTGCCGGTGCCGCTCACGGTGCTCGGCTCGCCCTACCGCGAGCTCGTGCGCCCGGTCATGAACTACATCGCGCGGATCCGGCGCCGCTCGCCGCGCGACCTCGTCATCGTCTACATCCCGCAGTACATCGTGGGCCGCTGGTGGGAGAACATCCTGCACAACCAGACGGTGCTGCGCCTGAAGTCCCGGCTGCTCTTCGTGCCCAACGTCGTCGTGGCCAGCGTGCCGTGGCGCCTGCGCTCGTTCGACCGCAACCGCGAGGCGCTCGTCGCCCGCAGCGGCGACATCGACGAGGACGTCCTGGGGACCATGCGGTGAGCGGGCCCGCGGATGCGCCCGCGCCCGGCGGGCTGAGCGTGGGGGCCGAGCTCGTGCTCAGGCCCGAGGCGAGCGCGGCCGGCGGCCAGGCGCTCGCGCGCACACCGGACGGCGTCGTCTTCGTCTCCGGCGCCATTCCGGGCGAGGAGGTGCGCGCGCGGGTGCACGAGGTCCGCCGCGGGTTCGCCAGGGCCGCCGTGCTCGAGGTGCTCGAGGCCTCCCCGCACCGCGTGCCCGACCGGCGGCTGGCACTGGGCGCCGCCGGTGCCGGCGGCATGGAGTTCGCCCACGTGGAGCTGGCCCACTCGCGCGCGCTCAAGGCCGCGGCGCTGGGCGACCAGCTGCGCCGGATCGGCGGCATCGACGTGCCGGTCGACCTCATTCCGGCCCCCGGGGAGGCCGCGGCCGAGGCGGCGGCGCCCGCCGGCGCGCCAGAT
>NZ_WWEQ01000073.1 GCF_009857845.1 Brevibacterium rongguiense | reverse complement strand
GCCTCGGCCGGCACGCGCAGCGCGTCCGGCCGCACGCCGTCGAAGCCCTCGCCGCCCTCGACCCGGCCGTGCGCGCCGCCCTCGAGGAGACGATTGCGCGCGCCCGCGCGGTCGCCGCAGCCGACCGCCGCGAATCGGTCGTCACGGAGTTCGCCCAGGGCGGGTCCGTGACGACGCGCTGGCTCCCGGTCGAGCGCGTGGGCCTCTACGTCCCCGGCGGCCTCGCCGTCTATCCCTCCACCGTCGTCATGAACGCGGTGCCCGCCCAGGAGGCGGGCGTGGGGTCGATCGCGCTGGCCTCGCCGCCGCGCGCCGACGGCCTGCCCCACCCCACGGTGCTCGCCACCGCGGAGCTCCTCGGCATCGACGAGGTCTGGGCGATCGGCGGCGCCCAGGCGATCGGCGCCTTCGCCTACGGCTTCTCCGACGGGGAGGAGCTCGACCCGGTGGACCTCATCACGGGCCCCGGCAACGCCTTCGTCGCCGCCGCGAAGTCGATTGTGCGCACCCAGGTGGGCATCGACGCGGTCGCCGGACCCACGGAGATCATCGTGCTCGCCGATGACACGGCCGATCCCGAGTACGTGGCCGCCGATCTCATCAGCCAGGCCGAGCACGACCCGAACGCGGCGGCGGTTCTCGTCACCGCCTCGGCGGACCTGGCCGAGCGCGTGCGCGAGGCGCTCGCGCGGCAGGTGCCGCAGCAGCGCCACGCCGAACGCATCGCTGCCGCCCTGAGCGGGGCGCAGTCCGCCCTCATCCTCGTCGACGATCTGGACGCGGGAATCGCCGTGCTCAACGCCTACGCGGGCGAGCACGTGGAACTCCAGGTCGAGCGCCCCGAGGCCGTCGTCGACCGGATCGTCAACGGCGGCTCCGTGTTCGTGGGCCCCCACTCGCCGGTGGCCCTGGGGGACTACTGCTCGGGCTCGAACCACGTGCTGCCCACGATGGGCACAGCCGCGTTCGCGTCCGCCCTGGGCGTGCAGTCGTTCCTGCGCGGCAGCCAGGTGATCGCCTACTCGCAAGAGGCCCTGGCGGCCGTCGCCGATCACATCGTCGCGCTGGCCGAGGCCGAGGACCTGCCCGCCCACGGCGGCGCGGTCGCCCTGCGCGGAGAGGAGCGCTGAGATGCACTGCCCCTTCTGCCGCCACGCCGACTCCCGCGTCGTGGACTCCCGCACCGCGGAGGACGGCTCCTCCATCCGCCGGCGGCGCCAGTGCCCCAACTGCATGCGCCGCTTCACGACGATCGAGGCGACGAGCCTGTCGGTCATCAAGCGCTCGGGGGTCACCGAGGAATTCTCCCGCCAGAAGGTCATCAGCGGGGTGCGCAAGGCGTGCCAGGGCCGGCCGGTGGGGGAGGACGACCTCGCGAAGCTCGCCCAGCGGGTCGAGGAGCTCATCCGAGCCCGCGGCATCGCCGAGGTCGACGCCGACGAAGTGGGCCTCGCGATCCTCGAGCCGCTGCGCGAGCTCGACCAGGTCGCCTACCTGCGATTCGCCAGCGTCTACCAGGGCTTCGACTCGCTCGAGGACTTCGAGGCCGCGATCGGCTCGCTGCGCGCCGAGCGCGATGCCGCCATCGCCGCCGCCGAGGGCGCCGACGGCGGGGCCGGCTCCGAACAGTCCTGAGCCAGCGGTGGGCGGAGCCTGCCGCGGACCGTGCCGCGGTCATTCCCAGGCGCACCAGTGGGCTGTGCGCCGCTTCCCAGCCCGCCGACGGCCTGTGTGCGGTGGCGGTGTGCGCGGATGAGCGGTGCGCGGTGCCGGCTCGGCGCGCGCGGCAGAGACTCGCACGGGTCCGGCCAGCGGGTTCTGCCTCGCGCGGCTCCGCCCTGCCGGGTGCCGGTGCTGCCTTCCCCCTGCTCGGCGCGCACTGCGGGAGCGAAGGCGGTCGCGCGCGCGGCGTCGATCGTGCCAGGTGAGAGGGGCGCGAAAAATTTCCGGAAGCGAAGCGCTGAAACCTGGAAGTTCTGTGTATGATGAGTGAGCGCACTCAGGTGCGCCCGCCGCCGGCGGCATCGGAGGGGAAGCCGACGCCGCCGGCGGCCTCTTTTGTCCGGTGCCCTGTGCCGGCCGCCGCCCGGTGATCGTGACGGCAGTGTCGAGGCGCGGGCGCGCGCTGGCCTGTCCGTCCCGCATGCTCACAGGGCACGCTGCTGCCGACGTGCCGCGGCGCCCCCTGACCGGCCCGTGGCCCACCGCTGTCCCGCCGCGGGGGCCGCGCGCGGCCCCCGGCACATTCACCGGCGCCTTGCTCCACCCGGCCGGCGGAAGCCCGCCGGCTCAGCCGGCGAGGAACGGGGTGAGCACGGAGGGCTGCGAGCCCATGATCCGCAGGCGGGCCGTGGAGCGGGTCAGCGCCACGTAGAGCTCGCCGATGCCCTGGCGATCGCCGGCCGGGGCCATGCGGGCCGGCTCCACGATGATGACCGAGTCGAACTCGAGGCCCTTGGCGCCGTAGGGGCTGAGCACCGCGACCGTGTGGTCGATGCCCGCCGGGCCCACGCCGAAGTCCACGTCCCCGGCCGCCGCGAGCGCCTCGGCGGCCTCGCGCACCTGCGCGTCGGCGGCGATGACCGCCACCCGGCCCCCGCCGAGGAGCGCGAGCTCATCGCGCACGGCGGCCGGCAGCGCAGCGGGCACCTCGGCGGGGCGCGCGAAGTCCTCGACAAGCGGCTCCCAGGTGCCCGCCCGGACGGGATCGGGCGTCTGCAGGCTCGGGAAGTAGGCGCCCAGCAGGTCGTTGGCCAGCCGCATGATCGTGCCCGGCGTGCGGTAGGAGACGGTGAGCTGCTCGAGGGCGAAGCGCTCGCCCACGTGCGGGGCCAGCACGGACTCCCACGTGCGCTCGACGTCGACATCGGAGGCCTGGGCGAGGTCGCCCACGAGCGTCGCGGACTTGCTGGGCACGCGGCGGAAGAGCAGGCGCAGCTGCATGGGGGAGAGCTCCTGGGCCTCATCGACGACGAGGTGGCCGTAGGTCCACTCGCGGTCGTCCGCGGCGCGCTCGGCCACGCTTGCCCCGTCGCCGGTCTCCGCATAGCGGCGGGCCAGTGCCTCGGCGGAGACCATCGCATCGGTGCCCGTCATCTCGAGCACCGCCTCGGCGTATTCGCGCTCCGCGCCGCTCGTGCCGGCGGCGGGGCGCGCACCCGTGCCGATCAGCTCCGCGATCTCGTCGATGAGCGGGACATCGTCGACCGTGAGCTCGGCCCCGGGAGCGCGGCGCAGCCGGGCCATGTCCTCGAACGAGAGGATGCCATCGGCGGCGGCGACGAGCCGGCGGGGCTTGGTGTAGAGGGCCTCGAGCACCCCGACGGGGCTCAGCGGCAGCCACAGGGAATTCACCGCGCGGCGCACATCGGCCGACATCCGCAGGTCATCGAGTAGCTCCGGCAGGGTGTCCTCGGTCAGCTCCGTGCCCGAGGCGCGGCCCAGCTCCTCGGCGAGGCTGCGCAGAAGCGCGGAGGCGAAGGTCTCGCGGGCCCGGTTGTGGGGGCTGCCGGTGCGCCGCGCGCGGTCACGGGCGGTCTTCGCCATGGCCCGGGTGAGCACGATCCGGTACTTGCCGACGCCCAGCTCCTCATCGGCCTGGGGCAGGCGCTGGTAGTTCTTCACCGCGCGCGCGATGACCCGGGCCATGCGCAGATCGCCCTTGACGGCGGCGGTGCGCGGCCCGTCGCGCAGGGTCGCCTCGATGCCCGGCACCAGCTGGCCCGGGGTGAGCAGTACCGCGCCGGTCTCGCCGAGCGAGGGGAGCACCTGCTCGATGTACTTGAGGAAGACCGTCGACGGGCCTACGAGGAGCACGCCCGACTTCTCGATGCGCCGGCGGTGCTGGTAGAGGAGGTAGGCGGCGCGGTGCAGCGCGACGGCGGTCTTGCCCGTGCCGGGCCCGCCCTGGACGACGACCACGCCGGCGAGGTCCTTGCGGATGATCCTGTCCTGCTCCGACTGGATCGTTGCCACGATGTCGCCCATCCGGCCGGTGCGGTGCTCCTCCAGAGCGGCGATGAGGGCGCCCTCGCCGTGAAGGGAGCCGCGCTCGGCCGCGTCGAGGGCGGAGAGGTCGAGGACATCGTCTTCGACGGAGATGACGGTGCGGCGGCGGGTGGCAATGTGGCGGCGCCGGACGATGCCGTCGGGGTCGGCGGCGGTCGCGCGGTAGAACGGCTCGCTGGCCGGTGCGCGCCAGTCCATGAGGAGCTGGGTCCGGTCCGCGGCAGACAGCCCGATGCGACCGATGTAGGTGGCCTCACCGGAGCGGGAGTCGATGCGCCCGAAGCACAGGCCCTCCTCCGCCCCGCGCAGCCGCATGAGCTGGTCCTCGTAGAGGGAGGCGAACGCATCGCGCTCGGAGCGGTTCTGGTGATTGCCGCCCACCTCCATCGCCCGCACGGCCGCGAGCTTGTCGGCGACCTCGGCGCGGACCTCGTCGAGGCGTGCGTACACGGTGTCCACGCTGCGCTGCTCGTGTGCGATCTCGGTCTCTTCGCTCACCATCCACCTTTCAGTCGGCAATCAATTATGCCGCCTCGGCGCGCTCGCGGCGTTCAGCCGTGCGCGGAAACACCGAAATTCGCGTACCCGCCACCGGCCTGCAACCCACGGGGGGCCTGCAGCCCGCCGGGGGCGTGCAGCTCGCCGGCGGTCTGCAGCTCCTCGGCGGCGGACGCCGCCGTCATCCCCTGCCCGCCTGCCCGGCGCTGGTCGCGCGGGCGTCAGTCGGCGATGCCCAGGTAGCGGTCGAGCTGGGCGCCGGAGAGCACTGTCGCGACGGCGGGCCCGCGCCGCAGCGCCTTCGCGGTACCGAGGGTGTCGATGGGCCCGGCGCTCGCGACCGCGACGACGTTGCCCCACCGGCGTCCGCGCACCTGGCCGGGGTCTGCGACGAGCGCGACGTGGGCGAAGACCGCCCGCAGTCGCGCGATCTCCGCGCGCAGGGCGCGGTGCGGCGGGCGATCGGCCACGTTGGCAAGCAGCAGGCCGGAGGGGCGCAGCGCGGCAGCGCTGGCGCCGAAGAACGCATCACCCGCCAGGGTCCCCGGGGTGGCATCGCCGGCGAAGGCGTCGCGGACCACGAGGTCGAGGGAGGCCGGCCGGAACGTCGTGATCTCATGGGCGCCGTCTCCGGGGCGCAGGCGCAGGGCGGGCGCGCGCGGCAGCTCGAACCATTCGCGCACGAGCTCGAGCAGGCGCGCGTCGATGTCGATCGCGGTCTGCCGGGAACCCGGCCGCCGAGCATCGAGCCAGCGCGGCAGCGCGCACGCCGCCGCGCCGATGTGGGCCGCGCGCAGCGCCTGGCCGGCGGGGAAGGAGGCGTCGATGACCCGGCCCATCCAGTCGAGGTATTCGAAGTCCAAACGCTGCGGGTCCGAGGCCGTGATGGGCGAGCTCGGCACGGCATTCACGTAGAGGATCCACGAGTCTGGCTCACCGGGCACCGGTTCGAGGCGCGCGGTGCCGGTGTCGATCTCGGCCTCGATCGACTCCTCGCGCCCCCCGCGTCTGCGTCCCATGGGGGGCAAGCCTAGCGGCGCGCCCAGGAGGCCGCCGGTCTGGAGGGCTCAGGCGCGGGATCCGGCGCGGTGGGCTCAGATTAGGCGGCATCCGGCTGGGGGCGCAGGCTCGAAGGCCATAGGCGCCGAAGGTCACAGGCCGCGGGTGGGGGCCGGGGTGCCCTGGGGACTGCCGGTCGCGCTCCACAGCGCGAGGATGGGGGAGAGCGCGCCGGCGCGTCCGGGTGTTGCCTGGGCGCATGGAGACCTTCTCGATCACCAGCCAGACCGACCTCATCGGCATCGTCCCGCACGTGCTGGGCTATCCGCCCGCCGATTCGCTCGTGGTGCTCACCACCGCGCGCGCTCCGGATGGGGCACGGCTGCTGGGCGTGTGCATGCGCCTCGACTTCGACCTGGTGACGGCCGCTGCCGTCGACCGTGCCGCCGCCTCCGCGCTTGCCGCCTCGCTGCGCGAGGCCGATACCGTCGAATGCGCCTACTCGATCCTCTACAGCGATGCACTCGCCGAGGCACTCGGCTACGGGTCCGGCCCCGCCGAGCCCGGTGCGGCAGAGATCCTGCGCACCGGAGTGGAGCGCGTGTGCGATGCCCTCCAGGCGGCCGGGATCGAGGTCAGTGCGCCCGTCTGGGTGGGCCGCGGGTTACGGGGCATGTGCGAGGGCGGCGCGGCCGAGGCGCTGCCCGGGCTCTCCGCCGCGGTGGCTTCGCACATGGCTGAGCAGGGCTCGCGCGTCAGCGAGGACTTCGGGCATGCGGCGGCCCTGCCGGAACCGCCCGCGCAGCTGCTGTCCGAGGTCGCGGTGCTGCGCGCGGCCAGCCCGGACGCCCTCGCGCTGCTCGCCGCGGTGCTCTCCGATGCCGTTGCCGTCTACGACGTGGCGCGCTCCGCGCCGGGCAGCGCTCGGCCGGTGCCCAGCGCGGCGGCGGTGCTGGCCTTCGAGGAGCTCACGGACGATCTGTGGGTGCGCGACCTGCTGCAGATGGTCCTCGGCTTCGAGCACCCGCAGTTGGGACCCGAGCGCCTGCGGTCCATGACCGCGGAGGAGTTCACCGTGGAGATCGTCGAGGCAGAGGACCGGATCGCGCTGGCCGCCCAGATGGCCGGTCTGTCGGAGGTGCGCCCGGACATGCAGCTGGCCGAGGCGGGGGTGGACTACCTGCGCGCCGTCGCCGGGGCGGTCGCGCTCAGCGCGCTGCCCGCGGTCCTCGCAATGCTCGCCTGGGCGGAATGGGCGCGCGCCCGGCACTCGTTCGCCGCGCACTATGCGCAGGCCGCGCTCGCGCTCGACCCGGACTACTCGCTCGCCCAGCTCATGCTGCGCGCCTCCGAGGCGGGCATGCCGCCCGCGTGGATGCGCGGCTGAGGTTGCTGTGACGCAGGCCACTCCATGGGGTCTTGCGCAAGGCGGATCGGCGCAGTAGTGATTTCGCACTGGGGGAATAGCGTGCCACAATCGGACGTTGACCCGGTTGTGCCGGATGGAGGCGAGTGCGCTCGCCCTCCTCCGCGCTTGACTTGGGTCTTATTGATGCCCGCGCATCGATGCCCCGCACTGCCCACTGCTGCGAAAGAGGTGTACTCGTGCCCACGAGTGAGAAGGAAACCGCCGCCGGCGCCACGCGCACGACGGCTGCGAAGAAGTCCGCCTCCGCATCCGGCAAGGCCGGGGCAGCCGCGAAGACGGCGACGAAGTCCGCTGCGGCGAAGGCGGCGACTGCCGCCGGTGCGAAGTCGGACTCCCCGAAGAGCGCGGCGGCCGCCACCACCGCGGCGAAGAAGCCCGCTGCGGCGAAGGCCGGCACGAAGAGCACCGCCGCCATGGCCACGGGCGCGAAGACCGCCACCACGAAGAGCACCGCTGCGAAGAGCACGGCCGCCAAGGCCGGCGCAACGAAGAGCGCTGCGACGAAGAGCGCTGCAGCGAAGAGCACCACTGCCAAGAGTGCTGCCGCCAAGAGCGCGCCGGCCGAGGCGAAGGCGGCACCGAAGACCACCGCGAAGTCGACAGCGGCGAAGAAGGCGGCCGGCACCTCGGGTGCGGCGAAGACCGCCGCGGCCAAGCCCGCGGCCGCGAAGAAGACCACCGCCAAGAAGACGGCCCCGGCCGGCGCCGGCGAGACCGCGGAGCAGGCGGAAGAGGCGGCCGCCGCCTCGGGTGCGCGCACCACCGGTGCGAAGGCGGCCGGCACGAAGGCGGCCGCCGGGAAGCCCGCGGCGAAGAAGGCCCCGGCCAAGGGCCGGGCCAAGAAGTCCGATGACGTCGAGGTCGACGCGTCTGCCGAAGAGGTCGAGGAAGAGGTCGAGACCCTCGAGGACACGGAGACCAAGAACTCCCAGGAGGAGCGCAAGGACGAGGCCGTCAAGGAGGCCGGCGGCTTCGTCGTCTCCGATGCCGACGACGACGACCAGCCGGCCCAGCAGGTCGCAACGGCCGGCGCGACGGCCGATCCGGTCAAGGACTACCTCAAGCAGATCGGCAAGGTGGCGCTGCTCAACGCCGCCGAGGAGGTCGACCTCGCCAAGCGCATCGAGGCCGGCATGTACGCCGAGCACCTGCTGGCGGAGGGCGCGGTCAAGGACACCCGCGACGCCCGGGACTACAAGTGGATCATCCACGACGGCCGGATCGCCAAGAACCACCTGCTCGAGGCCAACCTCCGACTGGTCGTCTCCCTGGCCAAGCGCTACACCGGCCGCGGCATGCTCTTCCTCGACCTCATCCAGGAGGGCAACCTGGGCCTCATCCGCGCGGTCGAGAAGTTCGACTACACGAAGGGCTTCAAGTTCTCGACCTATGCGACCTGGTGGATCCGCCAGGCGATCACTCGCGCGATGGCGGACCAGGCGCGCACCATCCGCATCCCGGTCCACATGGTCGAGGTCATCAACAAGCTCGCCCGCGTGCAGCGCCAGATGCTCCAGGACCTGGGCCGCGAGCCCGCTCCCGAGGAGCTGGCCAAGGAGCTCGACATGACGCCCGAGCGCGTCATCGAGGTGCAGAAGTACGGCCGGGAGCCGATCTCGCTGCACACGCCGCTGGGCGAGGACGGCGATTCGGAGTTCGGCGACCTCATCGAGGACTCCGAGGCGGTGGTGCCCGCGGACTCCGTCAGCTTCACCCTGCTCCAGGAGCAGCTGCACTCGGTGCTCGACACGCTCTCCGAGCGCGAGGCGGGCGTTGTGTCGATGCGCTTCGGGCTCAACGACGGCCAGCCCAAGACGCTCGATGAGATCGGCAAGGTCTACGGCGTCACGCGCGAGCGGATCCGTCAGATCGAGTCGAAGACGATGGCGAAGCTGCGCCACCCGTCGCGCTCCCAGGTGCTGCGCGACTACCTCGACTGAGTCACTACCGCGCGGCAGTGCAGCGCACTGCGGCGGCCGAAGGGCCCGGACGGATACCGTCCGGGCCTTTTGCGCATCAGTGGCGGCCCTGTTGCTCCGCTTCGCCCCGCGCCCGGCCCGCGGCGTGTGCGCGGGCCTCCGCCCACTCAGCCAGACATAGGCGAGCGCTGCGAGCAGGCAGGCCCCCAGGAGTACGGCCCACCACGGGAGCCCGGGGATGTTCGGGTCCGCGGTGCCGGACTGCGCATCGCCGGCAGGGGTGGGGAACACCCGCTCGGCGGTCACGAGAATGCGCTGCGAGTTGATGCCCAGGGGCGTGCACGTGACGAGCGTGACGAGGTCGCGACCCTCTTCGGGACGCAGGCGCTGGGTTTCGCTGGGATCGACGACCTCGGTGCGGATGACGCGATAGGACAGGACCTCGCCGAATGTGGTGAGCGTGAAGCGATCGCCTTTGCCCACCTGGTCGAGGTGGGTGAACATCGTCGCCTCGGCCAGGCCTCGATGGCCGGTGATGACGGATCGGGTGCCCTCGCCGCCCACCGGCAGCGAGGTGCCCTCGAGGTGCCCCAGGCCCTTGAGCAGCGTGGGATCCGACGTGCCGTGGTAGATGGGGAGGTCCAGCCCGATGCTCGGAATCTTCAGTCGGGACATGACGCCCGTGCCCGGGTCCTTGAGCTGGTCCGCGTAGGACGGCGCGCCGGCACCGGGGCGGCCCTGTGAGGCGGGGAGCCGCTCGTTGGCATTGAGGACCGCGCCGCTGACCAGCAGGCTGTTGTAGCGCCGTGCCTGTGCCAGGATGTGGGCGTCCTCGGCCCGATCGGGGTCGGAGGCAGTGGCGTCGCGGATTGCCTGCGACTGATCGAGCTGAGCGAACCACGCTGCGATGGAGGGGTATGCCCACACACATGCGCCGACGAGGGCGATGGCGGCGATGAGCGCGGGCAGCTTGGGAAAGACCCAGCGCCGTGTGCTCGGCGCAGTGCCGTCCCCGGCGGGCCGCGCAGGTGTGTCAAGGGGGGTGCTCATGGTGTCCTTCGAATCGCACTCCGCAGGGGAGCGCCGGTGACCGGTGCGGTCGACTGCATGCAATCGACCGCCCCGGCCTGCAGTGGATCGTGCCGGGCGGAGCCGCACTCATCGGAAGTGCGGCTCCCCGAGGGGATCAGCCCCGCCGGCGCCTGCGGCTGCTGGTCACGACGCCGGCGCCCACCGCGATGAGCACGAGCCCGATTCCGCAGATGGTGAGCATGAGCTGACCGTTGGCGCCGGTGAGCGGCAGCTTCGGGTGATTCTGCTGGACGTTCTCCACCTTGATGACGACGGGCGACGTCGTGCCGTTGGCCTTGACGGTCACCTTGCGCACCTGCTCGTCGAGCACGTAACCGGCGGGAGCCTTCGTCTCCTTGAGCCAGTAGTCCTTCTGCGCGACGTCGTTGTGGCCGACCCACAGGGAGATGTTCGCCCGGCCATCATCGCCGGTGGTCACGGTGCCCACCTTCGTGCTGGCACCGGCATCGGAGAAGATGTCGAACGTGGCGCCCGCGAGGGCCTTCGCCTCATCGCCCTGCGCGTACTTGAGGATCTGCAGCGGACCCCAGTTGGTGCTCGGCACGTTCGTGTCGTTCTTCGAGTCGTTGACGAACACCGTCGCCTTGTTCTTGATGACACCATCGTCGCCCAGCGAATTCACCTTGGTGACGAGCGTGATGCTGATATCGGTGCCCGCCTGGAGCTTGGCGCGGCCGGCAGCGGTGAATGTGATCGACACGAGTCCATTGGACTCTGCGACGGTGTAGTCCGTTCCCTGGGCGAAGCCGGCGTTGTCGACCTTCGCGGAGACGTAGGACAGGCGCGAGTCCAGCTGGTCGGTGACGACGAACTTGTCGAAGGACTTGGCGCTGGGCACGGGGGCCTTGATGTGCCAGGTGACCTCGGAGCCCAGCACGGGAGTGGCCGGAGCGTCGACGGTCTTCTCCGGCGTCGTGTCGTTGACCTGGTTCTTGGGGTAGACGTGGACGTCGTAGAGCCAGTTGCCGTTCGACTGCGGCAGGGGGAGGGTGACGAGGAACGGCTCGGACTTCGTCACGACGTTGTTCGAACCGGTATTGGTCTCCGTGACGAGGTAGAGGCCCAGCGGCAGCCCGGACTTCGTCGCGGTGCCGTCGGCGCCGGTGGTGACGGGCGAACCGGAGCCCAGCGTGTAGCCGTTGCCGCCGGTCACGTCGGAGGCCTGGACGCCCTTGATGATGTCCCAGCCCTCGGGGGTGGTCAGGTCGATCGCCTTGCCGCTCTTCTGCGAGACGGGCGCGATCGTGAACTCGACACCGGACAGGGGCTTGCCCAGATTGGACGTGTCGCCGATCTGGGTGCCGGCACCGGCAGAGCCCTCATTGCCCGCGAACTTGTGGATGGTCAGCGAACCGGTCTTCGACGGATCGATGTTGCCGACGCCGCCGGCTGCGTGGGCAGCGCCGCTCGACCAGCCGAGGCTGACGAGTGCGACGGCGACCGCGACGGCCAGCCACCGCCACAGGGTGGGGAGTGCGTTGCTCATGGTGTGCTCTTTCTTGTTCGGCGGGCCAGTGTGAGCGGGCCGCGCTGTTCTTCATTGAACGGGAAGGTCGGAGTGAACGTGCGGGGCTCGAGGACCGCGGCGCCGGCCGCGGTCTGAGTAGCAGTTGGGGTCAGGAGCGTCGCCTCCGCACGCGGAGCACGAGGCCGGCCGCTGCCGCGGCACCCACGAGAGAGGCACCGAGTACGAAGTACGGCAGGGAGCCGTTGCCACCCGTCAGGGGGAGTGCGACGGTGGGCGCTTGGTTGTTCGTGTATCGCCCCAGGTCGATCGCTAGTGCGTCAGCACGGATCGTGAACGGGTGCGGAGTCGAGTTGAGTTGATAGCCGGCCGGGGCCTTGGACTCCGTGAGCGTGTAATCACCCCATGTGAGGTCGACGACCCGGAATGCCCCGGCAGCCGGATCCTTGTCGGAGCCCGTGCAGGCGGTTGCCGCAGCCTCGATGCAGTCCTCGACCTTCACCGTGGCCGAACCGGGGCCCTTGAGCGACCAGACCGAGCCCTTGAGCGCATTGCCCGCAACGTCGATCTTCTTCTACGTGACGCTGCCGGGCTTGTCGACGTTCTTGAGGGTGCAGCTGGCGGACTGGCCGGTCGTGAGCGTGATCGTCTTCGCGTCCGCGTTGTATGTACCGCCCGTGCAGGTGATGGATTCCAGGTCGTAGCCGTCAAACTGGTCTTCGCTGAGCGCATAGGTCCCGGTGGCCACGTAGCGCTTCAGCCCCGAATCGAACGCGAGGCGGTCGGCCGTTCCCGCCTTGGCGAACAGGTGACCGTTCCAGCTCTCGGCTGCCCGCGTGCCCCCGTGCGTATTAGCGACCTGCTTGGTGAGCGTGAGCGTCTGGCAGGCGACCGTATTGGTCACCTGGTAGCTGTTCTTGCCCTCCTGGAGGGTCACACTGCGCCCGGACGCCGGCAGACTGGGGGAGCCGCTGATACCCGTTCCGGCTACCGTTGAGTCGGTGAGGGTGCAGCCCGGCAGTTTCGAGTCGCTGATCGAGGTGGTCTCGCTGAGCTTGACGGTGTCACCCGCGGTGTAGCCACCGCGCTCCTCGCCCCAGCTAGGTGGGCCCGTCTTGTTGCCGGTGGGCGCCACACCCAGCGTGGCGCTCAAGCCGTCGGGCTGCTTGCCGTGGGCATAGGGCGTGCCGTCGACCATCCATGTCTTGTCCGCCTGGAGTGAAGCGGCCTTGGGCGTGTTCGTCAGGGTGCACACGATGGACTGCCCGGACTGCGGAACCGTGAACGAGCCGCCGGTTGTTGACCCGGTGACGGCGGGCGACATCGGCTTGCCGTCGATCAGGCACTCGTACTTCGAGGCATACCGCGAGAGCTCGGGACTGATGCACGATCAGGTGTCACATGATCTGTGGCGCCGTGCGGCGTTGCAGGGAAGGATGTGCGCCATGCCCGCTCCCTATCCCCAAGAGTTCCGTGAGGACGTCGTCCGCGTCGCGAGGAA
>NZ_WWEQ01000072.1 GCF_009857845.1 Brevibacterium rongguiense | reverse complement strand
GCCGCGGCGCTCCGGGCGCGGGGCCAGCGCCTCGACGCGGGTGCCGGTGCGCACGCGCACCCCCGCCGCGCGCAGCGCGGCCTCGAGGGCGGGCACGAGCGCGGAGATGCCGCCGCGGAAGCTGAGGAACACCGGGGCCGCGTGGGCGGCCTGCGTGCCGGGCACGTTCGCACCGCGGGCGGCGCTGCGCTCGGCGCGCACCGCGCGCACCGCCTCGAGCACCGAGGTGCCCTCCCGGGCAGCCGGCAGCAGCGCGGGCACGGTGGCCGCGAGCGAGAGCTCGCGGCAGCGGCCGGCGTAGACCCCGCCCACGAGGGGGTCGATGACGCGGTCCACGACGGCGTCGCCCAACCGGGCGGCGAGGAACTCGCCCACGGCCGTGTCCCCCGCCACGGGGGCCGTGAGCACCTCGGCGCCCACCCGCTCAACGTCCGCGGCCGGCAGCAGCCCGCGCAGCGCCTCCGGGTCGCCGGGCACGCCCATGAGGGTGCCCTGCGGCATCGGGTGCATGGCGCCGTCCAGGTAGAGCTGCGAGGCCTGGGCGGGATCCGGGAAGACGGGCTCGAGGCCCAGCTCGGCGGCGAGCCCGCGGACCTCGGGGCGCACGGCGAGGCTCGCCTCGGCCCCGGCATCGGCGCCTGCACCGGCCCAGCCGCCCAGGTCGGTGTGGCGCAGGCAGCCGCCCAGCTGGGCGCCGGCCTCCAGCACGACGATCTCCGCGCCCGGGTCGGCCCGGTGGGCAGCCCACGCGGCGCTCAGCCCGGAGATGCCCCCGCCCACCACCGCGATGCGGCGGGGCCGGGCCGACGGCACGGGCAGCGTACGCGAGGTCTGCGGGGCGGGCATGTCAGGCTCCGCGCTCGGCGAGGACCTCGCGGGACACGCGGTGGACCTCCTCGACGATGAGTCCCGGCACCCGCGGGTCGGTGCCCGGCAGCACGCCGTGGCCCAGGTTGAAGACGTAGCCGCCGTCGTGGGCGAGGCCCTGGCGCACGGTGGCCTCGACGCGGGGGCGCAGCGCCTCCCAGTCGGCGAACAGCATGGCGGGGTCCAGGTTGCCCTGCAGCGCCTGGCCGGGCTGCGCCCGGGCCGACGCGGCGGCGAGCTCGACGCGGAAGTCGACGCCCAGCGCGGTCGAGCCGGCGCGGCTCATGGGCCGCAGCAGCTCGCCGGTCTGCACGCCGAAGTGGAAGCTGGGGACGCGGTGGTGGGCCAGCGCGGCGAAGACGGCCGCCGAGTGCGGCAGCACGGCGCGCTCGTAGTCGGCCGGTCCCAGGTAGCCGGCCCACGAGTCGAAGAGCTGGAACGCCCGCGCGCCGCTGGCCAGCTGGACGTCGAGGAAGGTCGCGGAGATGGCGGCGAGCTTGGCCAGCAGCGCGTCGAAGAGCTGCGGGGCACCGAGCATCATCGCCTTCGTCTTCTCGTGGTTCTTGCTGGGCCCGCCCTCGATGAGGTAGCTGGCCAGGGTGAACGGCGCTCCCGCGAACCCGATGAGCGGCACGCCCGGGTGGGCCTCGAGGCCCTGGACGCTCAGGCGCACGGACTCGGCGATGTCGGCCAGCGCCTCGGGCTCGAGGGCCGGCAGCGCGGCCACGTCCGCGGCGGTGCGCACGGGGCTGGCGATGACCGGGCCCACGCCCGGCTGGATCTCCACGTCGATGCCGGCCGCCTGGAGGGGCACGACGATGTCGGAGAAGAAGATGGCGGCGTCCACCCCGTGGCGGCGCACCGGCTGCAGCGTGATCTCCGCGACGAGCTCCGGGGTGCGGCAGGCGCCCAGCATGGTCGTGCCCTCGCGCACGGCGCGGTACTCCGGCAGGGAACGGCCGGCCTGGCGCATGAACCAGACCGGGGTGTGCTCGACCGGCTGGGACAGGGCCGCAGCCTCGAGGACGGTGGGCGCCGGGGCTGGGCTGGCTGGGGTCTGCGCGGGCATGGCAGTCATCGTCTCAGACCGCCGGGCTGGGGGCGAACCGGGCCGGGAGCTGAGCGCGGGCGTCTCAGCACCGCCCCTGCGGTGGGCCGGACGCCGCTCATTCGAGCAGCGGGGTGTCCGCCGCTCATTCGGGCAGCGGGGTGTCCGCCGTGAGGCCGTGGAACACGCGGTTGACGTAGACGAGGGGCCTGCCGGGGGTGTCGACGACGATGTCGTCGATCGCGGCGACGACGACCGTCGAATCGCCCACGGGCACCTGCTCGAGACTGTGGCACAGGAGGGCGGCGTGGGCCGTGGGCAGCACGAGCTGGCCGCCGGGCAGCTCGAGCCAGCCCTGGTCCGGGGTGAAGCGGGGCGCGCCGGGCACGGCGAAGGAGCGCGCGATGCCCACCTGGGAGGCGTTGAGGAGGTTGACCGCGAAGCGCTGCGCGCCCAGCACCTTCGAGGCCGAGCCGCGCGAGCTCGTCACGGAGAACACGAGCGCCGCCGGGTCGAGGGAGACGCTGGCCACGCTCGAGGCCGTGAGGCCGAAGGGGCCCTCGGGCGTCTGCGCGGTGATGACGGCCACGCCGGCCGGATGGTTGGCGAATGCGTGCTTGTAGGCGCGGGGATCGACCGCCACGTTGAGACCTTCTTCTGGGCCGGGAGCTGGGAGGGGGCGCCGGCGCGGGCGGCCGCCCGCGCAGAACTCTACGCTCCCGGCGTGGTTCCTGGGCTGGGCGGCCGCGGGGTCCTATCGTGGAGCGCGTGACTGCGCCCTCAGAGCTCAAGCGGATCCCGGCGGACTTCGACCGGGCCGCCGCCGTGCTCCGCGAAGCCGTGAACACCCCCCACGTGACGATTGCGGAGATCCCCGCGCCCGGCAGGCTGGCGCCGTGGGCGCTGGCCCTGGGCGCCGAGGTCTTCGCCGGCCCCGCTGCCCCGCCGGCCGGGGCGCACCCCGCCCCGGTGGCCGCGCCCACGGGGCCGGTGGATGCGGGCGAGGACGAGCCGGACGAGCTCGCCACCGGGCGCATCGTGGTCCTCTACGACCCCGCCGCCCCCGCGGAGTGGGGCGGGGCCTTCCGCATCGTCAGCTATATCCGCGCCGAACTCGAGCGCGACCTCGGCCACGAGGCGATGCTCGGCTCCGTTGCCTGGTCATGGCTCACGGAGGCCCTCGAGGACGCCGAGTGCGAGGCGCTCAGCATGGGCGGGACGACCACCCGCGTGCTCTCGGAGAGCTTCGGCACGCTGGCCGAGCGCCCCTCGACCATCGACCTGGAGATGCGCGCCTCGTGGACGCCGGTGCTCGCGGCGCCCGAGCGGATCGGCGACCACCTCGAGGCCTGGGTGGCGCTGCTGTCCACGGCGGCCGGCCTGCCGCCGCTGCCCGCCGGCGTGACTCCCCTGCCGGGGCGCCGCCGGTGAGCTCGAACCGCGTCGACGAGTCCCTGCCGCTGCTCGAGC
This sequence comes from Brevibacterium rongguiense, assembly GCF_009857845.1. Taxonomy (GTDB): domain Bacteria; phylum Actinomycetota; class Actinomycetes; order Actinomycetales; family Brevibacteriaceae; genus Brevibacterium; species Brevibacterium rongguiense. The sequence continues at coordinate 9,680 of NZ_WWEQ01000072.1, read as the reverse complement.
GCCCCGCGGGCGGCGTGCCCCCCGTCATCGACACCGCCGAGGGCATGGCCGCCGCCGCGGCCGCCCTGGCCGCCGGCACCGGTGCGGTGGGCGTCGATGCCGAGCGCGCCTCGGGCATCCGCTACGGGGGCCGTGCCTTCCTCATCCAGCTCAAGCGCGCCGGGGCCGGCATCGTCCTGCTCGACCCCGAGGCGCTGGGCGACCTGAGCCCCATCGACGCGGCGCTGCGCGGCACGGAGTGGATCCTGCACGCGGCGACGCAGGACCTGCCGTGCCTCGCCGAGGTGGGCATGCGCCCCGACCGCCTCTTCGACACCGAGCTCGCCGCCCGCCTGCTCGGCACCGCCCACTTCGGCCTCGCCTCCCTCGTGGGCGAGTTCCTGGGCGTGCGGCTGGCCAAGGAGCACTCGAACGTCGACTGGTCGGCCCGCCCGCTGCCGGCCGACTGGCTGGCCTACGCGGCGCTCGACGTCGAGCTGCTCGACGAGCTGCGCGCGGCGCTGGCCCAGCGCCTGGCCGACGAGGGCAAGTCCGAATTCGCCCGCCAGGAGTTCGAGCACCTGCGCGGCTTCCGCCCCGCCGAGCACGCGGAGCCGTGGCGGCGCACCCACGGGCTGGGCGCCCTGAAGTCGCGGCGCGCGCTGGGCCGCGTGCGCGCCATGTGGGCCGTGCGCGACGACCTCGCCGAGGAGCGCGACGTGGCGCCCAGCCGCATCGTCGCCGACCGCATGCTCATCGCCTACGCCCAGGCGAACCTGCGCTCGGCGGCGGATCTGCAGCGCATGCGCGGGCACAGGCGGCCCACCCCGGCCGATGCGCGGCTGCTCTTCCACGCCCTCGCCGCCGCGGACAAGCTGCCCGATGAGCAGATGCCCCCGCGCCGCGCGCCCGATGACCGGCAGCCCGGGGGCCGCGTCGACCGGGAGGTCGTCAAGGACCGCCTGGGGCGGATGAAGGCCGCCGTCGCGCAGGTCGCGGCCGAGCTCGGCATGGCCCACGACGTGCTGCTGACCCCGCGCTACGTCAAGGCCCTCGCGGCGCAGCCGGAGGTGGGCGACGCCGAGGCGGTGGCCGCGTTCCTCACGGCTCAGGGCGCCCGCCCGTGGCAGGTCGAGCACACGGCCGCAGCGCTCGCCGCGGCGGGCGCGTAGCGGCCGCGGCGAGCAGCGGCGGGCGCGTAGCGGCGGGCGCGGCGCTCCCGAGCCGAGTTCGGGCGGTGGGGCCTCAGACGGCCCGCGTCGAGGCGCGCGCGGCGCGCCGCTGCACCTCCGCGGGGAGCATGCGCACGATCGACTCCACCATGTCCGCGACATCGAGCCCGGCGTAGCCGAGCACCTCCCCGCGGGTGCCGTGGGGCAGGAACTCGCCGGGCACGCCCAGCTCGACGACCCCGGTGCGGGTGTCGTCGTCGCGTAGGTCCTGGCGGATCTGGGAGCCGATGCCGCCCGTGCGCACCCCGTCCTCGATGACGGCCACGAGCGCGTGCTCGGAGCCCATCCGCAGCACGGAGCCCGGCACCGGCAGCACCCAGCGCGGGTCGAGCACCGTCGCGCCGATCGAACGGCGGGCGAGCTCCGCGCGCACCTCGAGGGCGCGCTCGGCCAGCGCGCCCACGGACACGATGAGGACGTCGTCGGCCAGCTTCTCGGCGGGCCGGGCGAGGATGTCCGCCCCGTCCGGCGTGCGCTCGAGCGCGGGCACCTCGGCGCCCACGGTGCCGCGGGAGAAGCGGACGACGGTCGGGCCGTCGTCGACGGCGATGGCCTCGTCGAACTCCTCGCTCAGGCGCTGGGCATCGCGCGGGGCGGCCAGGCGCAGGCCCGGCACGATGCGCAGCATCGCCATGTCCCACACGCCGTGGTGGCTGGCCCCGTCCGGTCCGGTGACGCCGGCGCGGTCGAGGACGAACGTCACGCCCTGCCGGTGCAGCGCGACGTCCATGAGGACCTGGTCGAAGGCCCGGTTGAGGAACGTCGCGTAGAGGCAGACCACCGGGTGCAGCCCGCCGTAGGACAGGCCGGCGGCCGAGGCGACGGCGTGCTGCTCGGCGATGCCGACGTCGAAGACCCGCTCCGGGAACTCCGCGGCCATCGCCGCGAGGCCCACCGGGATGAGCATGGCCGCGGTGATCGCGACGAGGTCCTCGCGCTCGCGCGCGGCCGCGACGATCGCCTCGGAGAACACGGACGTCCACGAGGCCCCCGCCGCGGGCTGGGCCTTGCCGGTGCGCGGGTCGATGACGCCCACCGCGTGGAACTGGTCGGCGTCGTCCTCGAGCGCGGGAGCGTACCCGTGGCCCTTCTGGGTGATGGCGTGGACGATCACGGGGCCCTGCGCGTACTCACGGGCCCACGTGAGCGCGCGCTCGAGCGCGACGAGGTCGTGCCCGTCGACCGGCCCGACGTACTTGATGCCGAGCTCGTCGAACATGCCCGTGGCCGGCGCCGAGGACCCGGATCCGCCGGCGGCGCCGACGACCATGTCCTTGAGCCCGCGCTTGACGCCGTGCATGGCGGTGTAGGCGGCGCGGCCCGGCGAGCCGGACTGCTGGAGCCGGTCGCGGCCCCAGCTCAGGAGCTTCTCGTAGCCCGGGCGGGTGCGCAGGAAGTCCAGGTGCTCGGCGAATCCGCCCACCGTGGGCGCGTAGGAGCGGCCGTTGTCGTTGACGACGATGACGAGGCGGCGGGGGGGCGTCGAACGGTCCGCGGCGATCGTGTTGAGCGCCTCCCAGGCCATGCCGCCGGTGAGCGCGCCGTCGCCCACGACGGTGACCACGCTGCGCTCGGCCTCGCCGCGCAGCTGGTGGGCCTTCGCGATGCCGTCTGCCCAGGACAGGGCCGCCGAGGCGTGCGAGTTCTCCACGACGTCGTGCTCGCTCTCCGCGCGCGAGGGGTAGCCGGACAGGCCGCCGCGCTGGCGCAGCGTGTCGAACCGGGCGGCGCGGCCGGTCAGCAGCTTGTGCACGTAGGACTGGTGGCCGACGTCGAAGAGGATCGTGTCGCGCGGGGAGTCGAAGACGCGGTGGAGCGCGGTGGTGAGCTCGACGACGCCCAGGTTCGGCCCCAGGTGCCCGCCGGTCCCGGCGACGCTCGTGATGAGGAAGTCGCGGATCTCCTTGGCCAGCACCTCGCATTCGGCGCCGCTGAGCGCCTTGACATCCTCCGGTCCGGAGATGTGCTCCAGGAACGTCACCCGTGCCTCCTGCCTGCCCGCGCCGGCTCGCTGGGTCCGGCGCACTGCATGTCGGTCGGGGTCCAAGTTTAGCCGCCGTTCGCCCGGTGTTCGCCCGCGGCGGCCACCGGCGGGGCGCCGACGGGGCGCCTGCGGGGGCCCGGGGCCACCAGAGTGCCCGCGCGGCGGCTCCGCGAGCGGCGAAGACGCCCGGAGCCTGTGCCGCCTCCGGTGGCCGGATGCGGCACCATGGAGGGATGTCGACAGCTTCCGCCTCCCCCGCCCAGGCGACCAGCGCCTCGGGCGCGGCGGTGACCTTCGCCCGCCGTGTGCGCGCCGCCCAGCTGCTAGCCGCGGCCCTCATCCTCGCGGTCTTCGCCGCCGCGGCGGCCGTCCTCGTCGCCGGCCGCCCCGATGCCCCGGTGACGGGTGTCGAGGTCGAGGACTCCAGCGGCCTCCTCGACCCCACGGGGATTCGGGAGGCCGCGTCCGGGCTGCGCGCCTACCGGCCCACGCGCATCGTCGTCATCGGCGACCGCGGCGCGGCCGGCCAGAACCTCAACGAGAAGACGCTGTCCTGGGCGCGCGCGCACCCCGACGCGGGCCTGCTCAGCGCGGACGGCCGGGTGTGGGCCGATGGCGTCTTCCTCATCGCGCTCTCCGTCACCGCCGATGGCTCCGCGGGCTCCGAGCCGCACGGCGACATCGGCGTCTACATGGGCGAGGACCTCAAGGTCTCGAACGGCGCGCAGCGCGACATCCAGGATGCGGGCAAGGACGCCTTCCGCGAGCGCAACTGGACGCAGGGCATCGTCGACACCGCCCGCGCGGGCACGGGGCTCCTGGCCCGGCCGCTGTGGGCCAGCCCCGCCCTGGCAGTCAGCGTCGCTGTGATCCTCGCGTGCCTGCTCGCGTTCAGCGCCTACCTGCTCACCGGGCTGCGCCGGCGGTTCGGGCAGGCGGCCGTCGCCTTCGACGACGGCACCCGCGACATCGACGAGCGCGCGCGCAGCACCGAGTTCATCCCCGATGCGGGCTTCGGCGCCCACGTGCGCGCCGCCGCCGCGGACCTGGTGCGCCGCTACGAGAGCCTGCTCGGGCTGCGCGATGCGATCGCCTCCACTCCCATCGTGGCGCTCGGCGGGCTCAACCCGCGCCTGCGCCGGCGCATCCGCACCCTCGAGGCGGACACGGCGCAGCTGCGCACCGAGGCCCGGATGGTCGAGCGCTCCGCGCGCCTGTACGGCCGCGACGAGGGCTGGCAGGCGGTGTGGAGCGAGGAGGTCGACGAGACCCGCACGTTCCTGCGCTCGGCGCTCACGGACTCCGCGATCCGGTTCCGCGCCTCGGATGCGGCCCGGATGGACCTCGCGGAGTTCGCCCAGGAGGCGCTCGCCGAGCTCGAGGAGATCGAGACCCGCGGCATCACCGGCTCGGCCGCCGAGGTGGATGCGGGCCTTGTGCGCATCGGCCAGCTGCGCGCGCAGCTGAGCCAGCGGATGAACCGGATCCTCGAGGAGACCCTGCCGGCCGATGCCCGCCAGGCCAAGTGCATCCGGGAGGGCATCGAGCAGCGCCGGCGCCGGGAGGCCGAGCGCAGCTCCTCGCTCACGGGGTTCGTCGATCGCGGCTCCGTGTTCGTCCCCACCGCCTACGCCGCTGGCTGGAGCATCGGCATGCAGAACTACCAGAGCGCCCAGTCCCCCGGCTCCGCCGGGGTGAGCGGGGGCGGCTACACGACCGGCTACGGCGGTTCGGCCGGCGGCTTCAGCGGCGCCGGGAGCTCCTCGAGCTTCTGAGCGGCCGGGCCGGGCCGCTGAGCGGCCGGGCGACTGGGCAGCCGGGCGCGGGGATGGCCGGGTGCCTGAGCCCCGGGGCCGGGCCAGCGCGGCGGTAGCATGCGGCCATGAGCGAACCGCCTGCCGCCGCCCGTGAAGCCACTGCCCACGATGAGCCTCGCCGCGATGCGCCCGATCCCGCCCGGCCGGCGGGACCAGACGGTGCGGACGAGGTCGATGCCCCGGGCGGCGTGGACGCCCTGGGGCGCCTGTGGCCGCCGTTCGGACTGCGGATCGTCTCCCCGCGGCTCGTGCTGCGCCTCGTCCGCGAGGCCGACTTCCCCGCCTACGTCGCGGCCGCCGCCTCCGGTGTCGTCCGCACCGCGCGCAACCCGTTCGCCCACGCCTGGAACGAGCAGCCGCCGGCGGAGCTCGCGCGCAGCTCCCTGCCGTGGCTGTGGTCGAAGCGGGCGGCCGTGGGCCCCAACGACTGGTACCTGTTCCTCGCGGTGTTCCTGCGCGACTCCGACGGCGGCGAGGGCCGTCTCATCGGCATGCAGGACGTGGGCGCCCGCGACTGGCCCGTGCTGGCCACGGTGACCTCGGCCAGCTGGCTGCGCGCCGATGAGCAGGGCAACGGCTACGGCAGCGAGATGCGCGCGGCCATGCTGCTGTGGGCCTTCGACCACTTCGGCGCCGCCTTTGCCGAATCCGGCGCCTATGACTGGAACGCGGCCTCGCTCGCCGTCTCCGCCACCCAGGGCTACGAGCGGGTGGGCACCACGCGGGTGGTCGACGCCCACGGCACCGCCCCGGAGACCCAAGTCGAGCTGCGCCTGGCCGCCACGGACTTCCGCCGCCCGGAGTGGACCGTGCAGGTGCGCGGCAGCGCAGAACTCGCCGCCTTCTTCGCCGGCGAGCCCCCGCCCGCAGCGAACGACACCGCGGCCGGCGGCACCGCGGGCGCACCCGGCACCGAGGCCGCACCCGGCAGCGCCTGAGACCCGCGGAAGCGGTTGAGGCCAAGCGCCGGAGCGCGAGCCGGCGGCCTGATCCCGCGGGGGCACAGCCATACCCGCACGCGCGAAGGGCGCCGGGGAGTCTGACTCCTCGGCGCCCTGCGCGCATGCGGTCCGGCACTGCCGGACGGGCCGGCTCAGTCGATGAGCGAGCGCAGCACGTACTGCAGGATGCCGCCGTTGCGGTAGTAGTCGGCCTCACCCGGGGTGTCGATGCGCACGACGGCCTCGAACTCGGTCTTCGTGCCGTCCTCCTTCGTGGCGGTCACGGTGAGTGCGGCGGGGGTACGGCCCTCGTTGAGCTCGTCGACGCCGGCGATGTCGAACGTCTCCGTGCCGTCGATGCCCAGGCTGTCGGCGGATTCGCCGGCCGGGAACTGCAGGGGCAGGACGCCCATGCCGATGAGGTTCGAACGGTGGATGCGCTCGAAGCTCTGCGCGATGACCGCGGAGACGCCCAGGAGCTTCGTGCCCTTGGCCGCCCAGTCGCGCGAGGACCCGGAGCCGTACTCCTTGCCGCCCAGGACGACGAGCGGGATACCCGCCTCCTGGTAGTTGACCGACGCATCGTAGATGGTGGTCTGCGGGCCGCCGTCCTGCGTGAAGTCGCGGGTGAAGCCGCCCTGCACGCCGTCGAGCAGCTGGTTCTGCAGGCGGATGTTGGCGAACGTGCCGCGGATCATGACCTCGTGGTTGCCGCGGCGCGAGCCGTAGGAGTTGAAGTCCTTGCGCTCGACGCCGTTCTCGATGAGGTACTTGCCCGCGGGCGTGTCGGCCTTGAACGAGCCGGCCGGGGAGATGTGGTCGGTCGTGACCGAGTCGCCGAGCTTCGCGAGCACGCGGGCGCCGGAGATGTCGCTGACCGGCTGCGGCTCGCGGTCCATGCCCTCGAAGTACGGGGGCTTGCGCACGTAGGTCGACTTCTCATCCCACTCGAAGACCTTGCCCTCGGGGGTGTCGAGCTGCTGCCAGCGCTCGTCGCCGTCGAAGATCGTGCCGTACTCCTCGTGGTACATGTCCGTCGAGATCGACTCGTCGATGACGGACTCGACCTCCTCCGGGGAGGGCCAGATGTCCTTGAGGTAGACCTCGACGCCGTCCTCGTCCTTGCCCAGGGGCTGGTGGTCGAAGTCGAAGTCCATCGTGCCGGCCAGCGCGTAGGCGATGACGAGCGGCGGGGATGCCAGGTAGTTCATCTTCACGTCGGGGCTGATGCGGCCCTCGAAGTTGCGGTTGCCCGACAGCACGGCGGTGACGGAGAGGTCCTCGTCCTGGATGGTCTGCGAGATCTCCGGCTCGAGCGGGCCGGAGTTGCCGATGCACGTCGTGCAGCCGTAGCCCACGATGTAGAAGTTCAGCGCCTCGAGGTCCGGGATGACGCCGGCCTTCGTGTAGTAGTCCGTGACGACCTTGGAGCCGGGGGCCACGGAGGTCTTCACCCACGGCTTGGAGGTCAGGCCGCGCTTGCGGGCGTTGCGGGCCAGCAGGCCCGCGGCCATCATGACCGAGGGGTTCGAGGTGTTCGTGCACGAGGTGATCGAGGCGATCGCCACGGCGCCGTTCTTGAGCTCGAACTCGCGGCCGTCGGGCATCGAAACCTCGGCGGACTTCTCCTCCTCGCCGGTCTTGGCGTAGTTGTGGATGTCCTTGGCGAACTGCGACTTGGCGTCGGAGAGCTCGATGCGGTCCTGGGGGCGCTTGGGCCCGGAGATCGAGGGCACGACGGTGGAGAGGTCGAGCTCGAGGTACTCCGAGTAGGCGACCGCCTCGTCCGGGTTGTGCCACAGGCCCTGCTCCTTGGCGTAGGCCTCGACGAGGTCGAGCTGCTCCTGGGAGCGGCCGGTCAGGCGCAGGTAGCCCATCGTGACCTCGTCGACGGGGAACATCGCCGCGGTCGAGCCGAACTCGGGGCTCATGTTGCCGATCGTCGCGCGGTTGGCCAGCGGCACGGCGGAGACGCCCTTGCCGTAGAACTCGACGAACTTGCCCACCACGCCGTGCTGGCGGAGCATGTCGGTGATCGTGAGCACGACGTCGGTGGCGGTGACGCCCGAGGGGATCTCGCCGGTGAGCTTGAAGCCCACGACGCGCGGGATGAGCATGGAGACCGGCTGGCCGAGCATCGCGGCCTCGGCCTCGATGCCGCCCACGCCCCAGCCCAGGACGCCCAGGCCGTTGACCATCGTCGTGTGCGAGTCGGTGCCGACGAGGGTGTCCGGGTAGGCGCGGGTCACGCCGCCCACCTCGCGGGCCATGACGACGCGCGCCAGGTACTCGATGTTGACCTGGTGGACGATGCCCATGCCGGGCGGGACGACTTTGAAGTCGTCGAAGGCGGTCTGGCCCCAGCGCAGGAACTGGTAGCGCTCGCCGTTGCGCTCGTACTCGATGTCCATGTTGCGCTGGATCGAGTCCTCGGAGCCGAACGAGTCGATCTGCACGGAGTGGTCGATGACGAGCTCGGCCGGGGCCAGCGGGTTGATCTTCGCCGGGTCGCCGCCGAAGCCGTCGACGGCCTCGCGCATCGTGGCGAGGTCGACGATGCAGGGCACGCCGGTGAAGTCCTGCATGACCACGCGGGCGGGGGTGAACTGGATCTCGACGCTCGGATCGGCGTTCGGGTCCCACTCGGCGAGGGCGCGGATGTGCTCCTCGGTGATGTTGGCGCCGTCTTCGGTGCGCAGGAGGTTCTCCAGCAGCACCTTGAGGCTGTACGGCAGCTTCTCCGAGCCCTTGACCGCGTCGAGGCGGTAGATCTCGTAGGACTTGCCGCCGACTTCGAGGGTGCTCTTCGACCCGAACGTGTCGACGTTGCTCATCGTGAATCTCCTGTTCGTCTGCTCGCGATACCCGGCGCCTGCGCCGATTTAGACAACGTTTGTGTTCCCTAAAGTATCTTGACGTCAAGATAAATCTTACCGCATCGCCCCGCGCGAATCCAACGAACGCGCGCCCTGGGCGGGTCCCGGTGCGAGGGCGCGCGCGGGCAATTACGCAACACCGCGCGCACGCTGGGAAGACTGCCGTTTCCGCCGCCGAGGCGCGGGCCGGCCGGGCGTCCGCACCGGCGCCGGACGGCCGGTCCGGCAGGGGCCCCGAGGGGCTCAGCGGGCGAAGACGGCCACCGTCTCCTGGTGGGCGGTGAGCGGGAAGAGGTCGTGGGCGGCGAATGATGCCAGAGCGAACCCGCCCGCCGCCAGTCCCCGGGCATCGCGGGCGAACGTCGCCCCGTCGCAGGAGACGTAGACCAGGCGCTCGGCCGGCGAGGCGAGGATGGCCTCGACCACCCGCGCGCCCAGCCCCGCGCGCGGCGGGTCGACGACGACGGCCTGCGCCTCCGGCAGCCGCTCGAGCGATTCAATGCGGGCCGCGGCGAACGTCGCGGCCGTGCCGTTGGCCGCGGCGCTGTCGCGGGCGGCGGCGATCGCGGCCGGAGAGCCCTCGATGCCGTGGACGCGCACACCGGGCTGCGCGGCCAGCCGCACGGAGAACAGGCCGGCACCGCAGTACAGGTCGAGCACGGACCCGGCCCCGCCGGCGGCCGCTGCCACCGCATCGGCGAGCACCTGGGCGGCGTCGCGGTGGACCTGCCAGAAGCCATCGCCGCGCAGCCGAAAGCGCAGGGGCGCGCCCTGCGCCCCGGACACCTGCTCGGCCACCCGGCCGTCGCCGGCCAGGAGCTGCGGGTCCGCGGCGGCGCCCGAACCGCGGC
>NZ_WWEQ01000071.1 GCF_009857845.1 Brevibacterium rongguiense | reverse complement strand
CCGCAGCTGCGCGTCGGCGCCGAGCGCGTCGCGGCCTCGCTGGCCCGCTCCGGTCCGTGGGGTGCCGCCGCCTGCGCCGAGCCGGGCGAGCGCGGCGGGCTGGGCATCGACATCGAGGACGCCGGGGCGTTCGCCAACTCCGGCACCCGCGCCGCCGACTTCGCCGCGACGGTGCTGGGCCCCGCCGAGCTCGACTGGTATCGGGCCGCTGCGGCCGGCAGCGAGGAGGCGCGGTTGGGCCTGCTGCTCATCGCCTGGGTGCGCAAGGAGGCCGTCGTCAAGGCGTCGCGGACCGGTTTCGATACCGCGCGCGGGGGCGTCGATCCCCGCGACGTCGAGGTCTCGGCCCCCTGGGAGGCCCCGCGAGCCCTGGGCCCCAGGTGGGCCGGTACCGTGCTGTGGGACCTGGCGCCCGGGGAGGGGCGCCGGCCGGCCCCGGGCGGGGCCGGTGCGCAGCGCAGCGGGGCCGACGCGCACCTCGGTGACGCGCCCCTCGGTGACCCGCGCCTAGCCGGCCAGCTCCTCGGCAACGGGGCAGGTGGCAGCGGGGCCCACGGTGACGGGGCGCATGACAGTGCGGCGCGCGGTGACCGAGCGCGCGGCAACGGGATGCACGATGACGGGGCGCGCGGCAGTGGCCCGGCGGACGTCGGAACCGGTGGAGGGGGCACGGGCGGTGGCCCGGGCCTCAGGAGCGGAGTGCACCGGAGCGGGGCGGTGGCCGCCCTCGCCTGGCGCGCGGAGCCCGTCAGCGGCGACCGGAGCACCGGGGACTGAGCGGATGGCGGCACCGGGGGCGGGCCCCGGCCGGGCTCACTGCGGCAGGATGCGGCGCACGATCGGCCGGCGCAGCAGCCACCAGAGCAGGAGCACCACTCCGGCGCCCAAGAGCCCGTTGAGCCACGGATTCTCCGACGGCCCCAGCGGGGTGACCACGAGGGGCAGGACGAGCGCCTGGAGGCAGTAGGCGGTCAGCGAGGCCGTGCCGAAGGGCATGAGCAGCCAGCCCAGCCAGCGGGAGATCCAGGTGCGCAGCACATGGAACAGTGCCAGGAACCCGCAGAACCACACGAAGGCCAGCGCCATGCGCGCGGGCATCATGGGGCTGTTGGAGAACATCTCCGCCGTGGCCGGCTGAATCCGCTCGTACCAGTCCCAGAGCCCCAGCCCCTCGAAGAGGTCCGGCGCGTGGACGATGAGCGCGCTCGCGGTCACGGTCAGCGCGGTGATCGTGAGGAGCGCCACGATGAGCGCGGTGCGGATGCGCAGGTGGTTGGCCGCCCAGGTGCGCATGTCCTCGAACTTGTAGCCCATGATCGCGGCGCCGAAGAAGAGCAGCTGCCACTGCAGCTCGGCCTCCGGGATCTCCTGGAGGAAGCTGAGCGCGTAGACGGCGATCGACAGCAGGCCCGTGAGCCACCACAGCCCGCGGCGGACGAACCACAGGAACAGCGGCGTGGCCGCCAGCATGACGGCGTAGAGGCGCAGGAAGAAGATCCAGTCATTGAACGCCTGCATGTTGAGGATGTACTTGATGAGCAGCAGCGGCGTGGCCATCTGGTCCTCGGGCGGGAGCGCGGGCAGCCGCTCGTTCGGGCCCACGAGGAGCGTGTAGCCGATGATCGCCAGGCTGATCGCCACGCCCCACAGGTAGAGCTTGGCGGCGCGCGAGAGCAGCGCCCATGACAGGTCCTTGAGCGGGGCATTGCGCCCCTTGTACGCGCGGATGTAGCCCACGAGCAGCCCCGAGATGAGGAAGAAGCCCTCCGCGGCCGTGACCCACAGGTAGCCCTTGCCGGAGAGGAAGGCCAGCGGTGAGGGCCAGAACTCCAGGTGGTCGAGGATGATGACGACGACGAAATAGCCGCGCAGCAGGTCGAGCTCGACTATGCGGCGGCGGCGCGCCGGCTTCTTCGCGTCCATCGCCACACATCGTATCCGCGCTGGGTTATGGATCGGCCCAGCGCGGGCTGTGCACCGGACATGGGGGTGGGCAAGCGGTGACGCGCGGGCCGGCGCCGTGGCAATCGATTCCGGCTGCGGGGTCCGGCAATCGGGTCCGGCCGCGGCAGTGGGCTCCCGCGGTGGGAGACTGGATGCGTCGGCACTGCCGGTTGCGCGAGCAGTGCGAGACGAGACGGGCGAGGAGGGACCATGGCCAAGCGATTCGCGGTGGGCGATCACGTCACCTGGAACTCGGAGGCAGGCCGCGTTGCCGGCACGATCATCCGCGTGCACACCTCGGACTTCGACTACAAGGGCCACACCCACCGGGCCAGCGAGGCGGAGCCGCAGTACGAGATCCGCAGCGACAAGACGGATCACATCGCCGCGCACAAGGGCGGCGCGCTGACCCTCGCACCGCGGTGAGCGGGTCAGCCGGAGGACGGGCAGCCCAGGTGGCCGGCGGCTGCGCGGCACCGCGCCTGCTCACGGTGGGCCACTCGAACCTCGACTTCGCGGACTTCGCCCGCGAGCTCGCCGAGGCGCGGGTCGGCCAGATCGTCGACGTGCGCCGCCTGCCCGGATCCGCGCGCTACCCGCAGTTCGATGCCGAGGCGCTCGCCACAGCCCTGGCCGAGCGCGGGATCGGCTACGAGCGCATCGCGGGGCTGACCGGCCGCCGCAACGTCAGCCGCGAGGTGCCGTTTGAGGTCAACGCCTGGTGGCAGAACCGCAGCTTCCACAACTACGCCGACCACGCGCTCGGCGAGGAGTTCGCGCAGGGGCTCGCACGCCTCCTGGAGATCGCCCGGAGCGTGAGCGGCGGCGTGGCCGAACCCGTGGAAGGAACGGGCACTGGAGCGTCCGCCGCCGAGGCGCCCGGCACCGCGCTCATGTGCTCCGAGGCCGTGTGGTGGCGCTGCCACCGCCGGATCATCGCCGATCACCTGCTGGCCCGCGGGCTGCCCGTCACGCACCTCATGGGGCCCGGCAAGCTCAGCCCCGCGCAGTTGAGCGCGGGAGCACGGGTGCGCGCGGACGGCGGCGATGTCGAGGTCAGCTACCCGGGCTGAATCGCGTCGCAGGCCCGAAGCCACCACGGCAATAATGCCGCCGTGGCAGCAGTCGACAGTGGCAGCAGCCCACCGCGTCTGCGGCGATGTGCGACCGTACTGGCCCGCCCCGCAGTCCGCTGCGCGCCGACTGCGTCGCTGTGGTGCTCAGCCCCGCTGTGGCAGGTCAGCCCCGCTGCGCGCCGCCGGATTCGGCGCCACCTGATTCAGTGCGGGGCTCCCACGGAGCCCAGCGGCCGCCCACCTCCGCGAGCCGCGCCTGCGCGGCTCGCGCCGATTCGGCGCCGAAGGGCCAGAGGCCGCTCGAGGATTCCTCGCCCATGTCCGTGCCCCACCGGCTGAACACCGTGTACTCAGGCTCGCGGCGCGCAACCGCGCGCAGCCGCCGCAGACCGCGCGGCCGCTCCTCCTCAACCGACTCGGTGAGGCCCGATTCCACGAGGGCGAAGACCGTGTCCTCGAGATCCTCGGCCGCAGACTCTCCCGTCTCGTCGCAGGCATCGCAGGCGCAGGAGGGGAACGGCCGGGCGACCGTGGCGCCGGCGAGCACGGTGACCCCGGGCACGGGGCCGGTCGCGATGGCGAGCGTGAGCGGCACGGCACCGGGGGAGCGCGGGCGCAGGCGGATGAGGTGCCTCGGCCGCCTCGTCGTCCACGGGCATGCCGCGGGCGACGAGGTCGCGGAGCGAGACACCGGGGGCGGCCGGAACGGGACCGGTCTCCTCGCTCACCTCGAGGTCGACGCGCGTGCGCAGATGGTCGACAAGCGCACGGGCGACCTGCGCCAGCGGGGCGAAGCGCTCCGGGTGGGAGATGCGCGAGTACGACTCCTCGGGCGGTCCGTCATCCCACCGCTCGCCGTAGGGAATCGGGGCGCCGGCGGCGTCGAGGAAGACCGGAGCGTCGATCTCCGGGCGCACATAGCCGTCGCGGATCATGCCGCCTCCTGACGTGGGCGCTGGCTGGGGTAGGCGCTGGATGGGATCGGTCCTACCGGGTGGGTGATGCCCGGTGAGCGTGCTGCCGGGCGCGGGGGTCGATCGAAGGGTGCTGTGGCTGACCTGGCAGTGTGCGGGATGCACCCTCGCTGACGTGTCTGCTGCGCCACGTGGACGGCGCGGCTCGGAACCGCGTCGAGGCGGTCGGAAGAGCGGTCACCGTGGGGGCCGCACCCGGGCGTCAGCTTGGCCAGCGCTCAGGGTGTCAGTGCTCAGCCCGTCACTGCCCGCGCGTTCAGTATGGCAGTGCGGTCAGTATGGCAGTATGGCAGTGCCGAACCGGCCCACGGAAGAGCCGGCGCCGGCCACGCGCAGCCGCCGGCACGCGCTGGACGGCACTGCCGCCTCGGACGGGCATAGGGTGGCCTTATGAAAGCACGCGAGGGCAGAGACGGCGCGCGGGGACCGGGCAGTCGGCGCGAGGGGGCGCTCTATGTGGAGATCCTCATCCGCGCGCCCCTCGAGCGGGTCTGGGAGCTGACCCAGGATCCCACGCTGCATCCGCGCTGGGACGGGCGCTTCAGCCGCATCGTGCCCACCCGGCTGCGCGACAACGGCGCGCAGGAGTTCCGCTACGTGCTCAGCCTGGGCTTCCACACGATCACCGGCACGGGAGTGAGCCTGGGGGAGCGCCACGGCGCGCACGGGCAGCGCACCTCGGCGCTGGCCTTCGACACGGATGATCGGCTCTCCCCGCTGGGCCGCGGGCGCGGCTATTGGCGCTACATCCCCACCGATGAGGGGGTGCGCTTCATCACCGGCTACGACTACGCCCCCGGCTGGGGCGCCCTGGGGCGCGTGCTCGACCCGCTCCTCACCCGGCGCCTCGTGTGGTGGCTGACCGCCTGGAGCTTCGACCGGCTCCGGCTGTGGGCGGAGGACGGGACCCAGCCCGAGCGGTTCTCCGGGCTGCGGGCGCTGCGACGCGGCGGTCCCCGCGCGCACCGCTGCGCCAAACGGCCCCCGCAGCGCGGCCGCACGATCATGGGCGACGCGCCGGCATCGCTCGCGGAGGTCACGCGATGACGGAGGAACCCACGGCAGGCGGTCGCATTCCCCGTGAACCCGGCCCGACCGGTGAACCGAGCGGTGGCCCGACCGACGGCGGCGTCTTCCGCCGTGCACTGGGCGCCGACTTCGAGCGGCTGCACCCCCAGCTCCAGCGCCGCTTCGGCGTGAGCGTGGCCGCCGGCTACGGCTGCGTGGGCACCGGGGTCATGGCCGAGCTGCGGCGCGGGCCGTGGTGGACCGTGCCGTTCCTGTCGATCGGCACGCTGCGCAGCATCCTCTTCCCCGAGCGGGGGCGCAATGTCGCCTTCCGCATCGACAACTTCCCCTATATCGACGGCTACGGCCGGGAGACCGTCTCGTTCGTGCGCACCATGGAGGTGCGGCCGGGCAGGCGCCGCCGCTTCGACGCGACGATGATCTACAGCGCCAAGCGCGGGGGAGTCGTCGACTACCTGGGCACCCACCAGCACCTCGCGGTCGACCTGGAGCTTGCCGTGACGGATGCCGGCGGGCTGAGCCTGACCTCGGGCGAGCAGCGCTTCTACGAGGGGCCGGTGGGCTTCCGCTTCCCGATGCTGGCCAGCGGCTTCGCCCGGCTGCGCGAGCACTTCGACGACGAGCGCCAGGTCTTCGCCATCGACCTCGAGGTGCGCAATCGCGTCTTCGGCTTCCTCTTTGGCTACCGCGGCGAGTTCACCTGCGAATACCCCGCGATCACCACCGCCCCGGCCCCCGTCAAGCCCTACCGCGAGGAGCGGCGCGAATGACCTCCGTCCTCGCAGCCGCGCTCGGCGCGCAGGCCTCCCTGCTGCGCCCGGAGGTCGCCGAGTACGTCGCCGGTGTGCCGAGCACGGGCGGCGCTGCCTGCTCGGAGGGCGCGCCCTCGCCGGTCGCGGGCAGCGGCCAACCCCGCCGAGGCGTGGGCGAGGGGCTCTTCACCCGCGCCGGCTCGCCGCTGCGCGGGCTGCTCGCGCTCGCCCGCCCCCTCGTGGGACCCGGTCTGCTCATCACCCGGTGGGAGCGCGACGTCCCCTTCCGCATCGTCAACGCCCCCACCGGATCCGCCGCGCTCGCCGCACACCGCTCCTTCTGCTTCGAGGGCGGCGAGCAGGTGGCCGAGGACGTCCTCGTGCCCACCGGGCGCCCCGGTGGGCTGCTCGACCTGCTGGGGCGCGAGCGGCGCATCGAGGTCGCGCTGCGCGCCTCGGCGACGGAGGCCGGGCACCTGCTGCTCGAATCCACCGGCGTGCGGGTGCGGCTGGGCCGTGCGCACGTGCCACTGCCCGGACTGCTGGGCGTGAGCGTGCGGGTGGAGGGCGGCTTCGACGACGAGCTGGGCCGCCACACGATCGCCGCGCGGATCGCGAACCCGCTGGTGGGCACCGTGCTCGCCTATACCGGCTGGTTCGAATACCGCTACGAGGACTGAGCCCCGCGCGGCAGGTTCGCTCCGGTGGGCTGACCGTGCGGTCCCGGCGCACTCGCTCCGGCGTGCCCGTCGCGTGACCTGCCCCGCGCACTGCCCGCCGCGCTTGCCCGCGGCCCGCTGGGCCCCTGTACTACGCTGGCGCCTGACCCGTCCCCGCGCACGCAGCCGCGCGCCCGCCCGCGCAGCTGCGCCAGCCCGCACCCCAGGAGCCGCTCATGGCCGAGCTGAAGAAGACCCTCGGACTGCCCTCGCTCATCGCCCTCGGCGTGGCCGGCGTCGTGGGCTCGAGCTGGATCTACACGTCCTCGCAGTTCTTCGCCGATGTGGGCGCCGGCGGCATGATCATCGGCCTGCTCGTCGGCGCCGCGCTCGCCGCGTGCGTGGCGCTGGCCTACGGCGAGCTGACCTCCGCGGTGCCGCGGGCCGGCGGTGAGATCGTGTGGGGCTACACGGCCCTGGGCCGCACCGCCGGCTTCGCGACGGGCTGGTTCCACATCGGCGCCTACATCTCCTCGCTCGCGTTCTACATCACCGCCTTCGGCACCCTGCTGGGCAAGTACGTGCCCGCCATGGCCGACATCCCGCTGTACTCCGTGGGCGGCGAGGCCGTCACGCTGCCGGTCCTCGCGGTGGGCATCGCCCTTGCCATCCTCGTCTTCGCGCTCAACTGGTTCGGCGTCTCGCTGGGCGCGCAGCTGCAGGTGGGCCTCTTCGCGGTCATGATCGCGATCGGCACGGTGCTCGTCGTCGTCGCCGCCGTCCACGGCACGCCGTCGAACCTGTTCCCCCTGTGGACCGCGGACCAGCAGCCGTTCCTGTCGGTCGTGCGCATGGTGGTCCCCGGCATCACGTACGTCGTGGGCTTCTCGCTCGTGGCCGTGCTCGCCGAGGAGTCCAGCCTGCCCGCCGCGAAGGTGGGCCGCGCCGTCGTCCTCACCGTCGCCTGCGCCGCGGCGTTCTACACCGCGGTGCTGCTCGCCACCGCCTACGTGGTCCCATGGGAGGACGTGGCGAAGATGAAGCTCGGCACGATCGACGCGTTCACCCAGGCGGGCTTCCCGCTGCTGGGCCTGGGCGCGTTCCTCATCGGCGCGCTCGGCCTCGTCACGAGCTTCATCGGCCTCTTCGTCGCCTCGAGCCGCGTGGTCCTCGCGCTCGCCCGCGCGCGCCTGCTGCCCCACGGCCTGTCCGTCGTCGAGGAGAAGTCCGGCGTGCCGCGGCGCGCGCTCGTCTTCGTCTTCGCCATCACCGTGGTCCTCGGCCTGCTGGGACCCGGCGCCATCGTGTGGTTCCTCGATGCCGGCGGGGTGTTCCTCGGCATCGTCTGGCTGCTCGTCGTCATTGCGAAGTACCGCATGCCCAAGCGCTTCCCCGGCCTCGAATACGCCTACCGCGCCAGGCCCCAGTGGCTGCCCGCGGTGGGCGCGCTGGGCGCCCTCGCCGTCATCGTCTGCACGGTCTTCCCCATCCCCGGTGTCGACATCGCGCTCAAGTGGCCCCAGGAGTACATCATCCTCGCCGCCTGGGTGCTGCTGGGCGTCGTGTTCTTCGCGTTCTCCCCGCGCCCCAAGGACCGCGAGGCCGTGTTCCGCGAGGTCACCGGCCCGCTCGCGGACACCTTCGAGGCGGCGCGCAAGAAGCCGCGCGGCTGAGCTCCGCCTTTCACCGCGCCCGAGGCGCGGGCCGGGCGGGTGCCCGCCCGCGCCTCGGGCGCGGTTAGGGTGAGGCGGTGACCTCACCCGAGCTGGCCCGCGCCGCCTCCCTCATCCGCTCGATCCCCGATGTGCCCAAGCCCGGCATCGTCTTCCGCGACGTCATGCCGCTGCTCGCCGATGCCCGGGCGTTCGCCGCGGTCATCGAGGCGATGGCCGCCCCCTTCGCCGGCCGCTTCGATGCCGTGGCCGGGCTCGAGGCCCGCGGGTTCCTCTTCGCGGGTGCGATCGCCCAGGCCACGGGCACGGGTCTGGTGCCCGTGCGCAAGGCGGGCCGGCTACCCCGGCCGGCCGCGCGGCGGGACTACACGATCGAATACGGCGAGGCCACCATCGAGGTGCAGGACGACCTGCCGCCCGGCGCCCGCGTGCTCATCGCCGACGATGTGCTGGCCACCGGCGGCACGGTGGAGGCCGCCTGCCATGTGCTGCGCGAGGTCGGGTGCCGGGTGGTGGGGGCCACCGTCCTCTTCGCCATCCCGGAGCTTTGCGGGCGCGAGCGGATCGGCGACATCGAGCTCGCTACGGTCTTCGAAGGCTGACAGCGAGAGCCGACGTCGAAGCCTGTTTCGGCGCCGCGGGAGCCTTCGGCGGGGCTGCGGCGCCTCTGGTGCCGGTCAGGGGGTCAACCCATCGGTTGAAATCCCGGGCTCACCCGTCTTTCGGTGCGGTGCTGGGCGGTGGACGGGCCTAGTCTGGCCCGCGTGAAGACAGAGAAACTGCTCAGGCGCCTCGACCGAATCGCCGGCGGCCGCAGGGCCGGCATCCGCGTCCCGGCCGACCGGGTCGCAGCGTCTCGCACCCGTCGCGCGTTTGCGTGGATCACCTGGCTGCTCGTCGTCGAGCTCGTCCTCGGGGTGGGCGCCGTCGTCATCGCCGTGGTGCTCACCGCCGACGGTGAGGCGGTGCGGTTCGCCGTGTGGATGCGCACGGTGGTGGTGCTCGGGATGACCGCGACCCTGCTCTACTTCTCGTGGCGGGCGGCGCTGGGGTGGGTGTGGGCGTACCAGCGGCTGCGGCTGTTCTCCAAGATCTTCCCCGTCATCACGCTCGTCATGGCGGCGATCCCGCACCTCTACCCGCTGTGGATGGTGACCGAGCAGATCGTCTTCAGCCTCGTGATGATCGGGGTCTCGGACTTCCTCAACACGGACGAGATGCGCGCGGCCTTCCGGGTGTGCGCGCCCGCGCGGGAGGCAGCACGGCGTGGGGCGGCGCCGGAGGCATAACGGGGCGCTGACGCGCCTGGGCGGCGCGCAGCGCGCTGCCCAGGCGCGTCAGCCGTGGCTCAGCCAGTCGAGCAGTGCGGGCCATGCGGGTTCGCCCACGCCCTTGCGCAGGATGCCGTGGTGGCCCACGGCGGTCGTTCCCAGCGCGGCGGGGGTGAGCGTGCGGCGCTCCACGGTCGTCCCGGTGAGGTGCTCGGTGAGCGCGTCCATCTGCGCGGGCGTCGACCACGGGTCGTCGGAGGCACCCACGGCCAAGAGGGGCGTGCGCACCAGCGAGGTGCGAGTGGCCGCGTCCATGGACGGGTCGTCGAAGAAGTAGTGGGGCAGGCGCGTCCAGCGGCCCCACTCGCGCATGGCCCCGCGCGGCATGTCCTCGCCCAGGCCCAGCCGCTTGGCGGGGACATAGCCCAGGGTGGCGCCCAGGACGGGACCCACGCCCTGGAGGAGGGTGCGCACGCGCAGCCGTTCGGCGCGGCTGGGGATCGTGCGCGTGGCCGCGACGTGGGAGGACACGATGGCCGCTCGGGTCAGGTGATCGCCTGCCGTGCCCAGTGCGATTGCGTGGCCGCCCAGGCTGTGCCCCAGCGCCAGCGAGGGAACACCGGGGAAGCGCTCCGCGGCCCACGCGGCCACGGCGGGGACGTCGGTGCCCATCCAGTCGCGCATCCGCAGCTCGGGGGAGCGGCGCGGGTGCCCGGACTGCCCCGTGCCGCGGTAGTCGTAGGTGATGACCGCGATCCCGCGCTGCGAGGCCGCGCGGGCGAACGCGGCGTAGTAGCGCTGTGGGGTGGCCGTGGCCGAGTGGATGACGAGCGCGCCGCCCGGCTCCGCGGGGGTGAAGACGGTGGCGGCCACGGCGGTGCTTCCCACCGGGATGCGCAGGGATTCTTCCGCGACGGGGCGCGTTCGGGGGGAGGGGGAGTGAGCGCTCATCCGGCCACAGTACCCGTGAACCCGCGTACGAGGCAGATCGCCGCGGCGCCACCTCGCGGAGCGTGCATGCGCTCGTCACCGCATTATCTCCGGACACAACAAAGCCCAGGTGAGAAACATCCTCACCTGGGCGAATGTCGGGCTGACAGGATTTGAACCTGCGACCCCTTGACCCCCAGGCGTCCAAACGATCCCGCCGAGCCCACAAACCGCGTGATTCCAGGCGTCAGATCATGCGGAGCGCGTCACGAGATGCATGGTTTGCATGATTCTGGTCCCCTTCTGGTCCCTCAAGAATCCGAGCTTCGCGCTTTCAAGTCGTTGAGCAGGGCATCCAGGGGCGGCTCAACTGAGCGACTCCCTCACTAGGCCGCCGAAGCGTGGGCTCGACCGAACACTGTGCCGATAGGGTTGTATAACGTTGATTGCCTTGATGTATGATAGTCAACCATGAGTCATCAGTACGACGACTACCTCACCATCGCGCAGGCCGCCGCCTATGTAGGCGTCTCGGCGGCCACGTTGCGGCGGTGGGACGCTGCGGGCACGCTCACCGCCGTTCGTCGCCCAGGCAGCCAGTACCGCTTCTATCGCATCGCCGACCTGGAGCCGTTCCGCCTCGAATACAACACTGCCGAGAAGGCCAAGGACGTAGTCGCTGGCTTCTTCGACGCTGCAGAGGCCTTGATCGACGGCAACCCGCAACTGCGCGAACCTCAGAAGGAGGCCTACGAGGCCGCCGCGGAGCACTTCACCCGGAAAACAACGCCGGCGATCATCCAGCTGCCGGTGGGCTGCGGAAAGACAGGCGTCGCGGCGATCCTTCCCTTCGGCCTCTCTCACAAGCGGACGCTCATCATCGCGCCGAACACCACCATCCGGCAGGGTCTCTATGCCGACCTGAACATCTCGAACGCCTCCTGCTTCTGGAAGAAGGCAGGCGTCCTCGACTCCTTCACCTCCGGACCGTTCACGGCGCTGGTCGACGGCCCCAAGGCCAACATGGACGACTGCGTGAACAGTCACATCGTCGTCGCCAACATCCAGCAGCTCGCCAGCAGCGCCGACCGCTGGCTGTCACAGTTCCCCAGCGACTTCTTTGACCTCGTCATCATCGACGAGGGCCACCACGTCGCAGCCGAGAGCTGGCAGAAGGTCGTGCGGTCGTTCCCCCAGGCACGCTTCGTCAGTCTGACTGCGACTCCCTTCCGCGCCGACAACAAGGAACTGCTCGGTGAGCTGATCTATCGCTACCCCTTCGCCCGAGCCATGCTCAACGGCTACATCAAGCACATCGTCTCCGCCTCAGCACATCCAGCCGAGATCACGTTCACCGCGCGCGGCGAAAGCGACACGTACACGCTGGAGCAGATCCTCGAACTGAAGGAGGAGGCCTGGTTCCGTCGCGGCGTCGCGCTCTCGGACGAGTGCAACCGCCACATCGCCGAGAAGGCGGTCGAGAAGCTCCAGTCGCTTCGGGCGGCGACTGGCTTCCCTCACCAGATTGCCGCGTCAGCGATGTCGATCGATCACGCCGATCAAGTGCGCGCGATCTTCCAGGAGATGGGGCTGCAAGCCGAAACCATCCACAGCAACCTCGCTGAAGACCGGAAGGCCGCGGTGCTGGCCAAGCTCCGCAACAACCAGATCGATGTCGTCGTGCAGGTCGCCATGCTCGGCGAGGGCTTCGACCATCCCCCGCTGAGTGTGGCAGCTATCTTCCGCCCCTACCGTTCGCTGTCGCCCTACATTCAGTTCGTCGGCCGCGTGATGCGCACCGTCGACCTGAACGACCCGAACAGTCCCAACAACCAGGGCTTCGTTGTCTCCCACGTCGGCCTCAACAACGAGGAGCAGTGGGATGAGTTCCGCGACCTCGACACCCAGGACCAGCAGATCGTTCGAGGTTGGGCTCGTGGAGAAGGAGCCGACTCGACCGGACGAAACGGCAACGGCGACCCGGAACAGGCGGTGCAGCGCTTCGATGACCCTGTGGCACAGGACGAGCGCCTCAGCCACTTTCTCAATCGCTCGTTCCTAGACCCCAACGACGACCGAGTCATCGAGGAGATGCTGGACGCCAAGGGACCGGGCGGCTTCTCGTTCCGCGAGCTCGGCATCACTGCGGACGTGCTGCGGGCACAGTTGTCTCACCGCAAGGAACACGAGGAGGAGCCCGCCGACTCGATGCCGGTCCAGCCGCAAGTGCGGCGCCAGACGCTTCGGAGTCGGCTCGACAGCCGTTCAAAGTCGATCCATCAGCGCATCCTCGCCGACCTCGGCCTAGCCCGCGCCGGCTTCGACATCAGCCGATCCATCAAGGGAGCGCGCGGCAACAATGCCGACGCTCTCTACGTCCTGCTGAACCGCGAGATCAACACGTTCGCTGGGCAGGGAAAGAAGAGTCGAGACAAGTGGACACTCGACCAGCTGCAAGCCGCCTATGACTCGCTCGACGAGATCGGAGACCAGGTGGCCGAGACGATCAGAACAGCGATTGAGGAGTGAACCTATGGCCGCGGTGAAGGACATGCTGAAGCACGTCAGCGCGGAGACAGCGGGACGGCGACGGAGGTGTTACCGGAAGACCACGCACGTGATTCTCAAGGGCGACCCGTGCCTCGTCGTACACGACGGCCCGCAGAGCCAGACGTGAAGCGCCCTGGGTTTCGTTCCGTGGTTAGACGGTCGCGGGCGCGGTCGTCGTGGGGTGAGTGTAGGACGCTTCGACGCTCGCTGGGGTGCGGTAGCCGAGAGCTTCGTGGAGCCGGGCCGTGTTC
>NZ_WWEQ01000070.1 GCF_009857845.1 Brevibacterium rongguiense | reverse complement strand
GCGGCCCGGGCGGCCCGCAGTCGAGCGCTTCCCGCGGACGCCGGCGCGGCCCGGGCTGGGGCGCCCTCGCCGGCGCCACCGTGCTCGCCGCGCTCATCGGCGGCGGGGTGGGCGTGGGCACCGCGGTGACACTCGAGCACTCCTCGAGCGCGGCCGACGACACCTCCAACAGCGCCTCGGATGCGCCGGCCCAGGACGCCCCCAAGACGAACACGCCCAACTGGACGCAGATCTCCTCCCAGGCCTCGAAGAGCGTGGCGGCGATCCAGGTGGGCCAGAACGGCCAGATCACCGAGCAGGGCTCCGGGTTCCTCTACACGGACAAGAACTACGTCATCACGAACAACCACGTCGTCGCCGATGCCGCGAAGCCCGGCGGGGAGGTCCAGGTCGTCTTCAACAGCGGCGACACCGTGGGCGCGAAGATCGTGGGCCGCGACCCGGAGACGGACATCGCGGTGCTCTCGCTATCCAAGCAGCCCGACGGCCTCAAGGCGCTGCCGGTCGGCAAGTCGCAGTCGCTCAAGGTGGGCGAGCCGGTCATGGCGCTCGGCAACCCCCTGGGGCTGGCCGACACGGTGACGACCGGCATCGTCTCCGCGCTCAACCGGCCAGTCGCCACCCAGAACGTGGGCGAGAACCAGCAGGCCGACGTCGCGACGATCACGAACGCCATCCAGACCGACGCGGCGATCAACCCCGGCAACTCCGGCGGCCCGCTCGTCAACGCGGCGGGCCAGGCGATCGGCGTGAACTCGTCGGCCGCGACGCTGCAGGACTCCTCGCAGTCCGGCCAGCAGTCCGGGTCGATCGGGATCGGCTTCGCCATCCCGATCGCGCAGGCGACGAACATCGCCGACCAGCTCATCGACTCCGGCAAGGCCCGCCACGCCTACCTGGGCGTCAACATCACCACCGGCGAGGTGCAGCAGGACGGGGTGGGCCGGGCCTCGGCCCTCGTGTCGGCCGTCCAGGGCGGTTCGCCGGCTGCGAAGGCCGGGCTGAAGAAGGGCGACAACATCATCGCCGCCAACGGCACGCCGGTGAACAGCTCGGTGTCGCTCCAGGCGCTCGTGCGCGCCCAGAAGGCCGGCGACGAGCTCACGCTGACCGTGGTCCGCGGCTCCGACCGCCAGGACGTCAAGGTCACCCTCGGCGCGAAGTAGGCGCACGGGCAGGCGCGGACTGGCGCCCGGCCGGGTGCGGGCGCGCGGCGGTCGGCGCGCGGCGGTCGGCGGTCGGCGGTCGGGGCGAGGGTCACGCTGCCGCGCCCGCTGCGCGCCTCGGCTGTGGGCGGCTACGCGCCGTCCACAGCCGGGGCCGGGCCGCCGCCCGCACGTCAGGCGCGGTGCACCCTGGGGCCAGGCGATCGCACCCGCGGTCCCGGGAAGGCAGGAACAGCATGTCCGTCATCGAAGTCGACTCCGAGCGCGTCATCCAGGCCGCCGGCACCGCCGCGCGCAGCGCCGCCACACTGGGCGCGGAGGCCGACGCCCTCATGCGCCACCTCAACGCACTGGGCGACTGCTGGCGCGGCGGGGCCGCCCAGCGCTTCCAGTCCGTCATCGCCGAATGGGAGAAGGTCCAGAAGCAGGTGCACGAATCGCTCGGCAGCATCCGCGAGGCGCTGCACGCCGCCGGCCAGCAGTACAGCGATGTGGAGGCCGCGAACACGCGCATGTTCGGCTGAGCGGCCCGCCGGGCGGGACCCGCGGGCTCGGCGGAAACTTCCAGCCGGAGCACGTAGAGTTGTCCGGGATAGAGCACACGTGCGGTCCCGCTCCGCGGCGCGGGACCGCACGCACCCCGCCGGCGAAGGAGCTTTCCTCCCATGAGCGTTTTCAAGCGCATCGCGATGATCTTCGGCGCGAAGGCCAATTCGGCCCTCGACAAGGCCGAGAACCCCAACGAGACCCTCGACTACTCGTACCAGAAGCAGCTCGAGCTCCTCCAGAAGGTCCGCCGCGGCGTCGCCGACGTCGCGACGAGCCGCAAGCGCCTCGAGCTCCAGATCGGCCAGCTCGAGCAGCAGCAGGCCAAGCTCCAGGGCCAGGCCCAGAAGGCCATGGAGATGAACCGGGAGGACCTCGCCCGCGAGGCGCTCACCCGCAAGTCCGGGCTCAACCAGCAGATCGAGGACCTCCAGCAGCAGCACAGCGGACTGCAGGCGGAGGAGCAGAAGCTCACGACCGCCTCGCAGCGCCTCCAGGCGAAGGTCGACGCGTTCCGCACCCGCAAGGAGACCATCAAGGCCACCTACACGGCCGCGGAGGCGCAGTCGAAGATCGGCGAGGCGTTCACCGGCATCTCCGAGGAGTTCGGCGATGTGGGCCTCGCCGTGCAGCGCGCGGAGGACAAGACAGCCCAGCTGCAGGCCCGCGCCGGCGCCGTCGACGAGCTCATCGCCTCCGGCGCGCTCGAGGACGCCACCGGCTCCCGCAAGGACGACATCGACGCGCAGCTCGAGCAGCTGTCCTCCGATTCGGACGTGGAGACCGAGCTGGCCCGGATGCGCGACTCGCTGCCCGCCGGACAGTCCGCGGCGCGCCCCGCCCTCGAGGACGCCGATTCCGATGCCGAGGTCGCCGAGTCCGAGGTCGAGCGCGGCCAGGGCGGTGCCCGATGATCGTGCGGATCATGGGCGAGGGCCAGTTCGACTGCGGCGACGTCAACGACGAGGCGCTCCAGCGCTACGACAACGAGGTCGAGGCCGCCGTGGACTTCGGTGACGACGACGCGGTGCGCGAGGCGCTCGCGCGCCTGCGCGCCTTCGTCTTCGAATCGGCCGAGCCCGTCGCGGACGACTACCTGGGCCCGTCCGACTTCGTCATCCCGTTCGCGGACGCGCACATCGCCCAGATCAAGGAGCTGCTGACCGGCGAGGGGTTCATCCCCGACGTCGTCTGAGCAGCCCCGCACCCTGCCGCCGGCCGGCGGCGCACCACCAGCAAGGAGCCACCATGAGCGCCGGGCGCTTCATCAAAGACAGGGGCCTGTCCTTCCGGATGGGCACCACCCTCTTCCTCAACGGCCTCATCTACGTCGTCCTCATCCTCGCGATCTGGGCCGTGCTGGGCCGCAGCACGAGCGGCGTCATCATCGCGGTCATCGTCAGCGCGGGCGTCTTCTTCTTCCAGTGGTACTTCTCCGACTCGATCGCCATGCGCTCGATCGGCGCGCGCGAGGTCACCCCCGAGCAGGCGCCGGAGCTGCACGCGCTCGTCGACCGGCTCTGCCAGCTGGCGGACACGACGAAGCCGCGCGTGGCGTACTCCGACTCCCCCGTGCCCAACGCGTTCGCCACGGGGCGCAGCCCCGAGCACTCGGTCGTGTGCGTGACGCGCGGCCTGCTCAACACCCTCGAGCCGGCCGAGGTCGAGGCGGTGCTCGCCCACGAGCTCTCCCACGTCGCCCACCGCGACGTCACGGTCATGACCGTGGCGGGCGTCACCGGTGTGGTCGCGGGGCTCATGATGCGCAGCGCGCTCTACGTCCGGTTCGGCGGCCGCGACAACAACAGCGCGGCGGCGGGAGCCCTCATCCAGGTGGCGTTCCTGCTCGTGGGCGCGATCGTCTACGCGCTCAGCTTCCTGCTCATCCGCGTCCTCTCCCGCTACCGGGAGCTGGCCGCCGACCGCGCCGGGGCGTTCCTCACGGGCGCGCCGTCCACGCTGGCCTCGGCGCTCGTGAAGATCAGCGGCGAGATGGGCCGCGTGCCGGAGAAGGACCTGCGCGCGGAGGCCGGAGCCTCCCACCTGGCGCTCGTCCCGGCCGTCAACGGCACCTCGGTCCGCCAGCTCTTCTCCACGCACCCCAGCCTGGAGAAGCGCCTCGCCCAGCTCAACGACATCGCCCAGCAGCTCTCGCGGCCCATGTGAGGCCGCCGCGGCAGCGCCGGGACCGCGCCGCGGCCCGGCCCCGCCTCGCACCGCCCGAGCCCGAAAGGGGGCACGCCCGTGGGATTCTTCGATGCGCTCATGGGGCGCAGCAAGCCCAAGCCCGCCAACCTCGATGACCTCTTCGCGGTGCCGCCCGCCGTCCTCACGCTGCAGGCGGCCACGGACTTCGTCCCCACCGGGGTGGCGGCCGTGGCCTTCCGCGCCGTCGAGGGCGGGGCGATCGCGCGCGCCGAGGAGGAGGCCCGCCAGCTCATCACCTCCGACCCGGACACCACCGTGCGCACCGAGGAGGACGACTTCGGCTACACGTGGCTCGTCATCGCGGATGCCAACGCGGACACCGTCAATCTCGTGACGAACCTCCACGCCGTCAACACCGCGCTCGAGAGCCAGGGCTTCGGGCCCATGCTGCTGTGCTCGACCGTCTACTTCCGCAGCTCGCAGGGCGTCGAGGCCGCGCTCGTCTACCTCTACAAGCGCGGCACGTTCTACCCGTTCGTGCAGGCGGGCCCCCAGCGCCGGGACTCGGCGGTGGAGTTCAACATCAAGGCGGCGATTGGGGCCGATCTGAAGTTCGAGGCCGACCTCGAGAAGTGGTCGCCCCTGTGGGGCGCGCCGGGCATGTCCGACCCGCCGCGGGAGCTGCCGGCCCCCTGAGGCGAACGCGCCGCGCGCTCGCGGGCGCTTCGCGCCGCGGCACTCGGGCCCGGGCTCTCAGCACCGTGCCCCGAGCTCCCCGTGCCCTGAACTCCACGTACCCCGAGCGCCACGTGCTCTGGCGAGCGCCTGCCCTGCACATTCCTGGGCCTTAGCCGGCCCTGGGCCCTCGCAGCCTCCGGGGCCGCGCACACCGGCAGCCAGCAGTGGGAGCCGCCGGGCGTCAGCCTGCGGCCACCGCGATCGTCTGGCCGAGCACCTCGATCCGGTCACCGGGCACGAGCGCGCGCCCGCGGCGCTGCTCGGGCTCACCGTTGACGCTGACCTCGCCGGCGGCCAGGAGGTCTTTGGCCATGGCACCGGTCTCCGCGATGCCGTGGAGCTTGAGGAGCTGGCCGAGGCGGATCGACTCGCCGCTGATCGAGATCTCCTCCATCAGAAATCCAACCCGCCGAAGTCGCCCAGACCGCCGTCGCCGCCGAAGTCGCCGAGGCCTCCGCCGCCTCCGAATCCACCGCCGTCTCCGAATCCGCCGGCGTCAGCACTGTCCCAGCCGCCGTCCCAACCCCCGCCCCAGCCGCCGCCGAGGCCGCCCATGAGCATTGCGCCCATGAGGACGCCCGGCAGCATGCCGGAGCCGGCGTAGTTGTTGAAGTAGCCGCGGTTGTACTCGGCGTAGGCCGGGCCCGCCTCCCAGTACGCTCGGCGGGTGTACCCGTCGCCGGTCGTCACCTTGCGCACGGCGGGCTCTGCGCCCACGGCGACGCGCTCGGCATCCGCGGCGCACACGGGCACGGGGCGCAGCTGGCCGCCGGCCGGCGCCCAGTCGATGTCCTGGACGGACGGACCGTGCTGGGGATTGAAGAAGCAGGGCGGGCGGCGCACCGGCAGGGGCTTGCCCTCGACGCGGGCGCGCACGCACTTGGAGGCGTAGCGGCCGTCCTCGAGTGCCTCGGTGACATGGCGGATGTCCTCGGCCCGGTCGATGCGCTCGAGCGTTTCCTTGGCCCGGTCGTAGCAGTCGAGTGCCCGCTGGTAGTCCTGCCGGCCGCCCTCGCTCAGCTCGACGCCGGCCGTGACGATGTCGAGGTCGGCGACCTCCTCGCCGAATGCGGTGACGTCCTCGGCGGCGGCGGTCTTGACGACGGCGAGGCTCTCCTCCCGGCGCTCGGCTGCGCGCTTGCGCTCGCTGCGCGAGGAGGCGAAGAAGACCACGGCAACGATCACGAGCATGGCCAAGAAGAAGTAGCCCATGTCAGTCCTTCCTGTGCGCGACACGGCCTGTGCGACGACAGCTGAAGTATCCCAAGCCAACCTGGATGCGCTCTGAGCCCGAGCTTCGCTCCCGCTCCGCAGCCCGGCGCGCCCGCGGCCGAAGCAGGCCCCGCGCCCCCGCGGCGCGAGCCTGCGAATCGCGTAGGATCGGTCCATGGCACTGAGCGCTGAGACCTGGCTGCGGCTGTCGGACAGCCCCTTCGAACGCCCCGCGCTGCGCGCCTCCGACGGCGACCGCGGCGTCGTCTTCGACGCCCTCGGCGAGGCCTATGCGGCGGGACTCATCGACTCCGACGAGCACGCCCAGCGGCTCGAGGCCGCCGGCGACGTCAAGACGCTCGGCGACA
Source organism: Brevibacterium rongguiense (assembly GCF_009857845.1). GTDB lineage: Bacteria > Actinomycetota > Actinomycetes > Actinomycetales > Brevibacteriaceae > Brevibacterium > Brevibacterium rongguiense. The sequence goes on along the minus strand of NZ_WWEQ01000070.1, from coordinate 7,324 downwards.
TCCTCCCGCTGCTGCAGGACCTCGTTGCCCCGGATGCGGGTCCGACCGGCCGAGCCGGGCAGGACGGCGCGCTGGCCCCCACGCAGCAGGACCGCGGCCGGCTCGCGCAGCTGCGCGACGACGAGCCCACGACGCCCGAGGAGATCGACGAGGCGGCCCGCGCCCATGCCCGCTCCGTGCTCCTCGCCTCTGCCCTGGGGTGGGTGGGCCCGAGCGTGCTGTGCGTCGCGATCTGGGCGTTCAGCCAGCAGTACGCGGGGGGCGTGTTCTTCTGGCCGCTCTTCGTCATCTTCGGCACCGGCTTCGGATTCTTCGGCACCCTCGCCGGCCGCGAGAAGATGATCCGCGAGCGCAAGCGCAAGCTCACGACGCGCGCCCGTGCGCGCCTCGGCGATGCGCAGGCGCAGCGGGAGATCGAGGCCAACCCGCGCGCGTTCGACCTCGACGACGCCACGGGCACCCGCGAGGCGCGCAGGCGCGCCCGGCGCGAGCGCCGCGGGCGCGCCTGACGAGCTGCGCCGCAACGGCCGCTGAGCCGCCCGCAGCCTCAGGCACAGGCACCGGTTCCGGCACCGGTTCCGGCACCGGCACCGGCTCCGGCACGCGAAAGCGCCCCGACCAGCGGTCGGGGCGCTTTCGGCATCCGAGCCGCGTGAGCGGCTGCGGTGAGGGGCGGATCAGAAGTCCATGCCGCCCATGCCGCCGGTCGGATCGGCGCCGGCGGCCGGAGCGGGCTCCGGCTTGTCGGCGACGACGGCCTCGGTGGTGAGGAACAGCCCGGCGATCGAAGCGGCGTTCTCCAGCGCGGAGCGCGTCACCTTGACCGGGTCGTTGATGCCGGCCTTGAGCAGGTCCTCGTACTCGCCGGTGGCGGCGTTGAGGCCCCAGCCCGGTTCGAGCGACTCGACCTTGGCTGCGACGACGCCCGGCTCGAGCCCGGCGTTCTGGGCGATCTGCTTGAGGGGCGCCTCGATCGCGACGCGCACGATGCTCGCGCCGGTCTCCTCGTCGCCCGTGAGGCCCAGGCCGTCGAATGCCGTCCTGCCGGCTTGGATGAGGGCCACGCCGCCGCCGGCGACGATGCCCTCCTCCACGGCTGCCTTCGCGTTGCGCACGGCGTCCTCGATGCGGTGCTTGCGCTCCTTGAGCTCGACCTCCGTCGCGGCACCGGCCTTGATGACGGCCACGCCGCCGGCCAGCTTCGCGAGGCGCTCCTGGAGCTTCTCACGGTCGTAGTCGGAGTCGGAGTTGTCGATCTCGGTGCGGATCTGCGAGACGCGCGCGGCGATCTCCTCGGGATCCCCGCCGCCCTCGACGATCGTCGTCTCGTCCTTCGTCACGACGACCTTGCGGGCGGTGCCCAGGAGGTCGAGCGTGGCGTTCTCCAGCTTGAGGCCCACCTCTTCGGAGATGACCTGGCCGCCGGTGAGGATCGCGATGTCGGCCAGCTGCGCCTTGCGGCGGTCGCCGAAGCCCGGGGCCTTGACGGCCACGGACTTGAAGGTGCCGCGGATCTTGTTGACGACGAGCACGGCCAGCGCCTCGCCCTCGACGTCCTCGGCGATGATGAGCAGCGGCTTGCCGGACTGCTGGACCTGCTCGAGGATCGGCAGGAGGTCCTTCACGTTCGAGATCTTCGAGTTCACGATGAGGATGTAGGGATCCTCGAGCACCGTCTCCTGGCGCTCCGCGTCGGAGACGAAGTAGCCGGAGATGTAGCCCTTGTCGAAGCGCATGCCCTCGGTGAGCTCGAGCTCGAGGCCGAAGGTGTTCGACTCCTCGACGGTGACGACGCCCTCCTTGCCCACCTTGTCGATGGCCTCGGCGATGAGCTCGCCGATCGCCGGGTCACCGGCGGAGATACCCGCGGTGGCGGCGATCTGCTCCTTCGTCTCCACCTCCGTGGCGGAGTCGAGCAGCGTCTTCGAGACCGAGTTCACGGCCTTCTCGATGCCGCGCTTGAGGCTGAGCGGGTCGGCCCCGGCCGCCACGTTGCGCAGGCCCTCGCGCACGAGCGCCTGGGCGAGCACGGTCGCGGTGGTGGTGCCGTCGCCGGCAACGTCGTCGGTCTTCTTGGCGACCTCCTTGACGAGCTCCGCGCCGATCTTCTCGTACGGGTCCTCGAGCTCGATCTCCTTGGCGATGGACACGCCGTCATTGGTGATCGTGGGTGCGCCCCACTTCTTCTCGAGGACGACGTTGCGCCCCCGGGGTCCGAGCGTCACCTTCACGGCGTCGGCGAGGGTGTTGAGGCCCTTCTCGAGACCGCGACGGGCTTCTTCGTCGAATGCAATGAGCTTTGCCATAGTGGAAAGCGTCCTCCCTGTGCGGGTGGGTGTCTGACCCCACCGCCGCAGTGCCCGCGACGGCCGGGCACCCGCAGCTGATTCCCTTCCACAGCGGCGGCATGCCCTCGAGTGCTTCGGTGGGATGTACCAGTACTAGATTTAGCACTCTGGCTATGGGAGTGCAAACGGTCTGCGCCTGCGAATCGCCCGTGTTCGCCAGCAGATGAACGCACGGGCCCGGGAACGACGATGCCCGCCCCTCATCGCTGAGGGGCGGGCATCGGGGCGATCAGCCGATCGCCGGTGCGGCGGGCCCTTGCGGGGCCGCGCGCTGTGTCTCGGAAGAGACGGACTGCCGTCAGAGCGGGGTGACGGCCTCGGCCTGCGGGCCCTTCTCGCCCTGGCCGATTTCGAACTCCACTGCCTGGCCCTCTTCGAGGGCGCGGTAGCCGTCCATCTGGATCTGGGTGTGGTGGACGAACACGTCCTGGTCGCCGTCGCCCACGGTGATGAAACCGTAGCCCTTTTCAGCGTTGAACCACTTCACGGTTCCCTGCGTCATCTGTGCCTCCATGGCGGTGTGAATTGAGAACAGCTGAGAGCCACGATGACTTTTCACTGCACTTTCTGAAACCGGAGCCCATGCTCTCAAGCAAGCTTGAAGCATGCGCTCCGGTGCCAATCATACACATGACAGGCGACTCTCAGCCAAGCTCCGCACGGAATCTGTCGATGAATTCGCGACGCGGCCGCGTCAGGCGAACGGCGCCTGCGGGACCCGCCGACGCGGGGCGGCAGCGAGGCCCGCACCGCGGTTTAGCTGGGGTCCTTGTCCGCGAGGTCGGAGCACAGGACAAGAGCGACGTCGACGGAGAACTTCGAGGACTGCTTGATGTCCTTCGCCCCCGCCTTCTGCGCCAGCGCCTGGGCGGCGGGCTTGTGCGCGTCCGTGTCGTAGAAGACCACCGAGGTCGAGCCCGAGTACGAGTAGTTGCCGCTCTTGCCGACCTTCCAGCCGTCGTCCTCGAGCGCGGTGCGGTAGCGCTTGGCGAGCCCTGTCTTGCCGGAGGCGTTGTAGATGCCCACCGTGATCCCGCTCTTGTCGACTGCCGCGCCGTCCGTGGACCCGTCGGTCGGCTGTGCGCTCGCATCGCCGGCGCCCTGCGTCGAGTCTCCGGCCCCCTGGGTCCCGGAGTCCGAGGCCCCGTCGTCCGCCTGCTGCGAGCTGCCGCCGGAGACGAGGTCCTCCGGGTCGGCGGTGGAGCTGGTGACGATGCGCACGACCCCCACGACGAGGAGGAGCGCGACGAGGGCGAGCACGCTCACGAGCGCCACGGCGGCGCCCTGGGACAGCGGGCCGCCTGACCGGCGGTGCGCGCCGCGGCGGTCGGTCGATTCGACGCGGTCGAATTCGTCTTCGGGGTATTCGGCCATGGCTACCTCGCGATTCTCGATTGCGCGCGGCCGCGCTGGCGGGAGTCGCGGATCCGGCGCAGCCGCTTGATGAGGATGGGATCGCGCTGATACGCGGCAGCGCTGTCGAGGAGGGAGTTGAGGACCTGGAAGTATCCGGCGGCCGTCATGTCGAAGCGCTCGCGGATCGCGTGGTCCTTGGGACCGCCGTACGTGTACCAGCGCCGCTCGAAGTCGAGCACCGCGGCCTCGAGCTCGCTGAGCCCGCCCTCGGCGACGGGCGCGCCGTCCGGCTGCTGCGCGGGTGCGGCCTCGGCCATCGTGTCCTCCCAACGGATATCCGCACCGCCCCGCCGGCGGCGCAGCCACCAGTCTAGCGGGCGGATTACATCGATGTCGTTCACCTGCTCCCCCAGTCGCGACCCGCCCCCGCACGCACACGCGGGCCCCGCCGAGGCGAATCGGCGGGGCCCGCGTCAGGGCGGGGCGCGGCCGGCCGGGGCCGGGGCGCCTGGCCGGTCAGTCCTCGGGGCGGATGCGGATGTTGATCTGCTTGATCTGGGTGAAGCCCTCGAGCATGCCCTCGAGCGAGGCCTCGCGGCCGAACCCGGAGGTCTTCATGCCGCCGTAGGACTGGCCCACCACCTGGCCGCTGCCCTGGTTGACCTGCACCCAGCCGGACTCGATCTTGTCGGCCATGCGCAGGGCCCGGTCGACGTCCTGGGTGAACACGTAGGCCGCCAGCCCGTAGTCGGAGTCGTTGGCCATGGCCACGACCTCGTCCTCGGAGGTGAACGGGATGACCGCGAGGACGGGGCCGAAGATCTCCTCCTGGCTGATCTTCGACTCGTTGGGCACCTTCGAGAAGATGACCGGCGCGTGGTAGAAGCCGGGCTCTCCCACGGTGAGGTCGGCCGCGCCGTCGTAGGCGACCTCGACGCCGTCGAGCTGCTTGCCAAGCTCGATGTAGTCGGCGATCTGCTTGTACTGCTTCTCGTTGATGACGCAGCCGATGTCGGTCGACTCCTCGCGCGGATCGCCCACCGTCATCTTCTTCGTCTCCGCCACGAGCTTGGCGACGAACTCGTCGTAGATGTCGGCGTGGACGAAGAGCCGCGAGCCCATCGTGCAGGACTGCCCCTGGCGGGCGAACCGGGTGGAGAGCATGACCTGGTCCATGACATCGCTCATCTTCGCGTCGGGGAAGACGATGTTGGGGCTCTTGCCGCCCAGCTCCATCGAGGAGTGGGCCAGGCGCGCGCCCGCGGCCTCGGCGACGTGGCGACCCACGGCGGTGGAGCCGGTGAACGAGACCTTGTCCACGTCCGGGTGCTGGACGAGGGCCTCGCCGATCGTGCGGCCGGTGCCGACGACGACGTTGAGCACACCGGCCGGCAGGACCTCGGAGAGCAGCTCGCCCATCCGCAGGATGGTGAGCGGGGCGTCCTCCGCCGCCTTGAGCACGACCGTGTTGCCGGCGGCGAGCGCGGCCGGGGTCTTGAACGCCGCGATCATGAGCGGGGAGTTCCACGGCAGGATGCCCGCGACCACGCCCAGCGGCACGCGTCGCGTGTAGTGCAGCTGGCCGGGGCCGGTGGGCAGCACGTCGCCCTTGACCTCGCCCGCCACGCCGCCCATGTAGCGGAAGAGGTCGACGAGGATGTTCGTCTCCGGGCGGGCCTGCGTGCGGATCGCGTTGCCGGTGTCGAGGGCGGTGAGCTGGGCGAGCTCCTCGGAGTGCTCGGCGAGCACGTCGGCGCACTTCGACAGGAGCGCCTGGCGCTCCTTGAAGTGGCGCTGGGACCAGGCGGGGAACGCTTCGCGCGCGGCCTTGACGGCACGGTCGGCGTCCGCGTCCTTCCCGTCCGGAACCGTGGCGATGACGACGCTGCTGTCGATGGGGGTGATGACGTCGCGGCGCGAGCCGTCGGCCGCCTCGACCCATTCGCCGCCGATCAGCATCTTCCAGTCCCTGGGCTCCGGGAAGTCAGTCATGGTGCATCCTCTCTGTTCGGCTGCGCACGGGCGCGGCGCCGCAGCGCGGGCGTCTTCGCCGCTCGGCACTGAGCGGCGCTGCCTGCGAGCATATCGCCGCGGCCCCCGCACCGTCAGCGCGCCCGAGGTGCGAACGCCGCACAGCCGGTGTGCGGGCACCGACCGCCCCCACCCACCCCCGGCCCCGGCCCGCACACCCCATTGCAGAGGATCGCCGCCTCCCGGCGCGCGTCCACCCGCGCCACACGGCACCGGTGGCCCCGCCTGCGCCTTCCCGAGCCACGAGCCGGGGTGGGCGAGCGGCCGCACTGCCCCTGGACCCCGGCTCCTCCCCCCGCCCGGCTGGCTAGGGTGGAGGCATGAGCGAACCCGCAGCCCCCGCCCAACCGCCCGGTGAGCGCAGGGCAGCCGCCGCGGCGCCGGCCGCCGGCGCACCCCCGGCAGACACACCGCCGCTCGACTCGATCATGGCCCCGGACTGGGCTCGGGCACTTGCCCCGGTGGAGCCGCAGATCCGGGCCCTGGGCGCCTTCCTGCGGGAGGAGACGCGCGCCGGGCGGGGCTATCTTCCGGCCGGCGATGCGGTGTTCCGCGCGTTCGCCGAGCCCCTGTCCGGGGTGCGCGTGCTCATCGTCGGCCAGGACCCCTACCCCACGCCCGGGCACCCGATCGGACTGTCGTTCGCGGTGGCCCCGGACGTGCGCCCGGTGCCCCGCTCGCTGGCCAACATCTACCGCGAGCTCCACGACGACGTCGGAGCGCAGCCCCCCGAGCACGGCGACCTGCGCCCCTGGCAGCGGCAGGGCGTCATGCTGCTCAACCGCTGCCTCACGGTGAGGCCCGGCTCTCCGGCCTCGCACCGCGGCAAGGGCTGGGAGGCCGTGACGGATGCGGCGATCGAGGCCCTCGTCCACCGCGGCGGGCCCCTCGTGGCGATCCTCTGGGGACGCGATGCGCAGGCCATGCGCCCGCGGCTGGGCGACGTCCCGGTCATCGAGTCGCCGCACCCCTCGCCGCTGTCGGCCTCGCGCGGATTCTTCGGCTCCCGGCCCTTCAGCCGCGCCAACGACCTGCTGCGCGCGCAGGGAGCCACCGCGATCGACTGGTCCCTGCCCGCCCGCGCACGGGAGTCTGAAGCGCCCGCCTGAGCACAGACCTCCGAGGCCGGTGCAGCTCCCGCGGGTGAGCCCAGGGCCCGTAGGTGAACACCGTGTTCCTGGGTTGCGCACAGCGCCCCTCGGCGAGCGCAGCGTTTCCAGGCTCAGCACAGCGCCCCTCGGCGAACACGGGACTCGCTGGTACGGCACGGTGCCCCCGGCAAGCACAGACCCCCAGGGCCGGCGCAGATCCCGCGGGCGAGCCCGGTGCGCCTCGGCGAGCGCCCCGTTCCCAGGTGGAGCACAGCGCGCCTGCATGAGCACGGCGTGCCGCGCGGGCGCGGGCACCAGCCGCGCGCGTGAGCTAGCCGGGGGTGCCGGGCACCTGGCGGGTGCCGCCCGTGGACGGTCCCCCGGCGGCGCCGGCGCGGCTCTGCGCGCCCTGCGCGGGGACCGCGATCCCGCCTGTGGCGGCCTGCTCCGCTCCCGAGGCGGCCTCGGCGGCGCCGGCGAGGTCGCCGATGCCCGGGG
>NZ_WWEQ01000006.1 GCF_009857845.1 Brevibacterium rongguiense | reverse complement strand
GACCGACATCACCGAGCACTGGACTGATGAGGGCAAGCTCTACCTCTGCGCGATCAAGGACGCCTTCTCCGGCCGGATCGTCGGCTACTCCATGAGTGACCGGATGAAGGCCCGCTTGGCGGTGAACGCCCTGGCCAACGCGGCAACGCGGCGCGGCGACGTTGCTGGCTGCATTGTTCACTCAGACCGCGGGTCGCAGTTTCGATCCCGGAAGTTCGTCCACGCCCTGAACCAGCATCACCTCATCGGATCCATGGGCCAAGTCGGTGCTGCCGGTGATAACGCGGCGATGGAATCCTTCTTCGCACTGCTCCAGAAGAACGTCCTGGACCGGCGCCGTTGGCGCACCCGTGAGAAACTCCGGATCGCGATCATTACATGGATCGAACGGACCTACCACCGCCGCCGGCGTCAGGCCCGCCTGGGCCGATTGACCCCCATCGAATACGAGACCATCATGAACCCGACCGTCACCCTGGCGGCCTAAACCAAGCTGACACCTGATCGTGCATCAGTCCCATACTTTCCCCCGCGATCGTTCTCGCGAATACCTGCGAGACCTCCTGATTGCCACCGGCGTCCTGGCGCCAGACGCCCGCGAGCTCAGGGGCTTGCTCGCCTGGCTCGAGGACTTCCTCGCGCAGCAGCCCAGTTCTTATCGCCACACTCTGCAGACATACTCACGCTGGAACATCCTTAGACGGGCCCGTGCGCAGGCCGACAAGGGCCAACTCACCGACAATACGGTCGGAAACATCCGCAATCACCTACGGATGCTGGGTGAGTTTCTCACCTGGTTGAACGAGCATGAGACAGCGCTCGATCGCGCACGGCAAGCTCACATCGACGATTTCATCTCGACGCATCCAGACGCTACACGCCACCTCCCCCAGTTCCTCAGGTGGACGCATTCGACTGGCCGCAGCCGACTGCTGACGTCCCCCACCTACCGTTCTCAGCAGACGTCGCCACAGAGGGCCGGGAGCGAGCACTGGCGAACCGTTGAACGTCTGCTGCACGACGAGAGCATTCGTGCCGACACTCGAATCTGCGCGCTGTTCGTTCTGCTCTACGGCCAGCGGGTAGCGAACATCAGCCGAATGACGCGCGACGCCGTAACCGTCACCGCGGAGAACGTGACCGTCCGTTTCGCCGCAGAACCGATCGTGCTTCCGCCCGGCGTCGACACGCTTCTCAGAGCACACTTGCAGGCGCTCAGCAACAATCACGAGCAACGCAACGGACCATGGCTGTTCCCGGGCCGAAATCCCGCACGCCCGATCGACCACGGCGGCCTCGAGGTGAGATTGAAGCGCGTCGGGGTGGCTCCGCTAGCGGCGCGGACCACCGCGATGATGCAGCTCGCTGCCGAACTACCTGCCGCGGTGCTCGCGGGCTTCCTCGGCATCCACCCCCAAACGGCCGTCGTCTGGAACACGATCGCCGCCAGCTCCTGGAACAGCTACCCAGCGCTGCGCCGCTCCCAGAACTCGAGGACCGACGTATAGAACAGTCCCGAACAGGCACCTGAGGTCGCGAGTGACTCGAGACTCCCCGCCACGATCGGCTTGGAGGCCTATATCGGACGGCCTCAGACCCGCGCACCACCACGCTTCCAACCTCACCGATAAGCTTAGGAAAAGCGCTCCCAGCGATCCGTGGACGCGAGTCGGACACGCTGGGACCAGCGGCATCTTCAGGGTGAACAGGAGACTTCATGGCGAGATTAAATCTGAAGGCTATTGAAGAGAGGGTTGCGCCGCTGGCTGGTCGCGAGGGGTACGAACGGGACTTCATCTTCGACCTGCTCCTCGCCTACGGGAAGCCCCAGGGCAACGTTACGCGGCTGCGCAACGGCTCGCTCAACGTCGCGATTGATCCGGTGACCGAGGTCGCGCAGAAGAACGTCGTCTACTTCAAGGAGACGACCAGCGACCCGCTCGAAGTCATCGAGGATCTCAAGTCGACCCCCGCGGTGGTCCGCTTCAGTACGCGCTTCGTCATCGTCACGGACTACACCGAGTTGGTTGCTCACGATATCAAGACCAACGAGACGATCGGCTTCCCGATCCGCGAGATCGACCAGCACTTCACATTCTTCCTGCCGTGGGCGGGGATGGAGAAGGCGCAGTACGTCGCGGAGTCGCACGCCGACGTCAAGGCGGCCGAGCGCATGGGCAAGCTCTTCGACGAGCTGCTGCACGCTAACCCCGGGATCTTCGACGACGCGCAGGGGCGTCACTCGCTGAACATCTTCTTCACCCGGTTGCTGTTCTGCTTCTTCGCCGAGGACACGGGGATCTTCGAGGACAACCAGTTCACGAACGCGGTCGGGTCACAGACCCAGTCCGATGGGTCGGACCTCGCAGAGTTCCTCACCGACCTGTTCAAGGCGCTGGACACCGCCGATCCGGCTGACAAGCCGACGCATCTCGCGGGGTTCCCGTACGTGAATGGTCGGCTGTTCACAGTCACCGACGAGCAGGTCGTGCCGCGCTTCACGAAGCAGGCGCGCGAGGAGCTCATCGCCTCGGGGAAGCTCATCTGGCGAGACATCAACCCCGACATCTTCGGCTCGATGTTCCAGGCGATCGTCACGCCCGGCAAGCGCAGCGACCTCGGGCAGCACTACACGTCCGTGCCGAACATCCTCAAGACGATCGAGCCGCTGTTCTTGGATGATCTGAAGGCGGAGCTCAACGAGGCGCAGGACAGCGAACGGAGGCTAATCCGCCTGCTGGACCGAATCGCGGCGATCAAGGTGTTCGACCCCGCCTGTGGGTCAGGAAACTTTCTGGTCATCGCCTACAAGGAGCTACGCAAGCTCGAGCACGCGATTCTCGAGCGGCTGGCCGAGCTGAGCCCGTCGCACCAGATGCTCTGGGCGGACTCGAGGATCAACATCGAGAACTTTTACGGGATCGAGATCGACGACTTCGCGGTCGAGGTCGCGATCCTCTCTCTCTGGATCGCGAAGCACCAGATGAACAGAGAGTTCCGCGAGAAGTTCCGTGTCGAGATCCCGCTGATCCCACTGAAGGAGACGGGACAGATCAAGGCCGGCAACGCGACGCGGATGGACTGGAACGCGGTCTGCCCGAATGACGGTGACGCAGAGATCTATCTGATCGGCAACCCTCCGTATGTTGGCGCAAAGGTACAGACGAAGGAGCAGAAGACTGACTTCGGCCACGTGTTCGAACGACGTCCGTACTCGAAGAACCTGGACTACATCGCGCTCTGGTTCGTCAAAGGAGCTGACTACATCGAAGGCAGTCGAGCAGAACTTGCCTTCGTGACGACAAATTCGGTGGCCCAGGGCGAGCACGTGGCTCTCATGTTCCCAACGATCTTTGCGAAGGGGATCGAGATCGGCTTCGCCTACACGTCGTTCAGATGGGAGAACAACGCCAAGCGCAACGCTGGCGTGACTGTGGTTGTGGTGGGGCTACGAGTGATTCGGCCCGGAGAAAAGTTCATCTACACGGGCGACTTGCAGATCCGGGCTCACAACATCAACGGGTACCTTACCGACGGCGACAACGTGTTCATTACGAAGAGAACCAAGCCGCTGTCTGCGATCCCGGAGATGTCGTTCGGTAGCATGCCCAACGACAACGGCGGCCTCGTGCTGTCGGATTCAGAACGGGAACAGTTGATCTCCTCTCATCCAGAAGCCACGCGCTATATGAAGAGGTTCCTCGGTGCGAGCGAGTTCATCTCGGGCGCTGAACGCTTCGCGCTCTGGCTCGACGCCGGCAACGTGACGGCGGCGCTAAACGTCCCTGAGATTGCGAGACGGGTTGAATGCGTTCGCACGCATCGTTTGGCCAGCAAGAGAGAATCGACTAAGAAACTAGCTTCGGTTGCACACCGCTTCGGCGAGGTGCGTTACAAGCCGACTGACTCGATCATCGTGCCGAGCGTTTCATCGGAGCGGCGCGATTACATACCGATCGGCTACCTCGGGCCTGACACCGTCATTTCAAACGCTGCGTTTGCCATCTACGACGCCGAACCCTGGCTATTCGCCTTGCTGACTTCACGCATGCACATGGCTTGGACCCGCGCAGTAGGCGGCCAATTGGAGACTCGGCTCCGCTACTCGAACACGATTGTCTACAACAACTTCCCGGTTCCGCCGCTATCGGAGGCAACCAAAGAGAAGTTGACCGTGGCGGCGCTTCGAGTGCTGGACGTGCGTGAGTACCACTGCGAGCAGACGCTGGCCGAACTGTACGATCCGGACAAGATGCCGCAGGACCTGCGCGACGCGCACGCCGAGATCGACGCGCTGGTCGACTCGATCTATTCGAAGAAGCCGTACGAGACGGACGAGCAGCGCCTGTCTGACTTGTTTGCGCTGTACGAGCGCATGACTGCTGAGGAGGCCGCGAAGGCCCCGGCGAAGAAGACCCGGAGGACTGCGAAGTGAACGCGATCAACAAGACCGTGAACATTGTCGATGTCACGTACGCGCAGACGAAGGCGTCGGTGAACACGGACGCGCTGGGTATGCGTGAGATGCAGCAGCGTGTTTTCGAGCAGCGCGACGCTCAGTATCTGTTGGTGAAGGCTCCGCCGGCGTCGGGGAAGTCTCGTGCGCTGATGTTCGTGGCGTTGGACAAGCTCTACAACCAGGGTCGTAGGAAGGTCATCGTCGCGGTGCCCGAGAAATCTATCGGCGCGTCATTCGCATCTACCGATCTGACCAAGCATGGATTCTGGGCGAACTGGGAGATCAAGGACGAGCACAATCTTTGCCTGCCCGGTTCGGACGCGGGCAAGGTCGACGCGTTCATCGAGTTCCTCAGGGGACCTGACGCTGTGCTCGTGTGCACCCACGCGACGTTGCGGTTCGCGTTCGAGAAGCTGGCCCCGGAGTCGTTCAACGGCACGGTGCTGGCGATCGACGAGTTCCACCACGTCTCTGCCGACACGGAGTCGTCACGGCTGGGAGCGTTGCTCCGGGACGTGATGAACGGCTCCGACGTGCACATCGTGGCCATGACCGGCTCATACTTCCGCGGGGACTCGGTACCGGTGCTGTCGCCGGAGGACGAGGCGAAATTCACGCCGGTCACGTTCAACTACTACGACCAGCTCAACGGCTACGAACACCTGCGGTCGCTCGGCATCGGACACCACTTCTACCAGGGTCGGTACACGGACGCGATCGACCAGGTGCTCGACCTCGACAAGAAGACGATCGTGCACATCCCGAGCGTGAACTCCGGCGAGTCCACGAAGGACAAGATCGAGGAGGTCGGTCGTATCATCGACGCGATCGGCCACGTCGAGTCGACGGACCCCGACACGGGGATCATCAGCGTACGCCGCGAGGACAACGGCGAAATCGTGCGGGTCGCCGACCTCGTGGACGACACAGACCAGAAGAAGCGCGGGGACACGCTGCACTACCTGTCCCACACGGCGTCGAAGGAGCGCGACGGCGTCGACATTATCATCGCCCTGGGCATGGCGAAGGAGGGCTTCGACTGGCCCTTCGCGGAACACGCGCTGACGGTGGGCTACCGGGCCTCGCTCACCGAGGTGATCCAAATCATTGGGCGCGTGACGCGCGACAGCCCTGGAAAGTCGCACGCGCAGTTCACGAACCTGATCGCCGAGCCGGACGCCTCGCAGGGCGAGGTGAAGGTGTCGGTGAACAACATGCTGAAGGCGATCACGGCCTCGTTGCTTATGGAGCAGGTGCTCGCGCCGAACTTCAACTTCAAGACGAAGAAGTTCGACGACGACGAGTTCGTAAAGAAGGGCGAGCTAAAGATTAAGGGCTTCAAGGAGCCTTCGAGTGACCGCGTGAAGCAGATCGTCGCGACGGACTTGAATGACCTGAAGGCGACGATCCTGCAGGATGACACCTTTGCGCGGGCCGCCGCCGGGTCGATCGACGCGGAGACCACGAACAAGGTGCTGATCCCGAAGATCATTCGGGAGAAGTACCCCGACCTCACCGAGGAGCAGGTCGAGGAGGTGCGTCAGCAGGTTGTCGTGGACTCGGTGATCAAGAACGGTGAGGTCAAAACTGTTGGTGACCGGCGCATCATCAAGATGGCCGAGAGGTTCGTGAACATCGACGAGCTGAACATCAACCTCATCGACTCGGTGAACCCGTTCCAGCGGGCGTTTGAGGTGCTGTCGAAGTCGGTCACACCGTCGGTGCTGCGACTGATCCAGGACACGATCACGTCGACGAAGATCGAGTTCTCGGAAGAGGAGGCGCTGGCGCTGTACCCGAAGATCAAGACCTGGGTGCAGGTCAACGGCAAGCGCCCTGATGTGCGTTCGGAGGACCCGGTGGAGAAGCGCATGGCTGCGGCGCTGCTGTTCCTGCAGAAGCTGAAGCAGCAGCGCCGAGCGGATAAAGCCGCTACAGAAATGGTGGAACCCTCATGACACCGATTGATTTCACCTCCAATGAGAACCTGGTCGTCACTCTCGACGACATCCTCGACGACGAGCTCCTAGATACACCTGAGAAGCCGAAGAAGCTCACCTCGTCAGACCGCCTTGAGCGCGCGTTCCTCGAGATCGTCGAGTTTCGGCGCGTCGAGGGGCGGCTGCCGAGCTCGCACACGCGTGAGATCGCCGAGCGCAAGCTCGGTGCGCGCCTGGACGGGTTCCTCGCTAACGAGGCAAAGGCCGAGGCGGTGAAGCACCTCGACGAGTTCGGGCTCCTGGAAGCCCCCGCAGCGCCGGCGTCGCTCGACGAATTGCTCGAGGGCGACGACCTCGACGATCTGCTGGGCGACGAGTCCGGGATCCTCAACGTATCCGACCTGCCGGTGATCAAGCGCCCGGAGTCGGCCGAATCGATCGCGCAGCGAGTGAAGGCAAAGGACTTCGAGCAATTCGAGCCGCTGTTCAAAGCGAAGCACGCCGAACTGGCCGATGGCACATTCGTACTGAAACCGTTCACGGGCCTGGACCTGATCCGCGAGGGCGCGTTCTTCGTGCTCGGCGGGGTGATGTGCTTCGTATCGGAGGTCGGCGACGACGTCGCCCTCGTCGTGGGCGGCAAGCGGACGCAGAAGCAGCGCCTGCGGGTGGTGTTCGAGAACGGTACTGAGTCGGCGATGTATAAGCAGAGCCTGATGACGCGCATGTACGAGGCCCAGGGACAGGTGCTGGCGCGCGCCGGACACGACGTTAGCGACATCCTGGACGCGGACATCGAGAGCGGCCACATCTACGTTCTGCAGTCGCTGAGCACCGACCCGGTGATCGCGAACATGAAAGATCTACACAAGATCGGCTTCTCCACCACAAGCGTCGAACAGCGGGTGAAGGGCGCGTCGACCTCGCCGACCTACCTGATGGCACCGGTCAAGATCGTCGCCGATTACAGGGTGTACAACATCAAGGCGTCGGGTCTGGAGAACTTGCTGCACAGAGTGTTCGCCGACGTTCGTCTCGACCTTACGCAGATCGACCGGAGGGGCCGTGACTACGACCCATCAGAATGGTTCGTCGTTCCGCTCGACGTGATCAACCAGGCAGTTGCGATGATCATGTCTGGCGAGATCACGGAGTACCACTATGACCGTTCCACTGAGCGATTGGTCAGACATAGCTGAGGCGCCCGGAAGGCGCAGTTCGGCGTTGCCCCCTCGAAAATCGTCGATTAATTCGCACAACCAATACTGCACGTCCGCCAGTACACAACCGCGTCGTGGACCTGTGCAACACCGGCCGCGGCGGCACCGACGAGACCGTCTTCACCAGCCCCGAACGCCTCGACGAGATGGGCGAGGTCATCTTCTCCGCCTTCGCCCACCCGGATGAGCTGGCCCGGATGGGCCACGCGCAGCAGGTTGACGAGGTTGCCCGGCAGATGACCGGTATCAACATGCAGCACCCCTTCTTCGAAGGCAACGGTCGCACCACGCGCGCCTACATCGAACAGGTAGCCGACCGTGCCGGGATCCGCATCGACTGGGCCTCCTTCGCCGGGCGCCACAACGAGGTCATGGCCGCAGCCGCACACCTGGACCAAGAACCCCTCCGCCAGGCGCTCAACACCGCCATTACCCCGGCCCCGCCCGCGACCGTGCGGAAAGAGAGAGTGGCTGGGGCGGTGGAGCCGAGTGTCGATGAGCACCGCGACGCCACCGCACGCCTGACCCGCACCCACCCCGACAGCATTCTCGGCCGCAGCACCGGCCAGGAGGGGGCGGGGGAGAACCCGCAGACCGAGCGTGGCC
Source organism: Brevibacterium rongguiense (assembly GCF_009857845.1). GTDB lineage: Bacteria > Actinomycetota > Actinomycetes > Actinomycetales > Brevibacteriaceae > Brevibacterium > Brevibacterium rongguiense. The sequence goes on along the minus strand of NZ_WWEQ01000006.1, from coordinate 79,483 downwards.
AAGCAGCCGGTCCAGCCGTTGAGCGGGGGCGGGAGCCGTGAGCGTCTACGGGTACGCGCGCGTGTCCACGGCGGATCAGAATCCGCAGCTCCAATTAGACGCGCTGACCGCCGCGGGCATTGACGCCGAGCACACGTTCACCGACAAGGCGTCCGGTGCCAGCCCTGACCGTCCCGCGTTGTCCGGCCTCATGGCCACGCTGACGGCCGGGGACACGCTGGTGGTGTGGAAGTTCGACCGGCTTGGCCGCTCGACACCCCACCTCGTGGGGCTCCTCGACGAGCTGGGGGAGCGGGGTGTGGACTTCCGCTCCCTGACAGACCCGATCGATACGAGTGCACCCGCACAGGCCTCCAGGCCGCGAGTGCGTCGGGCAAGCAGGTGGGGCGCAAGCCCTCGATCAAACCGGGAGTGGCCCGCCACATCGACAAGCTGGCCGACCAGGGGATGAACAAGACCCGGATAGCCGCAACAGTCGGCGTGAGCCGCCATGCGGTCACCCGCTACCTGCACGGCCACCTCACCCACTACCGGACCGTCTACCAGGCCGCCAACACCCCGTCGGAGAAGTCATGAGCCGAACCGAACCTCGCACCCTGGACGCCACCATCGCCCGCGAGGGCCGTTGGTGGGTCGCGACTGTGCCCGAACTCGATATGGCCGCCCAGGGCCGCACCCTGCGCGGCGCGCAGACCGCCGCCCGCGAGGCGGCCGCACTGGCGCTCGACTGCGACGAAGGGGCCGTGGCGATCAGGGCTGAAATCGCCCTTGATGGCCAGACCCGCCAGGTCCTCGCGGAGGTCGCCCAGCTTCACGAGGAAGCCCGCACCGCCGAATCGCGGGCAGCCGACCTCGTCGGCGCGGTGCTCGCACGGCTGGTGGGTGAAGGTGTGTCTCAGGCCGATGCGGCACAGGTGCTGGGCATCTCGCGCCAGCGCGCCCAGCAGATGCTCAAACGGCACAGGGAGAACCCGAGCGGCCCCCCAAGCCGCTGACCGCTCACGCGGCCCGTGCGGTCAGCGCTGGATCGGCTGGCCGTCGTTCTATCCGAGATCTCGGAATCTTTCTGTGTCGCGCATCACGTCGGGCGGGTGTGACGGTGTTGAATGGGGGCATTCACCCTGCGCTGGCGCTCGTGGCGTCGGCCACGCCCTGCCACCGGACAACGAGGAGCACACGTGGCGCACACGAGGACCGCAGACGCAGGCAAGGGCCTGGTCGAGACCCGCACCATCGACATGGTGCCGGACGCCGAGCGCCACGGGCGCCCGTTCTCGCAGTTCACCCTGTGGTTCGGCTCCAACACGCAGATCACCGCGATCGTCGACGGGGCGCTGGCCGTCACCGTCTTCAAGTCCGGCGCGCTGTGGGCGATCATCGCCCTGTTCATCGGCAACGTCCTGGGCGGCATCATCATGGCCCTGCACTCCGCGCAGGGTCCCCGCCTGGGCCTGCCCCAGATGATCTCCTCGCGCGCGCAGTTCGGCGTGTACGGGGCGATCGTCCCCCTCGTGCTCGTCATCTGCATGTACATCGGCTTCGCCTCCACCGGCACCGTGCTCTCGGGCCAAGCCGTCAACGGCCTGCTCCACATCGACATCCCCTGGGTGGGCATCGTGGTGTTCGGCGCCATGACGGTGGTGGTCGCCCTCCTGGGCTACCGCTACATCCACATCCTCGGCCGCATCAGCTCCGTCACAGGCCTGCTGGGCTTCATCTACCTCACGATCTGCGTGTTCGCGCAGCTCGACGTCGGCACGCTCCTGGGCGCCGGCACGTTCTCCTTCCCCGTCTTCCTCTCCGTTGTGGGCCTGGGCGCCGGCTGGCAGCTCACGTACGGCCCCTACGTCGCCGACTACTCCCGCTACCTGCCGCGCGAGACACCCTCCGCCGCCACTTTCGGGTGGACCTTCGCCGGCTCCGTCATCGGCTCGCAGTGGTCGATGATCCTGGGCGTGCTCATCGGCGCCTCGGCCATGACCGCCGCCGGCAGCGAGTTCCTCGACAACCAGGTGGGCTTCATGGGAGTGCTCGCCGGCGGCGGCGTGCTCGCAATGCTCATCTTCATCGTCATCCTCATGTCGAAGCTGACGGTCAACACGCTCAACGCCTACGGCGCGTTCATGTGCGCCCTGACGATCTCGACCTCGTTCACCCACAACACCCGGGTGAGGAAGCGCACCCGCGCCGCCTTCGTCGTCGTCATCGTCGCCGCCACGGTGGTCGTGGCCCTCTTCGCCTCCGCGGACTTCCTGGCGAACTTCAAGAACTTCGTGCTGGCGCTGCTCATGGTGTTCACGCCCTGGAGCGTCATCAACCTCGCCGACTACTACCTCATCTCCAAGGACCGCTTCGACATCCCCGGCCTCTACGACCCCCGCGGCCGCTACGGGAAGTGGAACGCCGCTGCCCTCGTCAGCTACGCCGTGGGGGTCCTCGTCCAGATCCCCTTCCTCGACCAGACGATCTACACGGGCCCGTTCGTCAAGCTGCTCGGCGGCGCGGACGTCTCCTGGATCATCGGCATCATCGTCACCGCGGCCCTCTACATCCCGTGGGCCATGCGCCGGCCCGTGGCGCCGGCGGCCACGATCTACCCTGAGGCCACCGTTGTGCCGGAGATCGAGGCGCTGGCCGAGGAGGACGCGGAGGTCGCCGGCCACTGAGCGCACCCGCGCGGCGGCCGCGCTCGCACGGGCCGGCGCCCGCACAGGTCCGGTGGCGCGCACCGCTGCCGCGCACTCAGCGGCAGGCGGCCCTGTGACGAACGCCGCGTCCGGCGCGCGCCCTGCCTTCGGTATGATGGCGCGGGGCTCGTGGGCCTCGCGTCAGGGCACCGGCCGGGCCGCTCGCAGCCGCGGGCCGGGGGGCCTCCGGCACGACAGCGCAAAGGCGACGAACAGGCAATGAGCACAGCCCCCGGCGGCGAGCCGGCACGGACCGGCACCGGCCGCGCCCACGGCAAGGCGATCCTCCTGGGCGAGCACTCCGTGCTATACGGCACCCCCGCCATCGCGCTGCCGCTCACCGCCCTGTCCCTCACCGCCCGCCTGGCCGCCCAGCCCGCCGGCGAGCTCACCCTCGCAAGCGACCTCTACACCGGCCCCGCCGCTCAGGCCCCCGCCCGCATCGCACCCGTCGTCGCCGCGGTCGAGGCCGCCTGCGCGCAGGCCGGCCGGGCCCCGCGCGGCCTGGCCCTCACGATCGACTCGGAGATCCCCTTCGAGCGCGGCCTGGGCTCGTCGGCCGCCGTGGGCGCCGCGATCGCCCGCGCGGTCGCAGACCTCACGGGCGCGGACTTCGACGCCGAGGCCGTGCAGCGCGTCATCATGGCGGCCGAGACGATCGCCCACGGCCGCTCGAGCGGGCTCGACGGCCGCACCGTCGCCGCCGCGGGCCCGATCCTGCTGCGCGAGGGCGCCGTCGCCGAGGTGCCCGTGGGCCGGCCGCTCACCCTCGTCATCGCGGATTCGGGACGGCCCGGTGCCACCTCGCAGACCGTGGCCGCCGTGCGCGCGCTGCGCGAGGCGGACCCCGCCCGGGCCGATGCCGTCATCGCCCGCCTGGGCGCCATCGTGGAGGCCTCCCTCGAGCCCTTCGGCGACGGCCGCGCGGGCGAGCTCGGTGCGCTCATGGACGAGGCGCACAAGCTGCTGCGCGAGCTCCGCGTCAGCGACGCTGTCCTCGACCGCCTCGTCGCGGCGGCCCGGGCGGCCGGCGCCGCCGGGGCCAAGCTCACGGGCGGTGGCCGGGGCGGCTGCGTCCTGGCGCTCGCGCACGGCGCGGACGATGCCGCAGAGCTCCGGCGGGCACTGGCCGCCGCGGGGGCCGAGCGCACCTGGCAGACCACGGTGGCCGCGGCATGAGCGCGCCGGGCACCGCCACCGCGCGGGCGCAGCCGAACATCGCGCTCGTGAAGTACTGGGGCAAACGCGACGAGGACCTCATCCTGCCCGTCGCCGGCAGCCTGTCGATGACGCTCGACGCCTTCCCCACCACCACGCGCGTGAGCGTCGACCCCGCCCTGGACGAGGACTCCTTCGAGCTCAACGGCGCTCCCGCGCCCGCCGCGGCCCGCGCGCGGACCGTGCGCTTCCTCGAGCGGGTGCGCGAACTCGCCGGCGCCTCGGCCCGCGCCCGCGTCGTCTCGGCCAACGAGGCGCCCACGGGCGCGGGGCTGGCCTCGTCCGCCGCCGGCTTCGCGGCGCTGGCCCTGGCCGCCTCGCGCGCCTACGGGCTCGACCTCGACGCGCCCGCCCTCAGCCGCCTGGCCCGCCGCGGCTCCGGCTCCGCCTGCCGCTCGATCGTCGACCGCTACGCGCTGTGGCACGCCGGCACGGACGATGCCTCGTCCTTCGCGGAGGCGGTTCCCGCCCCGGACATGCGCCTCGTCATCGTCACCGTCGACGGCTCGGAGAAGGCCGTGTCCAGCCGCGAGGGCATGCGGCGCACGGCCGCCACCAGTCCGTTCTACCCGGCTTGGGCCGCGACGACGGAGCAGACGCTGGAGGAGATGGTGACCGCGTGCGCGGCCGGCGACTTCGAGGCGATCGGCCAGCTCACCGAGTCCCACGCCCTGCGCATGCACGCCGTCATCAATGCGAGCATGCCGCCGGTGCGCTACCTGGCCCCCGCGAGCGTCGCGGTGTTCGACGCCGCGGCGAGCCTGCGCGCGGCCGGCGTCTCCGCCTGGGCGACCGCGGACGCGGGCCCCAACGTGTGCGTGCTCACCAGGCCCGACGACGCCGCGGAGGTGGCCGCCGCCGTGGCGCCGCTCGGCGCCGTGCGCACCGTGGGCCCCGGCTCGGGTGCGCGGCTCGTGGACTCCGCCCAGCCGGAGGCGGGACAGTGATCGAGGTCAGCGCGCCGGGCAAGCTCTACATCGCCGGCGAGTACGCGGTCGTGGAGCCCGGCCACCCCGCCATCCTCGCCGCCGTGGACCGCTACCTCACCGTCGCCCTCACCGCCTCCGACGGCGTGGGCCACGTCCACTCCTCGCGCTACGGCCACGGCCCCGTCACCTGGTTCCACGACGACGACGGCGACTCGATCGTCGTCGAGCACAGCCCGCTCGACTACGTCACCGCCGCCATCGCCCTGCTCGAGCGGCTGCGCTCCGAGCGCGGCCTGCGCCCGCTCTACTACGACCTGCACATCGACACCGGGCTCGACGATGCCAGCGGGCGCAAGTTCGGCCTGGGCTCCTCGGCCGCGGTGACGGTGGCGGTCATCGACGCCCTCAACCGGTTCTACGAGCTGGGACTCAGCCCCATGGAGCGCTTCCGGCTCGCCCTCGTCGCCACGATCCACGTGGCGCCCAAGGCCTCCGGCGGCGACGTCGCCGCCTCGACGTTCGGCGGCTGGATCGCCTACACGGCGCCCGACCGCGCGGCGCTGCGCGCCCTCAGCGACGACCTGCCGGTCGCGGATCTGCTGGCCCGGCCCGAATGGGACGTGTGCACCGTGCGCCGCCTGCCGGAGCTGGCCGGCCTGCGCATGCTCGTGGGCTGGACGGGCTCGCCGGCCTCCACCGAGCGCCTCGTGCACCGCGTGAGCCTCAGCCAGGAGCGCCAGGACCGGGCCTACGCGCGCTTCCTGGCCGAATCCGATGCCGCCGTCGAGGAGCTCGTCCACGCGTGGGGCCGCGATCCGGACCGGGTGCTCGCGCTGCTGCGCCGGTGCCGGCGGCTGCTCGACGGGCTGGGCCGGCTGCGCGGCACGACCATCGAGACCGAGCAGCTCGCGTTCCTCTGCGACGAGGCCGAGGCGCTGGGCGCGGCCGGCAAGCCCTCGGGGGCGGGAGGCGGTGATTGCGGCATCGTGCTCGCCCCGGCCCGGGTGGGCGACGAGGCGCTGGCGGGGCAGTGGCGCCGCAACAGCATCCTCCCCCTCGACCTGCACCTCCACGCGCCCCGGGGCGCGGACCCACTGGCGGCCGTGCGGTGAGCGCCGACGCCGCGGGCCGTGGGGCGCGCAAGGACGACCACGTGCGCCTGGCCGGGCAGCAGTGGGAACCCGGCGCGGCCGGGCCCGCCGGCGGCCGGGACGCGGAATTCGACGAGCTCGAATTCGTCCACCACGCGCTGACGGGCGTCTCGCTCGAGCGGGTCGACCTGGGCGTCGAGCTGTTCGGCAGGCACCTGGCCGCGCCCTTCTACATCAACGGCATGACCGGCGGAACGGAGCGCACCGCCCGCCTCAACCGCGAACTCGCCGCCGCCGCGGCCCAGACCGGCACGGCCATGGCCTGCGGGTCGATGTCGATCGCGCTCGAGGACCCCGCGGCCGCGCGCGCCTTCACCGTCATCCGCGAGGAGAACCCGACGGGCCTCGTCATGGCGAACCTGGGCGCGGGCCGCAGCCCCGACGACGCCCGGCGCGCCGTCGACATGCTGGGCGCCGATGCGCTGCAGCTGCACGTCAACGCGGTCCAGGAGACCGTCATGCCCGAGGGCGCGCCCGCGCTGTCGGAGTGGCTGGCCGGCATCGAGGCGATCGTCGCGGCCAGCGAGGTGCCCGTCCTCGTCAAGGAGGTGGGCTTCGGCCTGAGCCCCCGCACGCTGGCCCAGCTCGCTGGGATCGGCGTGGAGTGGGCCGATGTCTCCGGGCGCGGCGGCACGGACTTCCTCGCCATCGAGAACGAGCGCCGCCCGGGCCGCGACTTCGCCTACCTCACCGGCTTCGGGCAGTCCGCGCCCGCCGCCCTGCTCGACGCCGCGGCCCACCGCGCGGAGTTCCCGGACCTCGCGCTGCTGGCCTCCGGCGGGGTGCGCAGCCCCTTGGACGTCGTGCGCTCGCTCGCACTGGGCGCCCGCGCCGTCGGCGTGGCCGGCGCCTTCCTGCGCGCCGTGGTCTCAGGCGGCGCCGAGGAGCTGGGCGGCCTCATCCGCGCCTGGCGGCGGCAGACAGCGGAGCTCGCCGCGCTCCTGGGGGCGCAGGGCCCGGACGGGCTGCTGCGCACGGACGTGCTGGTGCGCGGCCGGCTGCGCGAGTACTGCGAGCTGCGCGGCATCGACGCGCGCGCCTACGCGCGCCGGGGCGCGTGAGGGCGGCGCCGGCCGGCGCCCACGGCGCGAGCCGGGCGCGCCTCGGCGGCGGTGCCCTGTCCGACATACTGGACACAACGCCCGCCCGGCGGCGGGCGGACCCGGCCGCCGCCGGGCACAATCGAGGCATATCCCGGGCACCGGCCCCGCCGTCCAGGCGACCGGCCAGGCCCGCAGGCGAAGGAGCAGCGATGGCCCAGTCCCAGATCCCCGGCTTCACCCAGCACGATCCCTCCCGCACCGTCCGCGCCCCCCGCGGCACGGACATCACCGCCAAGTCCTGGCAGACCGAGGCGCCCAAGCGGATGCTCATGAACAACCTCGACCCGGAGGTCGCCGAGCGCCCCGAGGACCTCGTGGTCTACGGCGGCACCGGGCGCGCCGCGCGCTCGTGGGAGGCCTTCGACGCGATCGTGGCCACGCTCGACGACCTCGAGGACGACGAGACGCTCCTCGTGCAGTCGGGCAAGCCGGTGGGCGTGCTCAAGACCCACGAATGGGCGCCGCGGGTGCTCATCGCCAACTCGAACCTCGTGGGCGACTGGGCCGACTGGGAGCACTTCCGCAAGCTCGAGGCCGAGGGGCTCATGATGTACGGCCAGATGACGGCCGGCTCGTGGATCTACATCGCCACCCAGGGCATCCTCCAGGGCACGTACGAGACGTTCGCCGCGGTCGCGGAGAAGCGCTTCGGGGGCACCCTGGCCGGCACCCTGACCGTCACGGCGGGCTGCGGCGGCATGGGCGGCGCGCAGCCGCTGGCCGTCACGCTCAACGGCGGCGCCTGCCTCATCATCGACGTGGACAGGGCCCGCCTGGACCGCCGCAGGTCCAAGCGCTACCTGGACGAGGTGGAGACGGACCTCGACACCGCGCTGGAGAAGGTGCTCGCGGCGAAGGCGGACAGGCGCGCCCTGTCCGTGGGGCTCGTCGGCAACGCCGCCGAGGTGCTGCCGGCGCTCCTGGACCGCGGGGTCGACGTCGACATCGTCACGGACCAGACGAGCGCCCACGATCCGCTGTCCTACCTGCCCGTGGGCGTCGCGCTCGACGACTGGCAGGCGGAGGCCGAGGACGACCCGGAGAAGTTCACCCTGCGCGCCGAGGAGTCCATGGCGGCCCACGTCGCGGCGATGGTGGGCTTCCAGGACCGCGGCGCGGAGGTCTTCGACTACGGCAATTCGATCCGCGATGAGGCCCGCAAGGCCGGCTACGACCGCGCCTTCGAGTTCCCCGGCTTCGTGCCCGCCTACATCCGGCCCCTGTTCTGCGAGGGCATGGGCCCGTTCCGCTGGGTGGCGCTGTCCGGCGACCCGGAGGACATCCGCGTGACCGACGAGGCGCTCAAGGAGCTCTTCCCGGACAACGAGAAGCTCCACACGTGGCTCGACGCGGCCGCCGAGTACGTCGAGTTCGAGGGCCTGCCCGCGCGCATCTGCTGGCTGGGCTACCGCGAGCGCGCCCAGGCCGGCGTGCTGTTCAACCGGCTCGTCGCCGAGGGCAGGGTCTCCGCGCCCATCGTCATCGGCCGCGACCACCTGGACTCGGGCTCCGTGGCCAGCCCCTACCGCGAGACCGAGGCGATGGCCGACGGCTCCGACGCCGTGGCCGACTGGCCGCTGCTCAACGCCCTGGTCAACACGTCGTCGGGCGCCACGTGGGTCTCCATCCACCACGGCGGCGGCGTGGGCATGGGCCGCTCCATCCACGCTGGCCAGGTGTCCGTGGCCGATGGCAGCGAGCTGGCCGAGCGCAAGCTCGAGCGCCTGCTGACCAACGATCCCGGCATGGGCGTCATCCGCCACGTCGACGCCGGCTACGACCGCGCGGTCGAGGTCGCCCGCGAGCGCGGCATGCGCGTGCCGATGATCGCAGAGCTCGACGTCCGCGCGCAGGAGGACTGAGCGCTCCATGGCATCGCCCCAGCTCGACCGGCTGCCCGCGGAGGCCGCGGCGCTCCAGCCCGACCTCGTGGCGTTACGCCGCGCCCTCCACGCCGCCCCCGAGGTGGGCACGCACCTGCCCGGGACCCAGCGCCTCGTGCTCGCGGCGCTCGAGGGCCTGGGACTCGAGATCCGGTGCGGGGAGGCGCTGACCTCGGTGGTCGCCGTGCTGCGCGGCGCGCGGCCGGGCCCCGCCGTGCTGCTGCGCGGGGACATGGACGCCCTGCCGGTGCGGGAGGAGACCGGCCTGCCGTTCGCCTCGGACAACGGCAGCATGCACGCGTGCGGGCACGACCTGCACACGGCCGGCCTCATCGGCGCGGCCCGCCTCCTCGCGGCGCACCGGGAGGAGATCGCGGGCTCCGTCGTCTTCATGTTCCAGCCGGACGAGGAGGGCGCCGGCGGTGCGGAGCCGATGCTCGCCGAGGGACTGCTCGACGCCGCGGGCGAGCCGCCCGTGGCGGCCTATGCGCTGCACGTGCAGCCGGGCCCGGCGGGGCTCTTCCTCACCCGTCCGCAGACGGCGATGGCGGGCTTCGTCGACCTGGAGATCGTCATGCACGGCAAGGGCGGCCACAGCTCGCAGCCGCAGCTGTGCATCGACCCGGTGCCGGCAATCGCGGAGCTGACCCTCGCGCTGAACACCATGACGACCCGGCAGTTCGACGTCTTCGACCCCGTCGTCGTGTCCGTCACGCAGCTGGCCGCCGCGCGGGCCAACAACATCATCCCCGACTCGGCCTCGCTGGGCGCCTGCCTGCGCTACCTCACCCCGGCCGTCGTCGAGGCGCTGGACGCGCGGATCTCGCGGCTGGCTCACGGGATCGCCGCCGCCCACGGGTGCACGGCCGAGGTCCGGTTCGCCCCGGGGTTCCCGCCCACCGTGAACGACGAGGCGGAGACGGAGTTCGCCCTCGACGGCCTGCGCGGGCTCTTCGGCGCGGACCGGGTGCGGCTCATGGCGGAGCCCGAGATGGGCTCGGAGGACTTCTCCTACGTCCTCGAGCGGGTGCCCGGCTGCTACTTCTACCTGGCGGCAACGCCGGCCGGCGTCGATCCCGACGCCGAGGACAACCACTCCCCGCGCGTGCAGTTCGACGACGCCGTCCTGGGCGACCAGGCGGCGGCGCTCGCCGGACTCGCCCTCGCCCGCCTGGCGCGGGACGAGGACAGCGCACCCAACCAGTGAGGGGCCCGTCATCGGACCTGTGAACACCGCGCCCGCGCGCCTGCGGAAGGGCCTGCGGGCCGACCGCGTGCCGCACACCTTCGTCATCCTCTTCGGCATCACCGTGCTGCTCGGCATCGCCACCTATCTCATCCCCGCCGGCGAATACGACAAGCGACCGGACTCCGCCGGCCGCGACCTGGTCATCAGCGGCACGTACCACGCGGTGGCCGCCGCCCCGGCCAGCCCGGCCGATCTCTTCATGTCCGTCCTCGCGGGCATGGAGAAGGGTGCGGAGATCATCTTCTTCCTCCTCATCATCGGGGGCTGTCTGGGGGTGCTCAACTCCACCGGCGCGGTCGACCGGATGCTGCGGCGGGTGCTCGCCCGGTTCGCGGGGCGCGAGCTGTTCATCATCCCCGTGGTGCTGGGCTTCTTCGCGCTTGCCGGGGCCACGTTCGGCATGAGCGAGGAGGCGATCCCCTACCTCATCATCATCCTGCCGATCCTCCAGCGGATCGGCTTCGACCGAATCCTCATCGCGGCGCTGCCGCTCGTCGGCACCGCGGTGGGCTGGGCCGGGTCCATTACGAACCCGTTCAACATCGGCATCGCTCAGCAGATCGCCGGGGTGCCGCTGTTCTCCGGCATGGCGGTGCGCGCGGGGCTCCTCGTCATCCTCTACGTCGTCGCGGCGGCCTACTTCATGCGCTACGGGGCGAAGATCCTCAAGGACCCGAACAAGAGCCTCGTGGGCATGGGCGCCGCCGCTCCGGATGGCTCGCCGCAGCCCGCGGGCGGCCCGGACGGCGGCGCCGGCGATCCGCAGGACGGCCCGTTCACCGCGCGCGATATCGCGATCGTGTGCGTCTTCGTCGCGGCGATCGTCACGGTGCCGGTGGGGATCATCGCGTTCGGGTGGTTCATCGCGGAGATGTCCGCGGTGTTCATCGTCATGGCGCTCATCGTGGCCGTCATCGCGCGGATGGACTACAACGCGGTGGCGGAGACGTTCACCGCCGGCTGCAAGGACCTGCTCGTGGCCGCGCTGTCCGTGGGCCTCGCCTACAGCGGCATCGTGCTGCTGACTGACGCGCACGTGCTGGACACGATCGTCTACGGGATGGCCAGCGCGGTGGGCAGCCTGTCGAGCACGTTCGCCGCCGGCGGCATGGTGGTGGCGCAGAGCGCCATCAACTACCTCGTGTCCTCCGGCAGCGGCCAGGCCGCGCTGACGATGCCGATCATGGCCCCGCTGTCCGACCTCGTGGGCGTCAGCCGCCAGACCGCGGTCCTCGCCTTCCAATTCGGCGACGGCATCTCGAACTGCCTCACCCCCACGAGCGGATCGATGATGGCGGGCCTCGCCATCGCGGGGGTCTCGTGGTTCACCTGGGCGCGCTTCCTGCTGCCGCTCATGGGAGTCTTCTACGCGATCGGCTGCGCCTACGTCATCGTCGTGCACATGTTCATCTGGACCGTCTGAGCCGCAGGCCGGCCTCCGGGCCGGCGGCACGGGGGTCGTAGTCCACGAGCCCCGCCGCGGCGAAGGCCTCGAGCCACCCGCGCATCGGCCAGTGGCCCCAGCGCCGGAAGAACAGGCGGGCGTTGGCCACGATGTCCTCGAGATGCTCCACCGGCGGCCGGCTGACCGGGTGGTACAGGTGCACGGCGGCCGCACCGCCCGCCCACACGAGGTCCGCGCCGGCCCGCCGGGCGCACAGCGCGAAGTCCGTGTCCTCCCCGCCGTAGCCGCAGTAGTCCTCGCAGAAGCCCCCGATGCGGGCGAAGGTGCGCGGGCGCAGCGCGAAGGCCAGGGACCAGAACAGGGCGTAGTCGGCCTCCGCGGCCTCCGCTGCCCGCACGGCCTGCAGCGTGCCCGCCGGCGGGTCGGGGCGCGCGGGATGGGGCCGGCGGATCGCGGTCATCGCGGCGATCGGGTCCGGCCCCGGGGTGCTTGCGGCCCGCTGCCCCAGCGCGAGGCGCGGATCCGTCTGCGCCTGGGTCAGGTAGGTGACGGGGCCGGTGAGCAGCGCATCGGGCTCGCGCACCGCGGCCGCCTCGAGGGCGGGCAGGAAGCCCGGTGCCGGCAGGCAGTCCGCGTCGAGGAAGACGAGGAGGTCGGCACCCTCCCGGCTGCCGGCCTCGGCCAGGGCGTTGCGCGCCCGGGCCAGGGGCAGGCGGCCCCGCGCCGGCACGTGCAGGGGGGTCATGGAGGACGGCAGGCGCTGCGCGGCGAGGTCCGAGGGGGAGGGGCTCAGGACGGCCACGCGATGGCGGGCCGGCGGCGCGGCGGCAAGGGCCGCATGCTGGGCGAGCACGCGGTGGAGGCGGTCCGGCGTCGCGAGCGTGAGGACCTCGACCCTCATGGGCGCCCACCGCAGGCGGCGGTGATCGCGGCCGCCGCGGCGGCGGCCCCGTCCGGGCGGTGCCAGCCGCGCAGCGGCCCGGCGGCGCGGGCCCGATCGAGCAGGCCGTCCCACGCGGCGGGCGGGGGCGGGCTGTCCACGACGACCGCGCCCAGCTCGGCGAGCATGCGCGCCGTCGCCGCCTGCTCGCCGAACGGGCGGGGCGCCGGCAGGATCGCCCCGGGCCGGCCGGAGCGGGCGAGCTGGGCGACGCTGCCCAGCCCCGCACCCACGATCGCGACGTCGCAGGCGGCCAGCTCCGCCGCCACGGCGGGGCTGAACGGATGGCCGGGCACGCCGATCAGCCGCCACGCATGGCGGGAGGCCGCGGCGGCGGCCTCGAGGTCCCGGGCGGTGAGCAGCGAGCCGCCGGCGCCGCCCACGGCGAGCACCCGCAGCCGTCCCTCGGCCGGCGCCTCAGACCGCGTGCCGGCCGGTGCGGCGGCGTCCCGGCCGGTGTCCTCGGGATCGTCGTCCGGCGCGAGGCCGCCCACGCACACGGCCCGCGCCCGGCCCACGAGGTGCGGGGCCGCAGCGGCGAACGCGGACGCGCCCAGCGCCTCGGCGGAGGGGAAGGGCGCGATGATGACGCTGGCCAGGTCGAGCGCCAGCCGATGCGGGGCGTCCGTGCGGTCACCCGGCTGGGTGAACAGCGCCACCGGGAGGCCCAGCAGCCGCCCCAGGAGCGCGGCCTCCGCGGAGACGTCCACGACGAGTCCGGAGAGCCCGAGCGCGGCCTGGGCGATGGCGGCGAGGCGGCGGGCGTGGCCCCGGTGCAGCAGCGGAGCCCAGTGGAGCCGCCCGCCGGCGGTGGGGTCGGCGCGCGCGGGGTCCGGGCACGCCTCCTCCGGCCCGGCATCGGCGTCCAGTCCCACCCAGCGGACCGGGCCCGCCGCGGACGCGGGCGGGCGCGCGGGCGCGGGCAGGGAGGAGAAGACGGTGATGGGCTGACCGATCAGGGGCGCCACCGCGCGCAGGCGGTCCAGGTGTCCGCGCCCGTGGTGGTGGAGGTACCAGCCGATCATGCCCCCGCCGCCAAGTCGGAGCGGGCCCCGCCCCGGCGCGGAGCGCGGGCGGCGAGGCGGCGGTAGCGCCGCTCGAGCGCGTCGACGGTGCGGTCGAAGGAGAACCGCTCGAGCGCCTGGGCGCGCGCGATGGAGCGCGCCTGCTCGGCGGCGGCGGGATCGGAGCGCAGCGCGAGGAGCGGGCGCAGCGCGGCCGCGAGGTCCGCGACCTGGGCGCGCGGGTTCGCTCGCGGCGCCACGAGGTGGACGCCCTCCACCCCGGAGAACGTCTGGCCCAGGCCGCCGCGGGCGATCGCGACGACGGGCGTGCCGCAGGCGAGCGCCTCGGCCACCACCTGGCCGAACGGCTCGTCCCACACGGGGGTCACGAGCGCGCCGCGGAGTCCGCGACGACGCCGGCGAGCTCGCGGACGGGCAGCGGTCCGCGCACGTCCACCAGGCTGCCCGCGGCCGCCGCCGCGGGCCCGAAGACCTCCTGCGCGTAGGCCTCATCGCCCACCGGGCCGACGACGGTGAGCCGGGCCCCGGCCCGCACGGCCGCCGCAACGGCGAGGTGCGGTGCCTTCTCCGGCACGATGCGCCCGAACCAGCAGATGCCCTCGCCCCCCGGGCCCAGCGTCCACTCGCCGGTGGCGACCCCGTTGCGCACGACGTCCGCGCTCACCCCGCGCGCGGCCCAGGCGGCGGCCGTATGGCGCGAGACGGTGATGAGCTCGGAGGGGGCGGACTCACCGGAGGCGGAGGCCCGCCCCCGCCCGCCCGCGCACAGGGCCGCGATCATCTCCGGCTGGGGCGGCGTGTGGAGGGTCGTGAGGAGCGGCACGGGGCCCGGGGTGCGCAGCGGCAGGGGGTGCGCGCTGTGGTCGTGGATGACGTCGAACGCCTCCGGGTGGGCATGCGCGTAGCCGAGCGCCCGCGCGAGCGCCGCCGCCTCCACGGGCAGGAGCGCGGGCGGCAGGCGCGCATCCGTGCGCTGCGCATCGGCGGGCCACTCGGCACGCGGATAGGCGAACGCGGGCACCCCGGAGTCCAGCAGGTCGGAGCCCTCGGGGGCTGCCAGGGAGACACGGTGGCCGCGCCGGCGCAGCTCGCGCGCCAGCGACCACACGTGGGACTCGAGGCCCCCGCGGTGCGGCTGGCCGATCGGGTGGGTGAACGCGGACAGCAGCAGGATCGACAGGCCCTCCGGCGCGCCCACCACGGCTCGGCCGGCCCCGCTCGCGCGGGCCCGCCGGTAGACGGCGGTGTGCTCGGAGCGGAACGTGCGCAGCCGGCGCCGGCGCTCGGCCGGCTCCAGGCGGGGCAGCGGCGCGAGGCGCTCCGCCGCGGCCAGCGCGGCCACGATGTCCGCTGCGCCGTCGGAGGCGAGCGTGAGGTTCGCCTGCCGGTGCTGCTCGCCCAGGTAGCCCACCCGGGGCATGAGCGTGCGGGTGCCCAGGTCGTTGGCGAGCTCGAGCAGGCCGGAGTGCGTCCCGTGCGCATAGGGCAGTGCGAGCAGGTCGAGGCCGGTGATCCAGGCCTCGAGCTGGGCGTCGCTGAGCCGGGGGGTGCGCACGGTTCGGACCCGCTCCAGCGGCGCGAGCTCGCGCAGCAGGGCACGGGCGGCGGCCTCGCGGCCTGCGCGGAAGGTCCCGTGGTGGAGGACCTCGAGGCTCCAGCCGGGGCAGTGCGCCGCGAGCGCGGCGGCCAGCGAGCCGATGAGCCCCACGTCCACGGACGGGCGGGCGTCCTTGAGCAGGACGCCCACCGTGCGGCCGGTCCGGCGCCCGGCGCCCCAGGGCTCCTCGGGCTGAGCCGGCTCCCCGGGGCCCGCGGGGGCGCCGAGCGGTGGGTGCTCGACGACGATGGCCCGTCGGCCGTAGCGCGCCTCGATCTCGGCGGCCGCGCCGGGGGTGAGCGTGAGGACCTCGGCGGCTGCGACGACGAGCAGGCCCAGGCGCTCGCGGAACGCCTCCTGCTCCGCGGCGGCGAGCTGGGGGTTGTCCAGGTCGTGCACGGTGAGCACGAGGGGCTTGCGGTGCGCGCGCAGCGCGGCGCAGAACGCGCTCAGCTGCTCGCGGGTGAAGCCCTCGAAGCCGAAGTGCACGTGGCAGACATCGAAGCGGTGGGCGTTCGCCGCGACCCAGCTGGGGTCGAACGCGGGGGAGGCGCGCCAGGCGGACTCCGGGGCGTCCTGGACACCCGGTGCGAGCGGCACGCGCTCCACGTGGGCCGCCTCGATCGCGGCATCGACGTAGGGGTGGGTCGATGGCACCGAGAGGACCCGAATCCGCACCGTTGACCTGCCCATCTCCGGGAATCGCCCCGACTAGCCGATGTGGGCCGGCCCTCCGTGTGCCGCAGCGGCGGCGCGGCCGTCCCTTGCCATCGTAAGGCACCTTGTTCCTCTGCGGGCGCGGGTCCTCTGCGGGCGCGGGCGGGGGCACCGCCGCCGGGCGGGCCGGCCGGGCCGCTAGGCTGGGCGGGTGACGACCTCGCGCGCCTCCGGGGCGCACCGCACCGCGGCATGGCGCCGCCATTACGGTCGCTTCTTCGGGCTGGCCGATCCGGCGCCCGGCGACCGCCCCCTCGTCGTGGTGCACGGGAACTGCCAGGCGGGGTCCGTGCGGCGCCTGCTCGAGACCGCGGGGGCCGATGCGCCGCTCATCCCGCCCGTCCACGAGCTCGAGGCCGAGGACCTGCCCCACCTGCGCCGCCTGCTCGCGGCCGCGGACTTCCTCGTGGCCCAGCCCGTCCGCCGCGGCTACCGCGGGCTGCCCATCGGCACGGAGGACATCGCCGAGGAGCTGGGGCCCGGCGCGGGCACGGTCCTGATCCCCTCGCTGCGCTTCTCCGGCTACTTCCCCGCGCAGGCGACGCTGCGCCCCGCCTGGGCGGGGGCGGTCGATCCACCGCTCGT
This sequence comes from Brevibacterium rongguiense, assembly GCF_009857845.1. Lineage (GTDB taxonomy): Bacteria > Actinomycetota > Actinomycetes > Actinomycetales > Brevibacteriaceae > Brevibacterium > Brevibacterium rongguiense. Next base: position 62,994 of record NZ_WWEQ01000006.1, on the reverse strand, counting down.
CGCCTACCACGATCTGCGCACCCTCCTCATCGCCCACCGCGCCCCGCACCTCGCCGCCGATCCGGAGGCGCCCGGGGCGCCCGCCCGCATCGCCGCCGCGGCCGGGGAGCTCGAGGTCTCCGCCGCGGCCGTAGCGCGGCTCGGCGCGGACTCCGTGGCCGAGCTGGCCCGGCGGGAGGCGGCGGCCGGTGCGGTGCCGGCGTCGGACCTGCTGGCGGCGGACATCCGCGCCTACCGCACCCACCACACGCTCAACCACCCCGCGAACGCGTTCTTCGCACGGGTGGTCGAGCGCGTGGTCCGGCGCCTGCGCGACCTGGGCGCCGCGCTGCCGGGCGCCGTGCGACCGCCGGACTTCGAGATGCTCGGAGCGGTCAGGGCCGCGCTCGAGGCCGCCGCCGCGCAGCACTTCGGACTGCCGGCGCGGCCGTGGAGCGTGGACGGCCGCGAGCTGCCGGCCGCTCGCCTGCGCGCGGCCCAGCTTGCCTGGTACGCGCAGCATCCCGACTTCGTGTCCTACGGCCTTGAGCACTGCCGCGCCCGGCTGCGGCTGCTGGGCTGGGTGGACTGATGGCCGGGGGCCGCTGATGGCGCAGCTGCCGGTGCACGTGCTGGTGGGCGGGCTCGACCACGGGGTCACGGCGCTGGCGCACCGGTTGGCGCTGGACCTGGGCGCCCCGCTCCTGCGCGCCGCGGGCCCCGCCGAGCTCGCCGCTGCGCCCGTACCGGCGGCGGTCCACCTGCACTTCACCGACCGCCTCTTCGGCGCGGACCCCGCCGCCGCGGCCGCGTGCGCCGAGCGGTTCGGCGCGAGCGGCCGCATGAGCGTGACGCTCCACGACCTGCCGCAGCCAAGCGACGGCCGCGGGTACGCCGCCCGCGCCCGCGCCTACCGGCGGGTGGCCGCCGCCGCCCGGCTCGTCGTGCTCAGCTCCGACCATGAGCTCCAGCTGGCCTTCGAAGCGGGGGTGCTGCGCCGCGCTCCGCGCGCGGGCGATCCCGCGGCCGCGGTGATCCCGCTCCCGCTCCAGACGGCCGCCGCGCCCGCCGCGGCGCCGGATGCGCCGGATGCGCCCGGCCCTGAGGGCGGGCCGCCCACGATCGGCCTCTTCGGATTCGCCTACCCGGGCAAGGGATACGAGGAGGTCATCGACGCCGCGGGCGCGGTCGATGCCGCGCTCGCCGTGCGGGTCCTCGGGCGCGCCGCCCACGGCCACGAGGACGCCATCGCGGCGCTGCGGCAGCGGGCGGCCGCCGCGGGCGTCGGTTTCGAGCAGCGCGGTTACATCCCCGCCGAACGCGTCGTCGCGGAGCTGCGCCAGGTCCACGTGCCGGTGGTCTTCCACCAGCACTTCTCCGCCTCCGGGTCGCTCAACAGCTGGATTGCGGCCGGCCGCCGCCCGCTTGTCATCGACACCCGCTACACGCGCGAGATGGCCCGGCTGCGGCCGGGCACGGTCACCCTCGTCGCCCCCGACGCCCTGCCGGACGCGCTCGCGGCCGCGCTGCGCGAGCCCGCCTCCACGTGGCTTGCCCCGGAGGGCCGCGCCGATCCCGTCGATGCGGTGGGCGCCTACGCCCGGGCCTTGGCCGGGCTGCCCGAGCCGGCGGTGCCCACGAGCGTCGTCATCCCCTTCTACGACCCCCAGCCGGCGGAGGACACGCCGCATCGGCGACGGCTGCAGGACGTCCTCGCCGCGCTGCGCGCCGACGATCCGAGCGCGGAGGTCATCGTCGTCGACGACGGCTCGCCCCGCCCGCTCGCGTGCGAGGGCGTGCGCGTGCTGCACCAGGAGGACCGGGGCTTCCGCGCGGGAGCCGCCCGCAATCTGGGCGCCGGGGCCGCCCGCGGCGATGTCATCGTCTTCCTCGACGCGGACACCGTGCCCCAGCCGGGGTTCATCGCGGCGCTGACCGCCCCGGTGCGGGCGGGGGCGGCCGAGGTGGCGGTCGGCTCGCGCCTCCACCCGCACGGTCGCGCGTGGGCGCCGGTCGGGTGGCTGGCGGACGGCTACACCGCGACGGAGGACCTGCGGGCCGCCGATGAGGCGTCGTATCGCTTCGTCATCTCCGCCCTGGTCGCCCTGCCGCGCTCGCTGGCCCTCCTGGCCCCGTTCGATGAGACCCTCGTGGGCTACGGGGGCGAGGACTGGGAGGCTGCCCACCGCTGGTGGCAGGCTGGGGCCCGGCTGCTGCACGTGCCCGGCGCCGTCGCCCATCACGCCGAGCCGGACTGGGCGGGGCGGGGCGGCCGCGGCGATGCGGCCGCGCTGGCGCAGAAGAACCGCGAGACCCGCGCGCTGGCGGCGCGCATCCCCGCGCGGTGGGCGCGCCCGCGCGGCGTGGGCTTCGCGGTGCCCGAACTCGCGGTGGTCGTGCGCGCCGACGCGCCAGCGGATGCGCTCATCGACTGGACCGCCCGCCTGCTTGCCGTGCTGCCGGATGCGCAGGTCCGGCTGCCGGCCGGGTGCGCGGCCGCGTTCTTCGCGGCGGATCCGCGCGTGAGCACGGCCGCCGGTGCCGCGGGCTGGCGCTACCGCCTCGAGGTCGAGCGGCTGTTCGGCGAGCCGGAGGCCGTTGCGGATGTGATGCGCACGCTGGACACCGCGGCCGAGGCCGGCGAGTGCGGCGGGCGGTGGCGCCGCGCCGGCTTCACCGTGCACGGCCGACCCGCGGCGGTGCTGGTGAGCGCTCGCGCGCGGGCACTGGAGGAGGCCGCGGGGATCGGCGGACCGCTCGGCGCCGAGGGCGCTCGCGGGCTTGCCGTCGCCGTGGCCCCGGCGGAGGAGCGGATGGACCTGGAGCGCGCGTGGGCCGGTTGGTAGCGCCGACCGCGGCGGCACCGGGTGAGGAGCTGCCCTCGTGCTCGGTGGTCGTTCCCGTGCGCGACGACGCGATGCAGCTCCGAGGGCTGCTGGCCTGTCTGGCAGCCCAATCGCAGCGCCCACTGGAAGTCATAGTCGTGGACAACGCGTCCGACGACGCCACGGCGGCGGTCGCGCGAGCGGCGGGATGCACAGTGCTCTTCGAACCGCGGCAGGGGATCGCGCCGGCCGCGCACCGGGGGTACGATGCGGCGCGCGGTGAGCTCATTCTGCGCTGCGATGCGGATTCCCGCCCGCCGCCCGGATGGGTGAGAGCGCATGCGCGGGCCCACGCGCATGCGAAACCCGGCACGGCGGCGGTGACCGGTCCCGGGTGGTTCCAGGGCCTCCCGATCGTGGGTGCGCTCCTCACCATCGCCTACGTGGGCGCCTATGTTGTGAGCGCCGGGGCCGCGCTCGGTCACCCGCCGCTGTTCGGCACGACCATGTCGTTGCGCAGGGAATGGTGGCACCGGGTGCGCTCGGACGCCTCGCGCAGCCCCCGCGTGCACGACGATATGGACCTCTCGTTCCTCATCGGCTCGGACGAACGGGTCGTGTTCAGCGCCTCGGTGGGAGTGCGCATGTCGCTGCGCTCGCTGCGCTGGGGCCGCCCGGGCTTCGACCGCTGGCGGCGCGCGGGATCAACCCTTGCGCGGGCCTGGCGCAGGGAGTTCCCGTGGGACCGCTGGCGGCTGCGACTGGGGCAGCTGAAGCGCGCCGTCGGTGCGGGGCGGGAAGGCGCCGTGCGGGAGGGCCTCGGTGAGTGAGCAGCACCCACCGCGGGGCCGGAGTGCCCTCGCCGCGCTGCGCGCCGTGGGTCTGCTGGCGGCCCGCTGGTCGGGCCTGGTCTTAGCGGTGGGCCTGTTCACCAGCGGCTGGCGTCGGCCCGGTGGGTGCTCGCTGTGGGTGGAGGGGCTCGTTGCGCTCCTCGTGGGCCTCGAGCAGGTGGTCGCCTGGCGCACCCGTCTGCCCGTGCGCTGGGAGATTGCCGGGTCGACGGCGACCATGGCCGCGGCCATCAGCTCCTACCTGGATCTCTACGCGCGCATCTGGTGGTGGGATCTCGCCGCCCATGCCCTGGTGACGGGAGTGCTCGCGGTCCTCGCAGCGTGGCTCATCCGGCGGCCGAGGCCGGGTGCCATCGTGGCAGCGGGCCTCGTCCTGGCTCTCAGCTGGGAGGCCATGGAGCTCTGGGGGCACGCCTATGTGGACAGCACCGTGAACGTCGCACCCTGGGACACCGTCGGAGACCTTGCCGCCGGCCTGATGGGGTCGGTGGGCGCCGCGGCGCTGTGGCGCGCCAGGGGCACCGCGGAGCCCGAGGGCACGGGCGAATGGCGGGCCGCCCCTGGCCTGCGCCGGCCGGGGGCGGCGGGTCAGACCGCCGGGGTGGCGGTGCGGACCGCGGGCTTCGCGCTGCCGGGGTTTTCGGTGTAGGCGATGATCTCGTCGACAATCCGCTCGAATTCGGCGTCGTCGACGCTGACCTGCGCCTCGTCAAGCCCTTCGCGCAGCTTCGCGGCGAGCTTGCTGCGATCGGCGCTGTAGTCCCAGGACGTGGCGGTGTCCACGGCGTGCTGGGCGGCTTCGCGAGCGGCGTCCAGCTGCTCGGCGGTGGGTTCGGTCATGTCGATTCCTCACTCGGGTGCGTCGGGTTCGCCGGGGCGGATGCCCCGATGCGTGTGGGCGAGCCTACCCGCGATCACCACCGCCGAACACCCGCCCGGCGGCCGCCTCATCCCCCTCGAGGGCGGCAAGCGCGTCCGCGGCCCGGGCGTGCCTGTCCTGTTCGGACAGCTCCCACCAGGGGGCTCCGCGCTCGCCCAGGCCGTGCTTGGCAAGGCCCACCGTGCGCCGGGCGGCGGCAACGGCCTCGGTGTCCTGCGCCTTCGTCCCGGCCCGCACACCGGATCTGCCCCGCCCGAGGTGCGACTTCAGCTGCTCGACCACCTCGGCGGCGAGGGCGGGGTCGGTCCGCCGCCAGCGGCGGCCGCGCACGGTGAAGAACTTCTCGTCGTCCGTGGGGGAGTCGCCGCTCGGGTCGGCGTGGGGCGACGTGCTATCCGGCATGGCGCTCACACCGCCTGGAGGAGGGCGGGCAGCGCCATGAGCATGGCCAGCGACCACACGAGGTGCATGACGATCGGCGAGGTGAGCGACCCGGTCCGGCGCGCCTCGGCGGTGGCGGCGGCACCGAGCGCGGCTGCCGCGAACACGAGCAGCGGGACTCCCATGGTGGCGGAGACCGCCATGTAGAGCCCCAGGGAGACGAGCGCGCGGGTGCGGAAGCGGCCCGGCAGGAGGAGGAGGGCCGTGCGGCGGTAGAACAGCTCCTCGGCGATCCCGCTGAGGGCGGTGATGATGGCGACGGGCAGGAGGTGCCCGGCCGTGGCGTGCTCGAGCAGGTGGGCCACGGGGCCGGCGAGCAGCGGGATGCCCCGCACGGCCAGCGCGCCTGCGGCGAAGACGGCGGCGAGGCCCGCGCCCCAGGCCAGGCCCCGCAGCGCGTCGCGGCCGAGGCGATGCGCGCGAAGCGTCCTGCGCGGGCAGCCCCAGAGCCACCAGGCAATGGTGTAGACCACCGCGACCGCGCAGCTGGCGGCCATGAAGACACCGCCCCCGCTGGGGGCGCGGCCGGCGGCGAACAGCCCCGCGGCGGCCAGCGCCACGGGGACGAGCCAGCGCCACGCGGGCGCGCGCGAGGCGGGCGGCGCGTGCTCACCCGACGCCGCCGCACCGGCCGCGCCGCCGGTCTCCGCGCGGCGCCGGCCGGTGGGCGGCTGCCTCACAGCTCGGTGGTGGCGCTCCCACCGCCGGGGCGGTCGCCGGTGACCTTGGCCTTGACCATCTGGGCCACGGCGGAGAGCTTGCCCCCGGTCATGCCCCAGTGCTGGGCGGAGTCGGTGATGACCTTCATGAGGCCCAGGTTCGGATCCTGGCGGCCGCCCTCGAAGTAGGCGCCCGCCTCGTCGTTCCACAGCTCGTCGATCTTCGCCTGGTCGTCGACGAACTGCACCTGGCCGGAGACGGAGAGCCAGTTGCCCGCCTCGGAGATGGCGAGATTGACGTGCGGGTCCTTGCGCAGGGCGACGGCCTGGTCGCCCTGCAGGCCCACGAAGAACCAGACATCGGCGTCATCGGTGACCTGCTGGGGGGACATCGGGTGCGAGAGGAGCTTGCCGCCCTCGCCGGCCGTCGTGAGCATGAGGTAGCCCGCGCGCTTGAGGATGTCGACGACGTCTGCCTGATCGAGCGTGTTCGTTTCCGCCATGGTCTTCTCCGTTCGTCGAGTCGCGCCGGAGCGGGGCGGGCCGGTCGACTCGCCCGCGGTGATGCGGCAGCGGCGCACCGCCAGCATACAAGGCGCGCGGGCGGCGGCGCAGCCCGCTCGGGTGCGGGATCGCCTGCGATGGCGGCAAGGAGGCTGGCCGGAATTCCGGTGTGGACGGTGGCCCGCGACCCTAGACTGGGGTCGGCGGCGTGCGGTCGGGCGGCGCCTCGACGACCGAGTGGAGGAGACATGGTGGGACCGGAACAGGGGCGCAGTGAAGCCCGCGCCCGGGCGGGCGCCGCACGAAGCCAGGAGCGCGCAACAGCCGGGAGCGCCGAGCAGGCCGGTGACCAGCCGCGCCGTGCGCTCGTCACCGGAGCCACGGGCTACGTGGGCGGTACGCTGGTGGGAGAGCTGCTGCGGCGCGGCTGGGCCGTGCGGACGCTCTCGCGCAGTCGGGGGAAGGCCGAGTCCATGCCGTGGGCGGAGGCGATCGTCGCCCAGGGCCAGCGGGCCGGCGCCGGGGAGGTCGAGGTCTGCGAGGGCGACGCCTCCGAGTTCGACGATGTCGCCGCGGCCATGGAGGGCACGAGCGCTGCGTGGTATCTGCTGCACTCCATGGGATCCGCCGCCGACCTCATGGCCGAGGAAACGGCCATGGCGCGGACGTTCGCGCGGGCGGCGGAGACCGCCGGCATCGACCGGATCGTCTACCTGGCCGGCCTGCACCCCGATGACGAGGAGCTCTCCGAGCACCTCGCGTCGCGCACCGCGGTGGGGCGGATCCTGCTCGACTGCGCCGTTCCCACCGCCGTGCTGCAGGCCGGCGTGGTGCTGGGCGACGGCTCGGCGTCCTTCACGATGCTGCGCAGTCTCTCCGAGCGCCTGCCGGGTGCGATCGGACCGCGGTGGATCCGCAACCGCATCACCCCCATCGCCGTGCGCGATGCGATGTTCTACCTGGCCTCCGCGGCGGAGCTGCCGGCAGAGGTCAACCGCGCATTCGACATCGGGGGACCGGACACGCTCGAGTACGCCCAGATGATGCAGGAGTACGCGAAGGCCGTGGGACTGCTGCCGCGCCTGGTACTCACCGCGCCGGTCACCACTCCGGGCCTTGCCGCGCACTGGATCGGGCTCATCACGCCCGTGCGCAGCGGCATGGCGCGCCACCTCATCGGGAGCCTGCTCAACACCACGGTGGTCAAGGAGCGCGACCTCGAGGGCCTCGTGGGCACACCGCCCGGGGGGAACCTCACGTTCCGCGAGGCCGTGCGCGCCGCGGTCGAAGACCTGGACACGCGGCGCTGGAGCCGAGTGCTGGGAGTCTCCGCCGCCGCTGCGGGCACGACGGCGGGTCTCAGCGGGCTCCTCGCCGCGGCGGTGCGCCGCAGCGCGGGGATTCGCACCCCGATCGCGGGAACAGGTCGCCTGGGTGGCGGTGCGGTGCGCGCGGTCGCCGATGCGGGTTCGGCCGGGGTTGCGGCGCTCGTCGTCGCGGACAGCCTCGAGGAGGGCGACTCGCGCGGGGCGCGGGGCGCTGCTGCGGCGTTTGCTGCCGCCGGGCTGGGCCGCATCATCGGCCGCGCGGCCGCGGCCGCGGGCTCGCCGGCGGTGCGCACCGCGGGAATCGGCCTGAGCGCGGTGTGCGATGCGGTACTGGGCAGGCGGGCGTACGCGTCCGCCCCGGAGCGCGCCGCGGTCGCGGCGGGCGCAACCGCGCTGAGCATCGCCGAGGAGGGGTGGGGCGGGACGGCACCGCGCTGAGCGGTGTGCCTACTCGCCCAGCCACTCGGCCAGCACCGCCACCCGGTCCGCGTCGGGGCGCGGGGGAGCGGGCGTGGGCCGCGGGCCCGGGTGGGCGGAGAAGCGCGGCGCCGGGGCACCCTGCTCCACGCCGTCTCGCACGACGATCGAGCCGCGATGGGCCATGTGCGGCTCGGCCCGCGCCTCGGCGAGGGTGAGGACGGGCGTGACGCACGCGTCCGTGCCCTCGAACACGCGGGCCCACTCGTCGCGGCTGCGCTGGGCGAACCGCGCGGCGAACACCTCGCGCAGCGCCGGCCACTGCTGCGGGTCCGCCCGGTCCGGGATCCGGTCCGCCTCGAGCCCGAGGCCCGCGAGCAGCTGGGCGTAGAACTGGGGCTCGAGCGCGCCCACCGCCACGTAGCCGCCGCCGGCGCACTCATAGGTGTCGTAACTGGGGTTGGAGCCGTCGAGGAGGTTGCCGCCGCGGGCGTCCGACCAGCGCCCCTGCCCCCGCAGCGACCAGATCATCTGCATGGCCGCGGGCGTGCCGTCGACCATCGCGGCGTCCACCACCTGCCCCCTGCCCGTGGTGGCGCGCTCGACGAGGGCGGAGACCACGCCGAGCGCCAGCATCATGGACCCGCCGGCCACATCGGCGACCATGTTCAGCGGCGGCACGGGCCGCTCGCCCGCGCGGCCGGTCGTGAAGAGCCCGCCGGTGAGCGCGAGGTAGTTGATGTCGTGCCCGGCCTGCTGGGCGCGGGGACCCTCCTGGCCCCAGCCCGTCATGCGGCCGTAGACCAGCCGGGGGTTGCGCGCCAGGCATTCGTCGGGCCCGATTCCCAGCCGCTCGGCCACTCCGGGCCGGTAGCCCTCGATGAGGACATCGGCGCGGGCGGCGAGGTCCAGCGCCGTGGCGAGGTCGGCCGGCGCCTTGAGGTCGAGGGCGATCGAGCGGCGCCCGCGCAGCAGCCACTGCCCGGCAGAGGCGTCGTCTTCGAGACTGCTGCGGGCGCTGGCCGGTCGGTCGGCCCGCACGACGTCCGCCCCGAGGTCTGCCAGCAGCATCGCGGCGTGGGGCCCGGGCCCGATCGAGGCGAGCTCCAGCACGCGGATGCCGGCCAGTGGTCCCTGAGTGCGTGTCATCGTCGACTCCGAGGTGGAAGGGAGGGGAATGCGAACCAGTAGCCACACTATCCCGGGGGCCGCTGCGGTGACCGAGGCGTGTTCGGGGCGGGCCCGGGCCTCGGCGGCCCCTGAACCGGGTTGGGCAGGAAGGGGCCCAAAGCCCCGAGCCCGCGGTGTCCGATATTTCGGATGGATCGCCGAGGCGCCTCCACCGCCCCGCCCGTGTGCCGGGTGACACTGGGCCCAGTGGGATGGCCCGTGTCACCGACCCCGCCCATACTGGAGGACAGCACGCGCCCCCGCCGCGCGGCGGCCCGCCAGGCCGCTTCCCGCGGGCCCCGGCTCCGTAGGACCGAGCCCCACCAGTCCGACCCTGCCCGCCCCTCGACCGCCGCCCAGGAGCCGCCACGTGAGAGTTCTCGTCACCGATATCTCCGAGCTCGTGACCAACGACCCGGAGGCCGACGATCTGCTGGGCGTCTGCCACGATGCCGCCTTCATCGCAGAGGACGGCATCGTCGCGTGGGTGGGCCCCGCCTCGGAGGCCGCCGCACAGCCGGTGGACCAGGTGGTCCGGGCCCGCGGCCGCGCAGTCATCCCGGGCTTCGTCGACAGCCACAGCCACCCGCTCTTCGCCGGCGACCGCTCGGAGGAGTTCGCCGCGCGCATGGCCGGCAGCGAGTACTCCGCCGGCGGCATCCGCTCGACCGTCGAGGCCACCCGTCGAGCCTCCGACCAGGAGCTCGAGGACAACCTCACCCGGCTCATCGCCCAGGCGGAGCACTCCGGCACCACGACACTGGAGATCAAGTCCGGTTACGGCCTCACGGTGGACGACGAGCTGCGCCAGCTCGACATCGCCGTCCGCTACAGCCCGGAGACGACCCTCATGGCCGCCCACGTGGTGCCCCCGGAGTACGCGGAGGACCCGGACGGCTACGTGGACCTCATCATCGACCGGCTCATTCCCGCGGCCGCGGAGCGCGGAGTGCGCTGGATCGACGTGTTCTGCGAGCGGGGCGCCTTCACGGAGGAGCAGACGGACCGCCTGCTCACCGCGGGCGCGCAGGCGGGGCTGCTCCCGCGCCTGCACGCCAACCAGCTCACCGCCGGCGGAGCGCTCAAGCTCGCGGCCGCTCACGGAGCGGCGTCTGCGGACCACGCGACGTTCGCCTCCGATGAGGACCTCGCGGCGCTGGCCGCCGCCGGCACCGTCGCGACCCTGCTGCCCTCCATCGAGTTCTCCACCCGCCAGCCCTACCCGGACGCCCGCCGCTACTTCGCCGCCGGGGTCACCGTGGCCATCGCCAGCGACTGCAACCCGGGCTCCGGGTTCTCCAGCTCCCTGCCGTTCTGCATCGCGATCGCCGTGCGGGACATGCACTTCACCGTCGAGCAGGCGCTCTGGGCCGCCACCGCCGGCGGTGCGGCCGCCCTGCGCCGCACCGACATCGGCCGCCTCACGCCCGGAGCGCGGGCGGACTTCGCCGTCCTCGACGCCCCCGGCTACCGCTACCTCGCCTACCGCCCCGGCGTCCAGCAGATCGCGCAGGTCTACCGCGCCGGCTCCCTCATCGCCGCCAACCCCAGCCCGTACATGTCGCCCGCAGCCCCCGAGGAGAACGCATGACCGCCACCGTCGCACTCGACCCCGACGCCCTGACCTTCGCAGACGTCATCGCCGTCGCCCGCCACGGGGCGAAGGTGGAGATCCCCGACGCGGTGCGCGAGCAGGTCGCCGCCGCCCGCCGCGCCGTCGACGCCCTCGCCGAGGCGCCCAAGCCGGTCTACGGTGTCTCCACCGGCTTCGGCGCGCTGGCCCAGCGCCACATCCCGCACGACATGCGTGCCCAGCTCCAGAAGTCGCTCATCCGCTCGCACGCCGCCGGCGTGGGCGAGCCCGTCGAGCCCGAGGTGGTGCGCGCCCTCATGCTCCTGCGCATCCGCACGCTGGCCACCGGCCGCACCGGCATCCGCCCGGAGACGCTGCAGACGTACGTCGACGTCCTCAATGCCGGGATCACGCCGTGGGTCCACGAGTTCGGCTCGCTGGGCTGCTCCGGCGACCTCGCGCCGCTCTCCGCGTGCGCCCTCGTCCTCATGGGCGAGGGGCTCGTGCACGGCCCGGACGGCACGGCCGTCGAGGCCGGCCCCGTGCTCGCACAGGCGGGCATCGAGCCGGTCGAGCTGCGGGAGAAGGAGGGCCTGGCGCTCGTCAACGGCACCGACGGCATGCTCGGCATGATCGTCATGGCGCTGTTCGACCTGGAGCTGCTCGTCTCCACCGCGGACCTCACCGCGGCCATGAGCGTCGAGGCGCAGCTGGGCACGGACCGCGTGTTCATGCCGGACCTCAACATGCCGCTGCGCCCCCACCCGGGGCAGGCCGCGAGCGCGGCCAACATGTTCGCCGCGCTCGCCGATTCGCCCATCGTGGACAGCCACAGGGACTCGACCCACCTGGTCCAGGACGCCTACTCGCTGCGCTGCTCGCCGCAGGTGGCGGGCTCGGCCCGGGACTCGCTGACGTTCGCGGCGCTCACCGCGGCCCGCGAGCTCCGCTCGGCCATCGACAACCCCGTTGTTCTGCCCGACGGCACGGTGTCCTCCAACGGCAACTTCCACGGCGCCCCGCTGGCCCACGCCGCGGACTTCCTCGCCATCGTCGCCGCGGACCTCGCCTCCATCGCCGAGCGCCGCACCGACCGCGCCATGGACCCGGCCCGCAACCAGGGCCTCAACGCGTTCCTCGCCGACGACCCGGGCGTGGACTCCGGCCTCATGATCGCCCACTACACCCAGGCCGGGCTCGTCTCGGAGATGAAGCGCATCGCGGCCCCGGCCAGCATCGACTCCATCCCCTCGTCGGCCATGCAGGAGGACCACGTGTCCATGGGCTGGGCCGCCGCGCGCAAGCTCCGCCGCGCCGTGGACAGCCTGGCCCGCGTGCTCGGCATCGAGCTCTACGCCGCGGCCCGGGCCGCCGACCTGCGCAGCGAGGAGCCCGGCCCCGTCACCGGCGCGGTCATCGGCGCCCTGCGCGAGCAGGTCCAAGGGCCGGGCCCGGACCGCTTCCTGTCCCCGGAGCTCGCCGATGCGGTCGAGTTCGTCGCCTCCGGCCGCGCGCTGGGCGCCGCCGAGGCGGTGCGGCCCTTCGCGCACACGCTCACGGACACCGACGGCACCGTCCTCCACGGTACGGAACTGCGCGCATGAGCGCCGACGTCGTCTCCCTGCTCGGCCAGATCCGCGAGGTGGGCCGCGACCCCCGCGGTCCCGGCTACCAGCGTCCCGGGTTCTCGCCCATCGAGCGCGAGCTGCGCGAGTGGTTCGAGGCCGAGGCCGCGGCGCGGGGGCTCGACGTCGAGGTCGATGCGAACGGGATCACGTGGGCGTGGGCGACTCAGCCCGGCCCCAACGCCGTCGTGACCGGCTCCCACCTGGACTCCGTGCCCGGCGGCGGCCAGTTCGACGGTCCGCTGGGCGTCGCCTCGGCTCTGGACGCCCTCGACCGGCTGCGCGCGGACGGCCGTCTCGAGCGGGCCGCGCGCCCGCTCGCGCTCGCCGTGTTCCCGGAGGAGGAGGGCTCGCGGTTCGGCGTCGCGTGCCTGGGCTCTCGCCTCATCTCCGGCGCCATCGCACCCGAGCGCGCGCTGGGCCTCGCGGACGCCGAAGGCGATACGTTCGCCGAGGTCGCCGCCGCCTACGGCCTCGACCCCCACCGTATGGGCCCCGATCCCGAGCGCCTGGCGGGCATCGGCTCGTTCATCGAGCTGCACGTGGAGCAGGGCGTGGGCCTCATCGAGACCGGGCAGCCGGTGGCCCTGGGCGCCTCGATCATCGGCCACGGCCGCTGGCGCCTGCGCTTCACCGGCCAGGGCAACCACGCGGGCACCACCCCCATGGCCCACCGCGCGGATCCGGTGGCCGCCGGCAGCGCGGTCATCGGGGAGATCCCGCGCCTGGCTGCCGGGTTCGACCGCGCCGTGGCGACCGTGGGCCGCACGAGCATCCACCCCGGCGGCACGAACGTCATCGCCTCCGCCATGGACTGCTGGCTCGACATCCGCCACGCCGACGACGCCGTCGTCGCCCAGGTCCTCCAGGCCATCGTCGACCGCGCCCGCGACATCGCGGGCGCCGCGGGGGTGGGCTTCGGGGCCTCCCGCGAGTCCTACTCGCCCACCACCGTCTTCGATGCCGAGCTCACGGACCGCATGGCCGCCCAGCTCCCGCAGGCCCCGCGCCTGCCCACGGGCGCCGGCCACGATGCGGGCATCCTCGCCGCCCACGTGCCCTCGGCCATGCTCTTCGTGCGCAATCCCACGGGCGTCTCCCACGCCCCGGAGGAGGCCTGCGAAGACGCAGACGCGCGCGCCGGGGCGGCCGCCCTGGCCGACGTGCTCGCCGCGGAGCTGGGCGCATGAGCGCGGCGCCCGGCGCCGGCTTCTGGCTCGAGCGTGCCTGGACGGGCGGCGAGGTCCGCGAGGGCCTGGCGCTCACGACGGCCGCGGACGGCACGATCGCCGCCCTCGATTCCGCCGCCGAGGCGCCCGTAGGCTTCCGCCGCGTGCCCGGCCTGAGCCTGCCCGGGGCTGTCAACGCCCACTCGCACGCGTTCCACCGGCTGCTGCGGGGCCGCACGCACTCAGGCGGCGGCACGTTCTGGACCTGGCGCCAGGTCATGTACCGCGCCGCCGCGCAGCTCACGCCGGACTCCTACGGCCTGCTGGCCCGCGCCGTCTTCGCGGAGATGGCCGCGGCCGGCTACACCGCGGTGGGCGAGTTCCACTACGTCCACCACGCCCGGGGCGGCGCCCCCTACCCGGATCACGACATGGAGCGCGCGCTCGCCTGGGCCGCGCAGCAGGCCGGGATCCGGCTCGTCCTCCTCGACACCTGCTATCTGACGGGCGGGATCGGCAAGCCGCTGAGCGCCGAGCAGGCCCGCTTCGGCGACGGCGACATCGACGGCTACCTCGCCCGGCACGCGGCCCTGGGCGCGGCGCTGCAGGACTGCGAGCACGTGACGCTGGGCGCCGCGATCCATTCGGTGCGCGCCGTGCCCGCCGCGGACCTGCCCGCGTTCTCCCAGCTCACAGGCCCCCTGCACGTCCACCTGTCGGAGCAGCCCGCGGAGAACGAGGCGTGCCTGGAGGCCTACGGCACGACGCCCACGGGCCTCCTCGAGCGCGCCGGCGTGCTGGACGCGCGCCTCTCCGCCGTCCACGCGACCCACCTGCGCGAGGCGGACATCGCGGCGCTGGGCGCCGCGGTGGCCTCGATCGTCATGTGCCCCACGACGGAGGCGGACCTGGCCGACGGGATCGGGCCCGCCCGCGCGCTCGCGGACGCCGGGGCGGTCCTCGCCCTGGGATCGGACCAGCACGTGGTCCTCGATCCGCTCCTGGAGCTGCGCGGCCTGGAGGCCGGCGAGCGCCTGGGCAGCGGCGAGCGCGGCCGCTTCGGCCCCGCTGAGCTCATCGCCGCCCTCACCTCGGGCGGTGCCCGCTCCTTGGGACTCGATCAGGGCGGCCTGCAGACGGGCGATCATGACGGGGGCGGCCTGCGCGTGGGCGCCCCTGCGGACTTCTTCGCGCTGAGCCAGGACAGTGCCCGCACGATCGGCAGCCGCGGCGAGCAGGCGGTGCTGGCCGGCACCTCGGCGGACGTGGCCGAGGTGGTCGTGGCCGGCCGCACCGTCGCGGCCCACGGCGAGCACGCCGCGCTGGGCCCCGTCGCCGAGCTCTACCGGGAGGCGATGGCGGCCTTCGACCTGGCGGACTGAGCATGGGCGACGTACCCGCGCTGCGCCGGGCGATCGCGCTGCTGCGCCAGCTGGCCGGTTCGAACCGCCCCATCAGCGCCGGCGCGCTGGCCCGCGGCCTCGACATCCCGCGCTCGAGCATCTACGAGCTGCTCGCCGTCTTGGACGAGCTGGGCTTCGTGGCGAAGGCCCCCGGCGGCTACATGCTGGGCGCCGGCGTGTCCGAGCTGGGCAGCGCGTTCGGGCGCACGAATCCGCTCCAGCGCCTGGCCCAGCCCATCGTCCGGCGGCTGGCCGAGGACACCGACGGCACGGCGCAGCTGTCCGTGCTGCGCGGCTGGGAGACCGTCTACATCCTCAAGGAGCAGGCCGTGCGCTCCGTGGCCGTCATCACCGCCGCTGGGGTGCGCATGCCCGCCTACCTCACCGCCACCGGCCGGGCGATGCTCACCCAGCTGTCCAAGCGCGAGGTGCTCGCCCTGTTCACCGGCGAGGGCGCCTTCGTCAGCCGCACGGGCAGCGGCCCGCAGACGGTGCGCGAGCTCAACGGCGAGCTCGGCCACGAGCGCCGCCGCGGCTATTCGCTGGAGCGCGGCGAGGTCACCCCCGGCATCTGGACCGTGGGCGCGCCCGTCCTCGATGCGCTCGACCGCCCGGTGGCGGGGATGGGCCTGTGCCTGCCGGACTCCGCGTATTCCGCCGAGGCGGTCGAGGCCAGCGCCGAGCGCGTGCGCGCGGCCGCCGCCGAACTCACCGCACGGCTGCGCTGACATGCCCGCCGAAGGCTGGGACGAGCCGTTCTTCCGCGAGTGGAAGGCCGCCCGGGCGCTCGAATCCAACAGCGCACTCGAATCCAGCAGCTCTCTCGAATCCAGCAGAGCGCCCGGCGCACTGACCCCCCGGACCATCGGGCGCAGCCGCGCCCGCTCCCGCCTCGCGGTGACCCGCCTGGGCCTGGGCTCCGGGCCCGCGGGGCGGGGGCTGCCGGTGCCCGCGCTGCTGGTGGTCGGCAGCAAGGGCAAGGGCACCGCGGTGGCCGCGGCGAGCTGGGCGCTGAGCAGCAGGGCGGGCCTGCGGGTGGGCACGATCACGAGCCCGCCGCTGCGCTCGAACCGCGAGCGCATCCGCCTCGACGGGCGGCCGCTGACGCCCGCGCAGGCGGGGGTGCTGGCGGACCGGACGGCCGCGCTGCTCGCCGCTCTGGGCCCGTTCGATCCGGCCGAGGGCTACCTGCCGCCCTCGGGCCTGTTCACCCTCGTGGGACTCGCGCACCTGCTCGAGGCGGGGGTCCAGGCGCTCGTCGTCGAGGAGGGGCTGGGCGGCCTGTCCGACGACGTCTCGCTCTTCGACTACGACGTCGTGGCGGCCACCCAGATCTTTCCCGAACACACCGACGTCCTGGGCGGCAGCCTCGCCGCGGTCGCCGCGGACCTGCTGGGCACCATCACCCCGGCCACCCGCGCGGTCATCGCCCATCCCGCCCAGCCCGCCGAGGCGCGGGAGCGGCTGGCAGCCCAGCCCGCCCCCGTCACCGAGGTCCAGGAGGAGGCGACCATCGCGCGCACGAACCTCGCGGTGGGCCTCGCGGCCGCGCGGGCGCTGTGCGAGGTGCGCGCGCTGACCGCGCCTCGGCCCCCGCAGGCACACGCACCCGCGCAGGCGCAAGCACCGACGCCCGCGCAGGCGCGGGCGGCGCTGAGCCTGCCCGGCCGGCTGTCGCACCACGCGCACGCCGGCGCCGAATGGATCGTCGATGCCGCGATCAGCCCCCCGGGCGTGCGCGCGGCCCTGGCGCACGCGCGGGCGCACCTGCGGCCGGACTTCCTCGTGCTCGCGGGCTTCCCGGACACGAAGGACGTCGACGCGTGCGTCGATGCGCTCGGCGGCCGCGAGGCGCTGTTCGTGGGCGCCGGCAGCGACTACCTCCGCTATGACCGGCTGGCCGGCCGGGGGGCGGTGCTGGACACGGCCCAGGCCGTCGCCCGCGCGGAGCGCACCGGCCGCGACGTGCTCACGGTGGGAACCATGAGCTTCGCCGGCGCGGTGCTCACCGCCCTCGACGCGCCCGTGGGCGCGTGGTGGTGAGTGGGGCCTGGTGGTGAGTGGACCGCTGGCAGTGAGCGGCGCTCCGGCTCAGGCGAGCTCGCCGGGGATCTCCCGCTCGTCCTGAGCGCGCACCGCCCGGTTGAGCTGGGAGCCGATGAGGAAGGCGGCGATGCCCTCGACGATCATCGCGACGCCCACGATCCAGGCGAACACGGCGGCTCCGGTGACGGGGAAGAGCAGGATGCCCACGGCGGCGAGGACGGAGAGGATGCCGGTGATCAGCATCATCCACCAGTAGCGCACCCCGGCCGCGCGCAGCGTGCCACAGCCGGCGAGTTGGAAGGCACCCAGCAGCAGCATGACGAAGGCGACGATCCACACGACGACGAGCATGCCGGCCGCGGGCACTGCCACGATGACGAGGCCCGCGACGATCCCGAAGATCGCGCGCGCCAGGGCGACCCCCGAGCGTGCACCGCGCGGACGCGCCGCCCAGGTGAGCGCGGAGACGACGCCGTCGACGAGCAGCCACGCGCCCATGAGGATCGCGAAGATCAGCGTGGCGTTGACCGGCCAGATGATGACGAGCACGCCCAGCACCAGGGCCGCCGCGCCCTGGACGAAGAGGAGGGTGCGCATCTTGCGCAGCACGGTGCCAGCGGTGGGCATGAGCGGGCTCGTCATGGCTCGGATCTCCTTCGTTGGGCCGCCGCGCCGGGGGACACCGGTGGGGCTGCCGGGTGCGCGGGGGCTGGTCTGCTCCGCTCCCATTGTCGCAGGCCGGATCGCACCCGGCCGCGGCCGTGCCCGCTAGGTGCGCCGTGCCCGCTAGGTGTGCTGCTCGGGGGCGATGCGCAGCAGCTCCCGCCCGGCCGGGTACGCCTCGAGGGCCCGCGGCAGCCCGGCCGGCCGGCCCGAGGCGAGCACCGCGAGGATCCGGCCCCCCGGACCCCCCGCTGCGCCCGGGGCGCCCCGGCCCAGCCGAGCGAGCGTCTGGGCGGCGACGGCGGCGGGGGAGTCGTAGAGGTGGGCGGTCTGCGGGCGGCGCGCGCGGATGCGCTCGGCGACGAGGCCGTAGTGGGTGCAGCCCAGCACGATCGAGTCGATGTGCGCGGGCGTCGCCGCGGCGGCCGCATCGATGGCGGTGTCGATGGCGGCGTCGTCCGCGCGCTCGATCGCCTGGGCCAGGCCCGCGCAGGCCACGGAGGCCACCGGAGTGCTGCCGGCGAACGCGCTGATGAGCTCGCGCTGATAGGCGCTCGCGGTCGTGGCGCTCGTGGCCCACACGGCGAACGGCGCCCCGCCGCGGGCCTCCGAGGCCCGGGCCGCGGACTTGATGGCGGGCACGGTGCCGATGACGGGCACCTCGGGCTCGGCATGTGCGCGCAGCGCCGCGAGGGCGTGGACGGAGGCGGTGTTGCACGCGAGGACGAGCGCGTCCGGGGCCCACGGTTCGAGGGCGCGCGCCGAGGCGAGCACGCGCTCCTGCACCTGCGCCGGCTCGAGGGCGCCGTAGGGCATGTGCTCGGGATCCGTGGCCAGGAGCAGGTCGAGGCCGGGGGCGGCCCGGTGCAGGGCCGCGGCGAAGGACACGAGGCCCAGTCCGGAGTCGATGAGGCCCACGCGGGTGCGCCTCACGCGCCCTCCCGCTTCTGCTCCTCGTGTGCGCCGTGCTCCGGGCGCGGGTAGGTGAAGGTCCGGATGAGCGCGAAGTGCTCCTCGCCAAGGCCCCGGGAGAACTGCGGGGCGATCATGAGCAGGCGGCCGCGGTACTTCTTCCTGAAGTACTCGTAGGTGGCGGGGGCGGCGAGATCGTCGTCGATCCACAGCGCGCGCTGGCCGGGATGGTCGGCCAGCCACTCCTCGACCGCCCGGGCCTTCCACCAGGCGGAGGGGTCGCCGGCGAACCGGTTGTACGAGTCGTCCGGCATGTCGATGATCGGGTAGGTGCCGTGGAAGCCCAGCTTGGGCTCGATCTCCGTGCGGCAGCGCTGGGACCAGGTGGAGAGCCAGACGATGTCGACGAGCCGCTTCTGGACGAGCGAGTCGAGGAACTTCACGATCTTGGGCCGGTAGTGCAGCTCGTAGTTCCAGGCGCGGACCCTGCGCCGGCGCTCGCGCACGGAGCGCGTGCCCTGCACCGGGTAGGAGTTGAGCACCCCGTCCACGTCGAGGAAGACGGTGACATGGCGCGCGGCACGGCGCGCGGACACCTCGTTGCTCATACTGCTCTCCGGCCCGGGCTCTGCGGGCCTCCTCCCGGCAGCATTCTAGCGCCGCGTGGCAGACTGAGCCCATGAGTGATGCGCCCCACAGCCTGCCCGCGCCCATCCACCAGCTCGGCGTCCTCGACATGCTCGCCGCCTTCCGCTCCGGGGCGCTGACGCCCAGCCGCGCGCTCACCGCGCTGGCCGAGCGGATCCGCCGCCTGGACGGGGGAGCGGCCGGCCCCGCGGACAGCGCCGCGGCGGGCCAGGGGAGCGCGGACCCCATCAACGCGATCGTGGAGTTCATGGCCGACGACCCGGAGGTCCGCGCGCAGTTCCGCGCCGCCGACGAGCGCTACGCCGCCGAGGACGCAGCGGACCTGCCCCCGCTGCTCGGGATCCCGCTGCTGGTCAAGGAGCAGCACGACCTGGCCGGGCACAGCGCCACCCGCGGCTCGCAGGCCCGCGCGGGGATCGTGGCCGAGGCGGACAATCCGATCGTGGCGCGGCTGCGGGCCGCCGGCGCGATCCCGTTCGCCCGCACCGCCAACCCGGAGATGTCGTGCGCGACGTTCACCTCGACGCGCGCGTGGGGCGTCACCCGCAACCCGTTCAACCGGGACAAGACGCCCGGCGGCTCGTCGGGCGGTTCGGGGGCGGCCGTCGCGGCGGGGTTCGCCCCGCTGGCCACCGCCTCGGACATCGCGGGCTCCACCCGCATCCCGGCGGCCTTCTGCGGCCTGCCGGGGCTCAAGACCCCGTTCGGCCGCACGCCCGGCGCCCACCCCTCCAACGCGGACTGGTACCGCGGCGACCACATCCTCGCCCGGTCCGTCGCGGACACCGCGTACGCGATGAACACCATCATGGGCCTCGACCCCGCGGACCACGCCACCGTCGACCCCACCCCGGTGCTGCCCTGGGACCGGGGGGCCGGTGAGAGCGCGTACGACGACGTGGAGGGCCTGCGCGTGGCCGTCAGCGCGGACCTGGGCTGCTACGACGTGGACCCCAGCGTCGCCAGCGGCCTCGCCCGGGCCGCCGAGGCGCTGGCCCGGCGGGGCGCCCAGGTCGAGTGGATCGACGTCGGGCTGTCGCTCGACGAGGTCTCGCGGGCCTCGGCGGCCCACTACGGCCACCTCATCGCCGCCAACATGGAGCGCATGGCCGGCGGCGACCTCGACGCGCTCGAGGACTACTCGCGCCGCTTCATCGAGGTCACCCGGGCCGAGGCGCAGCGCACCTCCCTGCTCGAGTCCACGGTTCTCGAGGCGCGGGTCCAGGATCGCCTGGCGCAGGCCATGGCCGGCTTCGACGTGCTGTTGACCCCCACCTCGGCGGTGGAGTCCCTGCCGGCCGATGACCACCAGCTGGGGCCCCTGGACCGCCCCGGCGGCGCCGTGGAGTTCTACTGGCAGGCGCACATGACGATCCCGTTCAACATCGCCAACCGGTGCCCGGTCATGGCCATGCCCGCAGGGATCGGCTCGGAGGGCGTGCCCGTGAGCGTGCAGGTCGTGGGCCACCCCTATCAGGACGCCTCGGTGCTCCCGGTGGCCGCGGCGCTCGAATCCGAGCTGGGGATTCCCCGCTCGCCGGTGTTCGACGGCTGACCTCGGGGGCAGTGACCGGCCCGCGAGGGCGGAGGCTGAGCGCGGGGGCGCTGGGCGACCGCGGGGGCGCTGGGGGGCCTAGCGCCCGTCAGCGGCCGTGCCGTCGTCCAGGTAGCGCTCCAGGTAGGCGCGCCCGGCGGCGCTGAGCGGGGTGGGGCGCCCCGTCGCCTTGTCCAGCACGACGAGCACGTCGACCGCCTCGAAGCAGACCTCGCCCTCCTGCAGGCCCACCCCGCGCACGGAGAACGAGGTGGTGCCGATGTGGGAGATCGTCAGCTCGATCGTGAGCTCCGAGCCGTACTGGACGGGGCGGCGGTAGTCGAGTTCCAGTCGCGCGACGAGCTTGGGCTGGGCCAGCGCCCCGGAGGCCTTGCCGCCGATCAGCCAGCCGATGCGCGCCTCCTCCAGCAGCGTGACGATCTTCGCGTTGTTCACGTGGTGGTTGAGGTCCTGATCGGACCAGCGCAGCTGCGGGGTGGTGCGGTAGACCTCGCCCATGGGCGTCCTTTCAACGGGGCGGCGCGCGGCAGGGGCGCCGCGGCACGCGCAATGGCAGCGGGCGCTGGGGGCGGGCGCTGGCAGCGCAGCCGAAGCGGCGCGCCGGATCAGTGTAGCGGCGGGGACTGCGCCGGCGGCTCCGGCAGCCGCACATCGCGGAACCGCGCCCCGGCCCGGCGCACCCGCTCGCGCATGAGGCCGCTGATCGTGGTGATGGGCTCGCCGTGCGCCGCGCGGTCGGAGCGGGCGCCGTCGACGCGCCGCAGCTCCTCGGCGCGCTGAACGAGGATGAAGCGCCGGCGCCCGCCGTCTGCTGCGTTGAGCTGCGCGACGGCCTGGGCCGTGGTGCCGGAGCCGGCGAAGAAGTCGAGGACCAGCGCCTCGGGGTCGAAGAAGGTCTGCGAGCGCACGAGCTCGCGGAGGAGCGAGACGGGCTTGGGATAGCCGAACAGGCCGCCCAGCCCCAGGTCCTCGAGGTCCCGGCGACCCTCATCGCCCAGCGCCCGGATGATCGAGTACATCTTCGAGTGGGCGCGGTCCGCCGGCGTCACCTTCGCCACCGCGTGCTTGCCCCCGGCCCAGGGCCGCAGCACGTGCGTGCCCGCGGCCAGCCACGCATCCACCTGCGCCTTCTTCGCGGGGCCGCGCACCGCTTCGACGTCTTCGTACATGAGGCGGCGCTCGCTGCCTGCGGCGTACTTGCCGAACGTCACCCGCAGCACGTCGTCGTCCACGAGGCAGCGCACGCCGTCGATGACCTCGTACCTGGTGGGCTTGCGCTTCTCCGTGACGAACGGCGCCACGCGGGCCGCGTCCTTGGCCCACACGAGGATGTAGTCGTGGCCGCGCACGAACGTGCGGGCGCTGCCGCCGCCCTTCGCCCGCTGGTGGACGAAGGAGCCCAGGAAGTTCTCCTCGCCGAAGACCTCCTGGCCCAGGAGGGCGAGGTGGGCGTGCTCGCGATCGTCGATCGAGGCGAAGAGCACGCCGTCGCCGCGCATGAGCCGGCGGGCCAGGACGAGGCGCGGGAGCATCATCGACAGCCACCCCGCGTGGCCGGCGGCGCCGAACGTGTCCCGGTAGGGCAGCGCGCTGCCCGTGTTGTAGGGCGGATCGATGTAGACGACCTTGACCCGGTCCGCGTGGGTGGGCTCCAGGAGCGCGAGCGCGTCGAGGTTGTCGCCCTCGATGAGGAGGTTCTCCTCCGTCGCGATGTCCGTGGGCCAGGCCGCGCGCGCCGCCGAATGCGGGGCGGCATCGAGGTGGTCCTCCGCAGCGCCGCGCCCGGGCCATGTGAACGTGATGCCGCCGCGCTCACCCGCCATGCGCCCCCCGCCGCCTCTCCGTCTGACCCCGCCTGCACCCGTGTGTCAGGTTCGGTAAGGCAAGGGTAATACGAGAGGCGAACGGGGGCGGGGCGACGGGTGCCGAATGGGGCACAGGGTGAGAAGCTGGGGCGCGAGGCGGGGCGCCGTGCGCAGCGGGAGGACGCCCGCAGCGGGACGACGTGCGGGGGAGGCCGGTCAGAAGTCGACGCCGGGGAATTCGAGGCGGTAGCGGACCTGGCCGTTCGCGACGATCGTGCCCTTGGCGACGGGGTAGTACTTCTTGCCGTCCACGGTCATCCGGCACGTGGTGGTGCCGCCGCCCGCCTTGGACACGTGCAGGTCGCTGCACGTCACGATCGCCGACTTCCCGCGCTTGGCGATCTCCTTCCTGATGGAGGCCGCGAGCACGGAACCGCGGACCGTTGTGCGCGTACCGCTGGCGCCGCTGCCCGTGCCTGAACCCGTGTCCGAACCCGTGCCTGAACCCGTGTCCGAGCCACTGCCGCTGCTTGAGCCGCCGGAACTGCCGCTGCCGGTGTCACCGCTATTGGGACCGCCTGTGCTGTTGGAACCGCCCGAGTCGTTCGAACCGCCTGCGCCACTCGAATCGTCTGCCCCGCTCGAACCGCCGCTGTCGCCTGCGCCATCGTTGCCCGCACTGTCGCTGCCGGCCTCCTGTGTCTGCGCACCGGCCTCCTGTGTCTGCTGGCCGGTGTCACCGCGCGCGGAGTCATCCGAGCCGGTGGCCCCCGGGATGAGCCCGCAGCCCGTCATGGACAGCCCCGCCGCCAGGGCGATGGCGGCCAGGGAGAGCCGACGGGCGGAGCGGGCGGGGAGCTTATGGATCGTGTGCATCGTGGTCTCCTCTGCTGGGGGCGGGCGCTGGTGCCGCCACGGTCAGAACGAGCCTCACATCCTCACACCACGGCGTCTCCTGCAGCGAGGTCGCAGCTGGGCAACCCCTGTTGCCGATCCGCCATACCTGCGTGCCGGGGATGGCCCCGGGCTCAGCTCTCCTGGTACCCCGGCCGCCAGTAGCCCATGAACGAGGTGCCCGAGCGCGGCAGCCCGCGCTCCCGGCGCAGGGCGCGCCGCAGCCGCGCCACCGTCGCCGCATCCGCCGCGACCCACGTGAACAGCCCCGCGCCCGGATCGTCCCCCACGACGCCCTGTACCCCCACGTCGCCCTGTTCCCCCAGGTCGCTCTGGTCCCACAGGAGTGCTGACCCGTCGGCGCTGATCTCGTCCAGTTCCTCGTACGCCCCCGCACCCGCGGCCGCGCCCGCGGCACCGGCCCGGGCGGCGGCCCGGCCGGCGGCGAAGTCGTCGTACCACCGCAGCGCGGCGTCGGTGAGCCCGGTGCCGCGCGCGGCGGCGCCGCCGTGCGCGTCGCCGTGCGCGGCTCCGCGCGGCAGCCAGGCGACCTCCACCCCGTCCGGGTGGGGAAAGTCCAGGGCTTCGGCGGCCTCGGCGACCTCGATGAGGGCTGCACCGCGAGCGGTCGCCGGAAGGGCGGCCAGGATGTTGCCGATGGCGGGGGCCGCCGTCTCATCGCCGGCGAGGAGCACCGTGTGCGCCGCACCCGGGTGCCACGCGATGCCGTCGCGGTCCGCTCCCGCGGCGCCCTGCACCGGGCCCACGAGCACCAGCTCGGAGCCCAGCGGCGCCTCGAGGGCGAACGAGGAGGCCGGTCCCAGCGCGCCGTGCACCGCGAAGTCGATGTCCACCTCGGCGGCGTGGGGGCGCACCGCGCGCACGGTGTACGTGCGCATGGGCGGGCGCTGCGCCTCGGCCAGCCCGCGCCACCACGCGAACCAGTCGGGGGCGCCCAGCAGCGCCGCGCGCGCCTCGGCGGCGGCGAAGACGAGCTTGACCCGCTGGTCGAGGCACGCGGTGCCCAACCGCGCCAGGGCGGGGTCGGCGAAGGTCAGCCGGAGGAAACCGGGGCTGAGCCGCTCGCGGCGCACGAGTGCGGCGGGGAACGGGGCATACGAACCGGGCATCAGGCGTCCTTTCTCATCCGCCACAGGAGCCACAGGAAGTACGGGCAGCCGAGGACGGCGGTGACGAGCCCCGCGGGGATCTGGCCGGGGGCGATGATCGTGCGGCCGAACCCATCGGCCACCGTGACGAGGAGCGCGCCCAGCAGGGCCGCCAGCGGCAGGAGGGCGCCGTTGCGCCGGCCGATGAGCAGGCGCGCCGCGTGGGGGGCGACGAGGCCCACGAACGAGATGACGCCGATCGTCACCGTCGTCGCCGCGGTGAGCAGGAGCGCGGTGCACAGCAGCACGGCGCGGGCGGCGGTGACGCGCACGCCCAGGATGCGCGGGGTGAACTCGTCCATCTGCAGCAGGTCCAGGTCGCGGTGGGCGCTGGCCAGGACGACGGCGCCCAGCACCAGGCTTGCGAGCATGGGGAGGCACTGGCCGACCGTGGCGACGTACGTCGAGCCGGCGAGCCACGTCTGCGCCATGACCTGGTTCCACGGATCGGCGGCCACGATGAGCGCGGTGGTGAGCGCCTGGGCGGCCGCCGCGATGCCCACGCCCACGAGCACCATGCGCGCCTGGTCGAGGCCGCGGCGCGCGGAGAGCCCGAAGAGCAGGAGGCCCACCGCGGCGGCGGCGCCCGAGGCGCCCAGGAAGACCGGCCAGAAGGTCGAGTCGCCCACGGTGACCAGCACGAACACCGCACCCAGGCCGGCCCCGCCGGAGATGCCGAGCACGCCCGGGTCCGCGAGCGGGTTGCGGGTGACGGCCTGGAGCGCGGCGCCGGCCAGCGCCAGGCAGGCGCCGCCCAGCAGCGCCGCGAGCACGCGCGGGAGGCGCGCATCCAGGATGATCTCGATGCGCACGGAGGCGGCGTGGTGCGCGTAGTTGACGACGTCCCCGCCTAGCAGCAGCGTGTCGCCCGCGAGCACCGAGGCGAACACCGCGGCCGCGAGCAGGGCCGCCGTCGCGGCGATGAGCAGGAGCGGATGGCGCAGCCCCAGGCGGGTGCCTGCGCGCATGGTGACGAGCGAGTCCGCGTCGAAGCCCGTGCGCACGCGCTGGGCGAGGACGATGATCGCGACGGCGCCGAGGACCGAGGTGACGACGCCGGTGGGGATGCCCACGGAGTCGAGCCCGCGGAAGGCGGCCCGCAGCCCCACGTCCGCCCCGACCACGAGGAGTGCGCCGAAGAGCGCGGCGGCCCCGATCATCGTGCGCTGGCGGCTGAGCGCCGGTACGGGACGGCCCAGCATGCGGGCAAGCGCCGGGGCGCACAGGCCCACGAAGCCGATCGGCCCCGTGGCGGTGACGGCCACGGCGGCCAGCACCACTGCGATGACGATGAAGGCCGCCTGCCAGGGGCGCACGCGCACCCCCAGGCTGGCGGCCGCATCGGGCCCCAGCTGCAGGACGTCCAGGCGCGAGCCGCACGCGAAGACGACGGCGATGGCGAGGGCGCACACCGGCAGCAGGCGGACGACCCCGCCCAGCCCAGCCTGGGACAGGGAGCCGGCGCCCCACGCGAAGAGGCTCTGGGTCTGGAAGGGGAAGAAGAGCAGCAGCATGGAGGTGAGCGCGGAGAAGCCCAGCGTGATGACGCTGCCGGAGAGCACGAGCCGGATGGGGGAGGAGCGCGGGCCGGACGACAGCGCCAGGACGAGCGCGGCCGTGGCCAGTCCGCCGGCGAACGCCACGGCCGCGCTGGAGAAGAACGGCAGCGCGATGCCGAAGGCCGCACAGGCGGTCAGCGCCAGGAACGCGCCCGCGTTGACCGCCAGTGTGTCCGGTGAGGCCAGCGAGTTGCGCGTCACCGACTGCAGGATCGCCCCGGACACGCCCAGCGCGCACCCCACGAGCAGCCCCGCCAGCAGGCGCGGCAGCCGCGAGTCGATGAGGATGCCCGCCTCGTCCCCGCGCCCGGCGCCCAGTGCCCAGCGGGCCAGGTCCGCGGGGGAAACCGCCGAGGTGCCCTGCAGCAGGTGCGCGACGCTGAGCGCGGCGAGGGCCAGCGCCAGGGCGGCGAAGAGCGCGCCGGTGCGCGCGGGCGCCTCAGCCCGCGATGGCATCGGCGAGGTCGGAGCCGTACTTCGCCATGGACTTCGTGCCACCGTAGAGCCAGACCCCGGCGTCCATGCGGTGGACGTTGCCGGCCTTGACGAAGCCCAGGTTCTTCCACACCCGGTTGGACGACAGGCCCTCGATGGGGTCCTTCGCCTCCGGGTCCTTCCAATAGGAGAACCGGGCGTCCGCGGGGAGGGCGGTGAGGCCCTCGACATCGGACTGGCCGACCCCGTATTCGGCGTCGCCCTTCTTCGTCCACGCGTCCTTGAGGCCCAGGCCCTTGCCGATCGCGCTGGGGGCCGAGCCCGGGCCGTGCATCCGGATGCTCAGGGCGTTCGCATCCTCATAGGGATAGGCGAAGACGAACGGCGTGCCCTCCTTGCCGGCGTCGGCGACCTTCTTCTTGGCCTCGGCGATCTGCTGGTCGTACTCCTCGCCCAGCCGCTTCGCCTCGTCCTCCTTGCCGAGCAGCGTGCCCACCTTGTCCTGGTTGTCCTTGACGAGCCTTACGAGGTCCGAGGTGTTCGCGCTCGTGAAGACGGCGACGGGGGCGATCTTCTCCATCTGGGCCATCTGCTTGGCGGGGATGGAGGCGGTGTCGGCGAGGATGACGTCCGGCTCCAGCCCGGCGATCGAGTCGACGCTGGGCTCGTTGCGCACGCCCACGTCCTTCGGGTCGCCCTGCAGCGGGACCGTCTTGTCCCACATGGCGTAGCCCTTGGGGTCCGCGACGCCGGCGGGGTTCACGCCCAGCGACTGCGCGTATTCCGCGACGGACCACTCGAGCGCCACGACCTTCTGCGCCGGGTGGTCCAGCTTGACCTCCTTGCCGCGGCTGTCCGTGATGCTCACCGGGCCGCCGGCGGCCGCGCCCGTGGTCGAGTCGCCGGCGGACTTCGCGTCGTCGGTGGTGCCGCAGCCGCTGAGGGCGAGGAGCCCGATGGTGGCGGCGGCGATGGCGGTGCGGATCTTCATGCGTGTCCTCTGGTGGGTGGGGCAGTGGGCCGTGGGCTGTGGGCGGGGTGTCACAGGCGGGGTGTCACGGGCGGGGTGTCACGGGCGGGCCTCGGCGGGCGCGCGCTCACCGGGGGGCGCCTCGGGGGCGGCCGCGCCGGGCCTGCGCACCCGAGGTGGCCGGGCGCGCACGATCACGAGGTCGTGGTCCTCGTCGTAGCCGGTCGTGACGTCGATGTCGTAGACCTGGGATAGGAGGTCGGGGCGCAGCACCTCGCGCGCGGTGCCTTCGGCGGCGATGCTGCCGGCGGACAGGAGGGCCACGCGGTCGGCGATCGCAGCGGCATGGTTGAGGTCGTGGAGGACCACGCCCACGCACACACCGTGGTCATGGGCCAGGGCGGAGAGCAGCTCGAGGAGCTCGACCTGGTACTTCATGTCCAGGTGGTTGGTGGGCTCGTCGAGCAGCAGCACCTCGGTGTCCTGGGCCAGGCAGGACGCGAGCCACACGCGCTGGAGCTGGCCGCCGGAGAGCTCGTCGACCGCGGCCCCGGCGATCGCGTCGACGCCGGTCAGGCGCATGGCGCGCGCAATGACCTCGGCGCCGCCGGGATCGCCGGCGCGGAATCGGCCGCGATGCGGGTGGCGGCCCAGGGCCACGGCGTCGCGCACGCGCACGCCCTGCGGGGTGGGCCGCATCTGCGTGAGCATCGTCAGCCGTGTGGCGAGGGCGCGGGAGGGCAGGTCGGTGAGGTCCGTGCCGTCGCCGAACGCCACGCTGCCGGCCGTGAGCGGGTGGAGCCGCGCGAGGGCGCGCAGGAGGGTGGACTTGCCGCTGCCATTGGGGCCGACGAGGGCGGTGACCTCACCGGGCCGCATGGCCAGGTCGACGCCCTCGACTGCGGGGACGCCGTCGTATCCGATGCGCACATCGGCGGCGGTGAGGCCGCTGCCGCGGGTGGGGTGCGGGCTGTCGGA
Source organism: Brevibacterium rongguiense (assembly GCF_009857845.1). Taxonomy (GTDB): domain Bacteria; phylum Actinomycetota; class Actinomycetes; order Actinomycetales; family Brevibacteriaceae; genus Brevibacterium; species Brevibacterium rongguiense. The sequence goes on along the minus strand of NZ_WWEQ01000006.1, from coordinate 34,536 downwards.
TACGGGGGTGGTCACCGATCCAAGGTAAGGTGCACCTCTGCCGATTTGCAACACGGAAATGTTTCGATAATCGCTCGTGTGGTGGGGGGCCGGTGCTGCGGTGGAGGTTCGGTGCCGCGGGGAGGCGGCAAGGGGTGTTGCCGGGGCGGAGCGCTCGTCTGCCGGGGCGGGGAGCCTGGTGGTGAGCGGGGCGCGTGCCATGGGGCGGGGAGCCTGCGCGGCGGGGGCGAGGGCAGGCCCCCTGCCTATACTCGGGGCATGACCGTCCTCATCGCGTACCTGCCCACCGACGAGGGTGCCGCCGCGCTGCGCGTCGGGCTCGCCGAGGCGGCCCTGCGGGCGCAGTCCGTCGTCGTCCTCAACTCGCCCAAGCGGGGATCCGCCGAGGCGGTCGACCGTATCCCCGGCGGCGCGGTCGAGGACATCGAGGGCGCCGCGCGCAGCCATGGCGTCGAGGTGACCATCGTCCACCCGGACCCCGAGGCGGATATCGTCGAGACGCTCAATGCGCTTGTCGCCGAGCACTCCGCGAGCCTCATCGTCATCGGCCTGCGCAAGCGCAGCGCGATCGGCAAGTTCATCCTGGGCTCCCAGGCTCAGCGCATCCTCCTGGAGGCGGAGGTGCCGGTCCTCACCGCAAAAGTGTGAGGGTGCAGCCCGTGGCGCGGCGCGCCGGTGGGCGTGGGGCGCCTGTCGGGGTGTGAGGCCGTCGCCCAGCTGGACGGGCTGTGGATTGCGCACAGCGCGTTGAGTCGGGCGTTGTGCTCAATGCCCAGGCATGGGGGTGTGAAGGCCTGTCTTTTCACGGAGGTGTGGCGACGGGATCACGTCGGGAAATATGTGTGCGAAACCCGTGCGGATGGCGCTCATGCGCATTGCTCTGCCCTCTGTTCGCGGGCGCCCGGCCTGGTGCTCAGGGGTGCTGGGCAACCTGGTTGCCATGGGTGCCGGGCAATCCTGTCAGTGCTGTGCAGTCCTAGCCGCGCTGATCGGGCACGTCGATCGAGCTTTCGGCGGCAGGCGGAGCCGCCTGGACCAGCAGGCAGAATGGATGGCCGGCTGGGTCGGCAAGGACGAGGAGGGGCTCCTCGCGGTCGTGTGACTGATCGCTCAGCAGGCGCGCGCCGAGCTCTTCGGCACGATGACCCTGCCGTTGCAGGGCCTCGACGTTCGGCACTGCGAAGTCGAGGTGCATCTGCATGGGCACGTCTTCCGATGGCCACGTCGGCGCTGCGGTGTCCGTCTTCTGCTGGAATGCGAGAACGCGACGCCCGCCGTCCTCGATCAGCACCAGCCAATCGGCGTCGTCTTCTGCGCTGCCGGCCGGCGGTTCGTCTCCCGGTCGATACCGGAGGCCCAGAAGGGCCCGGTAGAACTCGGCCAGCGCCCGGCAGTCGGGAGCGTCGATTGCTGTGTGCAGCACACGCGGCATCTCCGTCATGCGGCAACTCTCGCACAGGCCCCCGGGGCCGAAGTCGGCCCGACGCCGCAGGTGCCCTCCACCGCGCGGCTCTCGACATGACGGCGCCGCCGCGACCGGATCGATTCACGGCCCCGGGGAGTATGCCGAGCGGTGTGCGCGTGCCGAAGGGCGTCCGTGGCGCGGTCGTCGGCGGGGGGGGGTACGTCTGTGTGCCTCGGTACCCGCGTGCTCGCGTCTCGCTGTGGTGCCGTTTCGCTGGGGTGTCGCTGCGCAACTGTCCGTGGCGCGGCGAGGTGCGGTGGGCAGCGGCTCGGCCGACTGTGGAGTGGAACGGCGCGTACCCTGCCTTCGCACTGATCCGATGATCCGCACCTCACCTGACCCAGAGTTCGCAGTACCGCCTGCCCCAACGTTCGCGGCAACGCTTGCCTACCGGTTCATGACCGCACCTGACCCAAGGCTCTTGGCCTCACCTGACCCGGCGTGCTCGGCCGTGTCTGCCCCAAGGCTCATGGTCACGCCCAACTTGGCGCCCACGGTCACACCTCACTCACTATTCATGACCGCGGTTTCAGGCTCCCGCCGCTGATCTCTCGCCGCAGTGGAGTGAGTCGGCTTCCGGGGAGCCTGTGCGACGTATCGCTGTGCGCGGTTTTTCGATTCGCCGGCAGGGTGCCGTGGGTGGGCGGTGCGCCGAGCTGGGCCGATGCCGGAAGGTCACAGCAGAAGAAAGTGCTTGTCCGGCACGCGATGATCTAATACTATTAGTACAGAAGAGCGAATCGACGAATGAGGATCCCCTACCAGTGGCATTCTCGCTTCGCACCGCCACTGCAACGAGGCAGAAGGGAGGGCACTACCGTGACAACCGCCGCGCCGCCAGCTCCGCCGCCGCCGGATCCGCATGAGCCCCCACGGTCTCGCAAGGGTTCCGACGGTGAGGGAATTCCTGCTTCGGCCTCATGCGGTGGGGAGTGGGCTACGACCGGAGATGCGCATCGCCCCCGTGGGCCGCGACTCAGTGCCGCGGCCGCCTCCCTCGATGCCGCCCAGCTCGCTCGTGCCTTCGCCCTGTGCGACGAGCTCATCGCCGCCTATCGCCGGCACTGCGGTCGGGGCGGGTCTCAGGGCCCGAACGGCGGTGCGGAGGATGAGCTGCCGACCGCCTACGCGGATCTGCTCGAGGCGCTTCCGGAGGTCGTGTGGATCACGCTCGCGGCGGGTCTGGACGTGACGATTCCTCGCGCGCACGCGTTGGCGGCCTCCGCGTTCGCCGCGACCGTGACGATGCCAGCGCTGCTGGCCCAGGCGCAACGGGGCCGGATCGGCTTCGCGCGGCTCGACTACGCGGCCGGCAGGGCCGCACAGCTTGCCGACACGCTCCGCCCGGAATTCGATGAGCGCGTCACCGCGCTCAATGTGGAACTGGAGTGGAAGCAGTGGAAGCGGGCGGTCGACGAGATCTTCGCCCTTCTGCAGCCGCCCGCCGATGCTCGCGATGAGGCGGTGAAGAACCGCAGAGTCCGCCGATGGAGCAACGGCGACGGGACCGCGTGTCTCCTCTACACCGGCCCCACTGCAGAGATCGCAGCCGCGTACCAGCGGCTCACGGCATGGGCTCGGGCGATCGCACTGTCCCACGCGGGCCTCTTCGTCGATCCGCAGACCGGCCGGCGGCTGTCCTCTGCCGCGCTCTTCCTCGATGAGCGCACCATCGACCAGACCCGCTTCGACCTCGGGCTGAATGGAATCCCGCAGCTGCCGCTGACCGTGCTCGATCCTTCGGGAGCCCAACGGGACATGGTGGTGCGCATGCCGACCTCGGCGGACTGGCTGCGCAAGCAGGCGAGCGTCTGCGTGACGGTGCCGTTCCTCAGCCTGCTGGGCGACTCCTCACTGCCCGGCCGTCTCGACGACTGCTCGCCGGTCTCCGCCGAGGACGCGCGGCTCATCGCCGCGCACGCGCCGTCCCTCCGCCGCCTGCTCACCGATCCGGCGACCGGCACCGTGCTCGAAGCCGTTGCCAGAACCTATGCGTTCCCGCAGGCGCTGAAGACGGCGGTCATGGCGAAATGGGCGTGGTGCACGGTGCCGGGCTGCCCTCGCCGCGCTTCGACCGCAGACATCGACCACATCGTTCCCTTCAACCGCGACGACCCTGCCCGCGGTGGACCCACGGCTCTCCACAATCTCCATCCCCTGTGCCGCAGACACCACCTCCTCAAGACGAATCGGCAATTCGCCGTCGAACGCGACGATGCGATGCGCGGCGGCGGCGTGCGGTGGACGTTCCCATCGCCCCTGGTGGGGCCGGTCGCAGCCCCCGGCTCACCCATCGACACCGAACACGCGCGGCAGGTGGCCGCGCTGCGCGCCTACGCGTCCGAGTCACCGGAGGACACCGAGGACTGCAGCGGCGGCGCAGGTCCTGCCGCCGCAGGGTCCATTGCCGAATGGCACCGGGTCGACATGGTCAGCGGCGCCCGGCTTGCCTCCGATGGCTCCCCGGCGCGGCCCGAGGGAGAGCCGCCGGTGTGCACCGGACCCCACCCGGACTTTCCGCTGAGCGCGGAGCCGGCCGCGTACGCGCGGGTGCTCCGTGCGCGGCCACCGGTGCGCCCGGGCGGCCCCGTCTCAGGGGAGGAGAGGTGGGCTGGCGCAGAAGACCGGGCCACAGGCTCCCGTCCCGCATCTCGATGGGCAAGCGATGATCCGCCGCCGTTCTAGCGCACCCGGTTCCCGCCCCTCCCGCTCACGGGGCCTCGAGGCCCCAGGCGAGCAGCTCGGCGAGGTGGACGCCTCGACGGTCGCTGAGGTCGTGGAGCTGCGTGCGGCAGGAGTACCCGTCGGCAAGGACCACGGTATCCGGGGCGGCCGCGCGCACAGCGGGCAGGAGGGCCAGCTCGCCCACGGCCTCGGAGACCTCGTAATGGCCCTCCACGACGCCGAAGTTGCCCGCCAGCCCGCAGCAGCCGCCCAACACGGTCCGCTCGACGCCCGCGCGATCGAGGAGTTCCTCGTCCGCGGCGAAGCCCATGACCGCGCTCTGGTGGCAGTGCGGCTGCACCACGGCGCGCACCCCGGTCAGATCCTGCGGGCGGTAGCCGATCTCCAGGAGGTATTCGGCGAGGGTCTTCGTCCGCTCCGCGACCCGGCGCGCCGCATCCGTGCCCAGGAGCGCCACCGCATCCTCGCGCAGCACCGCGGTGCAGGAGGGCTCCACGCCGATGATCGGAACGGCCTCACCCGCGGCATCCGTCGCGTCGAGCGCCTCGACCGCCGAGCCCAGCAGCCGCTTCGCCCCATCCAGCTGCCCCGTGGAGATGAGGCTGAGGCCGCAGCACTCGGTGCTCGGCAGCACCCGCACATCCACGCCCGCATCGCGCAGCACGGCCACCGCGGCGGCCAGCACCCGCGGCGCGAAGAAGTTCGACCACGAATCGGCGAACAGCACCACCTCGCGCTGACGCCGCCGCTCGCGGCCCGCGGGGGCCGCACCCGCGTGCCGGAACCATCGGGTGAACGTGCGGCGGGTGAACGCCGGGATCGCGCGGCGGCCGTCGATGCGGCCCGCGCGCTTTGCGACCGCGGCCAGCGCGGGCACGCGGCCCACGAGGTTCACCAGGGGCGCCAGCGGAGCGGCCGCGCGGCTGAGCACGGGCAGCCAGCCCAGCAGGTAGTGGTCGGCGGGCCGAAGCCGGCCGCGGTAGGCCTGGTAGAGCACCTCGGCCTTGTAGGTGGCCATGTCCGTGCCGGTGGGGCACTCGGAACCGCAGGCCTTGCAGCTGAGACAGAGGTCGAGCGCCTCGTGCACCTCGGGGGCCCGCCAGTCGCGCTGGACGTCCTCGCCGCGCACCATCTCCTGGAGGACCCGCGCGCGGCCGCGCGTCGAATCCACCTCGTTGCGCGTGGCCTGGTAGGACGGGCACATGACCCCGCCGCCGGCCGCGGAATCGGCGCGGCACTTGCCCACGCCGGTGCAGCGGTGCACCGCGGTGGCGAAATCACCGCCATCGCCGGCGAGGGCGAACGCGAGCCCCGTCTTCCCCGCGGGCATGTCCCCCGGCCTCACCTGGGCGGTCCGGATGTCCTCGTCCAGCGCGTCGGGCGCCACGATGATGCCGGGATTGAGGGTGTCGCGGGGGTCGAACAGCGCCTTGACCTGGGCGAAGAGCTCGATCACCGCGGGGGAGAACATGCGCGGCAGGAGTTCGCCGCGCGCCCTCCCATCGCCGTGCTCGCCGGAGACGGAGCCGCCGAATCGGGCCACGAGCCGCGCGGCATCGAACATGAAGTCGCGCATCGCCTGCCGGCCGCCGTCCTCATCCAGCGGGAAGTCCACGCGCATGTGCAGGCACCCGTCGCCGAAGTGCCCGTAGGGCAGCGCCCAGAGCCCGTGCCGGTCCAGCAGCTCCATGAGTGCGCGGATGTAGTCGCCCAGGTGCTCGGGCGGCACCGCGGAGTCCTCCCACCCGGCGTGGGCGTCCCTGCCGTCGGGCGTGCGGGAGACGAGGCCCGCCCCGTCCGCGCGGATCTTCCAGATCGCCGCGGCCGTGGGATCGCCGCCGCCGAACACCATGGAGTCCTGGGCGTGGGAGGCCGCCACGAGATCCCGGGCGCTGGCCTGCAGCTCCTCCGCGGAATCCCCGGCCAGCTCGATGACCATCCAACCGCCGCCCTCGGGCATGTCGGGCACCGCCGCGCGGCCCTTCGCCTCGATGAGGCGGTCGAGCATGCGCCGCTCCAGGCCCTCGCAGGCGGTGACGGGGAACGCTCGCAGGGCGGGCACATCGTCGGCGGCCGCGGCCATGTCCGGGTAGCCCAGTACGGCCGTTGCCAGGTGAGCGGGCTCGGCGACGAGGCGCATCCGGGCGCGCAGGACGATGCCCCACGTCCCCTCGGAGCCCGCGAATGCCCGGCGCAGGTCGAAGCCGTGCTCGGGCAGCAGCCAGTCGAGGCCGTAGCCGGACACCTGCCGGCTGAACGTCCCGACCTCGGTGCGAATGGGCTCGAGGCTGCGGGCGACGAGCGCGTGCAGCCGAGGGAAGTGGCGCGCGTCGTCCTGCCCGTCCAACCGGACCACGGTGCCGTCGGCGAGCATGACGTCGAGGGCCTCGATGTTGTCCACCGTGCGCCCGTAGCCCATGGCGCGCGGCCCGCACGCGTTGTTGCCGATCATCCCGCCGATCGTGCAGCGCGAGTTCGTCGACGGGTCGGGCCCGAAGCGCAGACCGTGGGGCTTGGCCGCCGCCTGGAGCTGCGCGTGGACGACCCCGGGCTCCACCCACACCGCGCGCTCGGCGGGGAGGAGCTCGAGGATCCGGTTGAGGTGGCGGGAGAAGTCGAGGATGATGCCCGTGCCCACGGCGTTGCCGGCCAACGACGTGCCGGCCCCGCGGCACACGAGGCCCACGCCCAGCCGGCGCGCGGTCTGGAGGGCGGCGGCCACCTCGGCGTCGGCGCGGGGGAAGGCGACGGCCTGCGGGCGGAGGCGAAACAGCGAGCCGTCGGAGGAATAGGCGGCGAGCACGGTGGGGTCGGCGGTCGCCTCGGCGCAGCCGGCGGCCCGCAGCTCCGCGGCGACGCTCCCGGTTGCCGGGCCCACCGCCTCCCGGGCCGGGGAGTCTGCGTGGGCATCGGCGACCGTCGTCATAGTGCCATTCTCGCGCACTGCGCAGGATCCGTAAAAGAGGGGCGAGGGGCCGACGTTATCGCAGGTCATGTTGTCAATTCAGGTTGCGGAATGCCTGGTGGAGGCCCGTCCCCCGGGGGGTTGAGCTGAGCGAGGTGTGCGCTATGATCGGTACCGAGGACTCTAAGCAGACCAAGGGATATTCACAATGTCACGTCGCGCGAAAGAGCTTTCAACTGAACAGCGTGCAGTGGTCGGCACTGTCCGGCGCATTGCCCGGCAGCGGTTGAACGTCAACAGCAACTACATCTCGGCGATTCTCAAGGCCCGCGACAGCGGAATCACCTACGCCGCCATCGCCGATGCCGCCGGCACCTCCTCACAGGCGGTCCAGGAGATCGCCCGCCGCCACCGGAAGGACGTGGAGCCGGTCCCCGCCCAGGGCGCGGGCATCGCCGCCATCGCCGCACCGCAGCAGCGCGGCAGGATCGGCTCCTGAGCCACGCTCCCCGGTGCGGCGGTCCCGCCGCGATCGGCGCGGATTCGCTGCTGGCCCTGTGCGCCGATGCCGCCGCCATCGCCTGCCAGCGCATGGCCCACTGGCGCCCGCTGCTGGGGTCGGCGATCGTCGATTCAAAGGGCGAGCGCAACGACCTCGTGACCCGCGCCGATGGGGAGATCGAGGGCCTGGTGCGCGGATTCCTGTTGCGCCTGCGCCCCGGTGACCGGATCGTGGGCGAGGAGGGCGCCGCGGCGCTCGAGGTGTCCGACCACCCCGCCGCCGAGGCGCTGGCCAGCTCGCTCTCCCCGCTCACTCGGGCGCGGCTCGCCGCGGCGGCCCCGGGCCCGCTCGAGTGGCACGTCGACCCGATCGACGGCACCGCGAACTTCGTGCGCGGCATCGAGCACCACTGCTTCTCGATCGGTGCGGCGCGGGCGGGCGGCGGTGGCGGCAGCGGGAGCGGCGGCAATCCCGCGGATGCCCATTGGGAGGCGGGCCTCGTGGCGGCCCCGGAGCTGGGCAGCGTCTGGTTCGCGCGTGCCGGCGCCGGCGCGTGGAAGGCCCGCGGACCGCGTGGCCTGCCCGGCGGCTGGGTCCGCTGGGACCCTGCGGCGTCGCGCCTGCGCGCCCGCGACCGCGGGCAGGGCGGTCGGATCGTCGCCACCGGCTTCGGCTACGCCCCGGAGCGCCGGGAGCTGCAGCTGCGCGAGTTCGCGGCGATCATGGCCGGCTACGACGACGCGCGGCGCATGGGCTCGGCGGCGCTCGACCTGTGCCAGGTCGCCGAGGGGCGCGTGAGCGCCTACTACGAGCGCGGGCTGGGCGTCTACGACTGGGCGGCGGGTGCCCTCATCGCGCAGGAGGCGGGGGCGGCCGTGCGCCGGCCGCGCTCCCGCTCGGACATGCTCATTGCGGCGGGTGCGCGCGAGGATGTGGGCGCCGCCGCCCAGCTCGCGGCGATCGCCGGGGCCGCGGAGTCTCTGCAGTAAACCGGCGCCTCTGCGGTGACGCGGGAGCACCCTCAGAACCCGGAGCCGCCCCACATAGACTGCGGCCATGCGCCTGTTCACCAACGCCGTCGTGCACACCCTCGACCCCGCGCGGCCCCGCGCGGAGGCGATCCTCACCGACGGCGAGGCGATCGCCGCGGTGGGCGGCGCCGAAGAGCTCGCGGCCCACGCGGCCGGGCGCCTGGAGGAGACGGTCGACCTGCGCGGTGCGCCCGTCATCCCGGGCCTCGTCGATGCGCACCTGCACGCCATGAGCTACGCGGAATCGCTGGCCCAGGTGGACCTGCGCCAGGCGCGCAGCGAGGCCCAGGCGGTCGAGGCGATCGCCGCCTATGCCCGCACCCTGCCGGACGGCGTGTGGGTGGGCGGCGGCCGCTGGGACTGCAATCGCTGGAAGGGCGGCGGCGGCCAGCCCGGCCGCGCCCTCCTCGACGCCGCCGTGCCGGATCGCCCGGTGGCCGTGTGGTCGATCGACTACCACACGCTGTGGTGCAATGGCGCCGCGCTGCGCGCCGCCGGCATCGACGCCTCCACCCCCAGCCCCCGGGGCGGCGAGATCGTCCGCGACGCGGAGGGCCGCGCCACCGGCATCCTGCGCGAGGACGCCGCCACCCTCGTCGAGCGCCAGGTCCCGCACGCCCCCCGCGAACTCGGCGCCGACCGCATGGCCGCCGCCCAGCGCGCCTGGCTGGCCGAGGGGCTCACCGGCGTCCACGACATCGACGGCGAGCTCTCCCGCGAGGCATGGCTCGCCCTACGCGAGCGCGGCGGCCTGGACATGCGGGTCGTGAAGTACCTGCGGCTCGAGGAGTTCGACTGGGCGGTGAAGACCGGCTGGCGCACCGGCGGCGGCGACGCCTGGTTCCACCACGGCGGCCTCAAGCTCTTCTCCGACGGCGCGCTGGGCTCGCAGTCGGCCTTCATGTCGAGCGCCTACCCGCACGCCGCGGGCGCCCCCGCCGCGTACGGCATGCAGATCGCCACGGAGGACGTCCTCGTCTCGCAGATCGAGACCGCGCTCTCCCACGGCATCGGGACGGCCATCCACGCGATCGGGGACCAGGCCAACCACCACGTGCTGAGCGCCTACGCCCGCACGCAGGAGGCCAACAGGGCCGCCGAGGCGCGGTTCGGGTCCGTGCTGCGCCGCCGGATCGAGCACGCCCAGTTCGTCCAGCCCGCCGATGTGGCCCGCTTCGGCCAGCTGGGCATCGTCGCCTCGATGCAGCCGCGCCACTGCATCTCCGACCTCCACCTGCTGGCCGCCCTGCGCCCGGACGAGCGGCTGGCCGCCTACGCCTGGGGGGAGCTCGCCGCGGCCGGGGCGCCGCTGGCCTTCGGCTCCGACGGCCCGGTGGAGCCGTCGAATCCGTTCGCCGCGATCTACGCGGCGATGACGCGCGCGGACATCGAGGGAGATCCGGCCACGTCCTTCCAGCCCGAGCGCAGGATCAGCGCGCGGGCCGCCCTCGAGGCCCACACCTCGGGCGCGGCCTACGCGGCCGGCCGCGAGGCGCGCACGGGCCGGCTGGCGCCCGGCATGGAGGCGGACTTCATCGCCCTCGACGTCGACCCGCTCGTCCACCCCGGCCTCGATCCGGAGACCGGGGCGTACGGCAGCGAGGACGCGCTGTTCGACCACGCATGCGCCATTCGGGATGCCCGCGTGCTCGTCGCCGCGGTGGGCGGGACGGTGCGCCACGCGCTCTGAGGGGGGGGCACGCCCTGCGCCCCCGAGGCGCCTGCGAATGTGATCTTGCACGCTATACTGACGTCGCTGTCCTGCGCCCGCGCAGGCCGCAGCGCAGGACCCCCACAATCGCATATGCCGCAATGACACGTTCTGGGAGAGCCCGGACGGCCGCGCCCCTCGCTGCCGCCGGACGCCGTAGGTGCAATTCCCTCCCCGGGAAACTCTCAGGCCCAGTACCAGGACGCGCAGGCACCTCTGGAGCACGCCCGCCGCACCCGCGCGGGCTGTGACAGAGCGGGGAGGATCGCTCACGTACGGCCGGTGCGCGCACCGGAGACGACAGGAGGACCTCCATGACCGCCGATTCGCACGAAGCCCGCTCGCACAGCACCCCCGATCCGCACAGCACCGCCGCGCCGGCCGGCTCGGACCGCGACCCGCGCTCCGGCGATGCCCCGCGGCCGTTCGCCGACCGCCACATCGGGCCCCGCCCGGACCAGACCGCGGCGATGCTCGACACCCTCGGCTACGACTCCCTCGAGGCGCTGTCCGCGGCCGCCGTGCCCTCCTCCATCGCCCTCGAGGGCGAGCTCACCCTGCCGCGGGCCGTCTCCGAGGCGCAGGTGCTCGACGAGCTGCGCGCCCTTGCCGCAGACAACGTCCAGCGCACCCAGCTCATCGGCCAGGGCTTCTCCGACACGATCACCCCGCCGGTCATCCGGCGCAACGTCGTGGAGAACCCCGCCTGGTACACCGCCTACACCCCGTACCAGCCGGAGATCAGCCAGGGCCGGCTCGAGGCGCTGCTGAACTTCCAGCAGGCCGTCCAGGATCTCACCGGCCTCGACATCGCCAATGCGTCCCTCCTCGACGAGGCCTCCGCGGTCTTCGAGGCGATCCTGCTCATGCACCGCGCGAACAGGAAGGGCTCGACGGTCGTCCTCGACACCGAACTCCACCCACAGGTGATCGCCGTGGTCCGCGCCCGGGCCAGGGCCATGGACATCCACGTGCAGGTCGCGGACCTCGCGCAGGGCCTCGTGGGCGAGGACGTCTTCGGCATCGTCTGCGCCCAGCCCGGCACCACCGGCGCCATCCGCGCCTTCGACGACGCGATCGCCGGCGCCCACGAGCGCGGCGCGCTCGTCGCCTTCGACACGGACCTGCTGGCCCTGACCCTCCTGGCCTCGCCCGGCGAGCAGGGCGCGGACATCGCGGTGGGCTCGGCCCAGCGCTTCGGTGTCCCGCTGTTCTTCGGCGGCCCCCACGCCGCATTCCTGGCGGTGGCGGACAAGCTCAAGCGCCAGCTGCCCGGCCGCCTCGTGGGCGTGTCCAAGGACGCGGACGGCAAGCCCGCCTACCGCCTGTCGCTCCAGACCCGCGAGCAGCACATCCGCCGCGAGAAGGCCACGAGCAACATCTGCACCGCGCAGGCGCTCCTGGCCAACGTCGCCTCGTTCTACGCCTGCTACCACGGCCCCGCGGGCCTCCAGCGGATCGCCTCGCGCATCCACCGCCTCGCCCACGCGTTCGCGGCCGCCGCGGGCTCCATCGAGGGCGCCGAGGCGGCCGCCGGCGACTTCTTCGACACGGTCGCGCTCACTGTGCCCGACGCGCAGGCCGCCGTCGCGGCCGCCGATGCCGCGGGCATCAACATCCGGCTCATCGACGAGACGACCGTGGGGGTGTCGTTCGGCGAGCCGCACACCGTGGCCGATGCCAACGCGCTGCTGAGCGCGCTCGGCGCCGCGCGCACCATCGACGAGGCGACGTTCGAGGCCGGGGCGGCCGGCGACTTCGGGCCCGGGCAGACGCCCGCCCCGCGCCTGCCCGGGGCCCTGACCCGCGCCTCGGCGTACCTCACGCACCCCGTCTTCCACGAGCACACCTCGGAGACGCGGATGATGCGCTACATGCGCACGCTGGCCGATCGCGACCTCGCCCTCGACCGCACGATGATCCCCCTGGGCTCGTGCACGATGAAGCTCAACGCGGTCGCGGAGATGGAGGCCATCACGTGGCCGGGCTTCGCGGGCATCCACCCGTTCGCGCCGGGGGAGCAGACCGCCGGCTGGCGCGCGCTCATCGCGAGCCTCGAGGCCATGCTCGCCGAGGTGACCGGCTACGACCGCGTCTCCCTCCAGCCCAATGCCGGCTCCCAGGGCGAGCTGGCCGGCCTGCTGGCGATCCGCGGCTACCACGTCAGCCGCGGCGACCACGGGCGCCGCGTCGTCCTCATCCCGCAGTCCGCCCACGGCACGAACGCGGCCTCCGCGGTGCTCGCCGGGCTGCGCGTCGTCGTCGTCAAGACCGCGGAAGACGGCTCGATCGACCTCGACGACCTGGACGCGAAGATCGCCAAGCACGCCGATGAGCTCGCCGGCATCATGATCACGTACCCATCGACGCACGGCGTCTACGAGTCCGATGTGCGCCTCGTGTGCTCGAAGGTCCACGCGGCCGGCGGTCAGGTCTACGTCGACGGCGCGAACCTCAACGCGCTGCTTGGGCTCGCCCAGCCGGGCCGGTTCGGCGGGGACGTCTCCCACCTCAACCTCCACAAGACGTTCTGCATCCCCCACGGCGGCGGCGGGCCGGGCGTGGGCCCGGTGGCCGTGCGCGAGCACCTCGAGGCGTTCCTGCCCGGCGATCCGCGCCAGGCCGCGCTCGTGGCCGGCGACGAGGCGGCCACGGCGCTGCCGGTCACCTCGACGCTGTTCGGCTCCGCGGGTGTCCTGCCCATCAGCTGGGCCTACCTGCGGCTCATGGGCCCCGACGGGCTCACCGAGGCCACGCGCACCGCGCTGCTGAATGCCAACTACATCGCCCACGAGCTGGGGGATGCGTTCCCCGTGCTCTACACGGGCGAGTCCGGGCTCGTCGCCCACGAGTGCATCCTCGACCTGCGCGAGCTCACCGCCGCCACCGGGGTGACCGCCGAGGACGTGGCCAAGCGCCTCATCGACTACGGCTTCCACGCCCCCACGCTGGCCTTCCCCGTGCCGGGCACGCTCATGGTGGAGCCCACGGAGAGCGAGGACAAGGACGAGCTCGACCGCTTCATCGCGGCGATGCGCGCCATCCGGGCGGAGATCGACCGCATCGGCGCGGACTACGCCTACGAGGAGTCCCCGCTGCACGCGGCGCCGCACACCGCGACGTCCGTGATGGACGACTGGGATGCGAAGTACTCGCGGCGCACCGCGGTCTTCCCCGTCGAGAGCCTCGAGCTGACGAAGTACTTCCCGCCGGTGCGCCGGATCGACGGCGCCTGGGGCGACCGGAACTTCGTGTGCTCGTGCCCGCCGCCGGAATCGTTCGAATCGGATCACTACGAGGAGTTCCTCGCCTTCGCCGGCGCGCAGCCGGCCGGCGGCCACGGGGCCCAGCAGAAGGAGAGCCAGCGATGACGCAGACGACACCGCTCCACACCATCCACCGCCAGCTGGGCGCGAGCTTCACGGACTTCGGCGGCTGGGACATGCCGCTCAAGTACGGCTCCGAGCTCGCCGAGCACCGCGCCGTGCGCGAGGCCGCCGGCATCTTCGACCTCTCCCACATGGGCGAGGTGCAGGTCACCGGGCCGCAGGCCGGCGCGTTCCTCGACGCGGCCATGCTCGCCACGTACTCGACGATGAAGGTGGGGCGGGCGAAGTACGGCGTCATCGTCGACGACGACGCCCACATCGTCGACGACCTCATCACGTACCGCCTCGACGAGGACGACTACCTCGTCGTGCCCAACGCCTCGAACGCCCCGGCCGTGGCCGCGGTGCTCACGGAGCGGGCGCGCGCATTCGGCGCGGGCGTGGAGGTCATCGACAAGTCCGCGGACATCGCGCTCATCGCCGTCCAGGGCCCCGCCGCGGAGGCCATCCTGCTCGCCACCCAGGACGACGGCGCCGCCGGCGGTGAGACCGCCGCCCAGCAGGGGCTGCGCGAGCTCAAGTACTACGCGTGGATGACGCTGACCATTGCGGGCCTCGACGTGCTCGTGGCGCGCACCGGCTACACGGGCGAGGACGGGTTCGAGCTCTACGTGCCCGCCGAGCACGCCGTGCTGCTGTGGAACGCGCTGAGCAACGAGGGCGAGGCGCTGGGCCTGCAGCCCTGCGGGCTGGCCGCGCGCGACTCCCTGCGCCTCGAGGCCGGGATGCCGCTCTACGGCCACGAGCTCACGCTCGAGACGACGCCCTACGATGCCGGGCTGGGCCGGATGGCCGATGCCGCGCTGAAGAACAAGGGCGACTTCGCCGCCCGCGCCGCGCTCGAGGCGCTGGCCGGTGCGCAGCCGGCCCGCGTGCTCGTGGGGCTGAGCTCGGACCAGCGCCGCGCCGCCCGCGAGGGCTCGACCGTGCTGGCCGGCGGGCAGGAGGTCGGCACGATCACCTCGGGCCAGCCCTCGCCCACACTGGGCCGCCCGGTGGCGCTGGCCTACGTCGACCGCGCGCAGGCCGAGCCGGGCACCGCGCTCGACGTCGACGTGCGCGGCAAGGGGCTGCCGTTCACCGTCGTCGAGCTGCCCTTCTACCGCCGCGAGCGCTGAGGCTCCGCACCCCCCACGTCTTCGAAAGGACCCCATCATGGCCGAACTGCCCGCCCTCCCGCAGGACTTCTCCTACTCCGCCGAGCACGAGTGGGTGAGCGCCGAGGCCCAGGCCGTGGCCGGCGCGACCGTGCGCGTGGGCATCACCGCCGTCGCCGCCGATGCGCTGGGCGAGGTCGTCTACGTCGACGCGCCCGCCGTGGGCACCCACATCATCGCGGGGGAGACCTGCGGCGAGGTGGAGTCGACGAAGTCCGTCTCGGACATCTACTCCCCGGTCACGGGCGAGGTCACCGCCGTCAACGAGCTCGCCTCCGCCACGCCCGGCATCCTCAACACGGACCCCTACGGCGACGGCTGGCTCTTCGAGGTCGCGGTCTCCGAGGCTGGTCCGCTCATGGACGCCGCGGCCTACGCGCAGGCCAACCACCTCTGAGGCACCGGGCCCATGCCCGTCAGCGCGTTCGACCTGTTCACAATGGGCATCGGCCCATCGTCCTCGCACACCGTGGGGCCCATGCGGGCCGCCGCGAGCTTCGTCGACCTCGTGGGCCCCGCGCTGGACGAGGTCGCCCGCCTGCGGGTGGACGTCTACGGCTCGCTCGCCGCCACGGGGGCCGGCCACGGCACGTTCGACGCGATCATGCTGGGCCTCGAGGGATGCCGCCCGGAGGACGTGAGCCCCAACGAGGTCGAGGAGCGCAACGCCCGCATGCGCGCCACCGGGCAGGTGCGCCTGGGCGATGTGCGCGTCATCGACTTCGCGGTGGCCGACATGGTCCAGCGCCCGCTCACGGTGCTCCAGCGCCACACGAACGCCCTCGAGCTCACCGCCTTCGACGCCGCCGGGGCCCAGCTGGCCCACGAGACCTACTTCTCCGTGGGCGGCGGATTCGTCGTCGCGGCCTCGGACGAGCAGGAGGCAATCGGCCCGGACCTCGCGGACACGCCGGAGACGGCGGGAGAGACGGGGGACGCGGCGGGCGCCGTCGGCGCCTCGGCCCGCACCTCGGCTGCGGAGGCATTCGCCGTGCCCCCCGGCGCACACGACGCCGTCTACGACTTCGCCTCGGCGGCCCAGCTGCTCGCGATCTCCCGGCGCACGGGACTGGCCTTCTGGCAGATCATGATGGCCAACGAGACGACCGCGCGCACGGAGTCCGAGGTGCGCGCCGGGCTGCTGCACATCCACGCCGTCATGGAGGAGTGCGCGGCGAACTCGCTCGACCGCTCCGGCCACCTGCCCGGCGGGCTCAAGGTGCGCCGGCGCGCCCACGACTGGCACCTGCGCCTCAAGGAGGAGGACCCGGGCCGCGACCCGCGCTTCTACCAGGAGTGGGTCAACCTCATCGCGCTCGCGGTCAACGAGGAGAACGCCTCGGGCGGGCGCGTCGTCACCGCCCCCACGAACGGCGCCGCCGGCATCATCCCGGCCGTCATGCACTACGCGCTGCACTACGTGCCCGCGGTGCTCGAGGGCGGCCAGGACGCGCGCGAGCAGGCGATCGTCGAGTTCCTCCTCACCGCCGCCGCCGTGGGCGTGCTCTACAAGGAGGGCGCGTCGATCTCCGGGGCCGAGGTGGGCTGCCAGGGCGAGGTCGGCTCGGCTTCGTCCATGGCGGCCGGCGGCCTGGCCGCCGTGCTGGGCGGCACGCCCGAGCAGATCGAGAACGCCGCGGAGATCGCGATGGAGCACAATCTGGGCCTGACCTGCGATCCGATCGCCGGGCTTGTGCAGGTGCCCTGCATTGAGCGCAACGCGATCGCCGCGGGCAAGGCGATCAACGCCGCGAAGATGGCCATGTGGGGCGACGGTACGCACCGTGTGAGCCTCGACGAGGTCATCAAGACGATGAAGGACACGGGCGCGGACATGTCCAACAAGTACAAGGAAACCGCGATGGGCGGCCTCGCCGTCAACGTCGTCGAGTGCTGAGCGGCTTGCCGTGCTGAGCCGCTGGCCGGGGTGCTGAGGCGCTAGCCGTGGTGCTGGGCGGTCAGCCGTCCGCGCGCAGGGCGCCCGCCGTCTCCACGGGCTCGAGCTGCTTCGAGGCCTGCGCGAATGCGCGCCTGACCGCCAGCAGCGCGGGGTGGCGCTCACGGCCTGACCGCACCTCGGTGTAGAGGGTACGGGCCGGCCTGCCGGGCAGCGCGTAGACATCGATTCCCTCGAGGTACTCGGCGCCGATGAGCCCCGGGACGAACGACACCGCATGGCCGGTGCGCACGAGCTCCAGGTGGAGCAGGGGATCCGGGGTCTCGACGACGGCCCGGGGCGTGAAGCCGGCCGCCCGGCACGTGTTGAGCGCCCACTGGCCCAGTCGCGACCAGGCCGGCTCGACCGCCCAGGGCAGCTCCGCGCAGTCGGCCAGCCGCCGCGGCGCCCAGTCCCGCGCGCGCGGCACCGCCAGCCACAGGGGATCGCGGCGGAAGTCGCTGCGGTGGGCGCCCGCCACGCGCGGCACCTGGGCACCGGGGAACTCCTCGCCCAGCACCAGGTCGAACTCGTGGGAGAGCAGCTCCAGGTGGGCCTCGTCCACCTCGCGGTGGGTGAGGTGGACGCTGAGGTCCGGGGCGTCGCGGGCGAGCAGGGTGAGGGCGAGCGGCGCGATCTCGAGCAGCACCGTGTGGAAGCTCGCGATCCGCACCGTGCCCGAGGCGGGCCCCTGCTCCGCAGCGAGGTCCGCCTCCGCCGCGTCCAGGGCCCGCAGGATCGTCTGCGCGTGGCGCACCAGCGTGTGCGCGGCGTCGGTGAGGCGCACGGTGCGGCCCACGCGATCGAGGAGTGCCACACCCGCCTCGCGCTCGAGCTGGGCGAGCTGCTGGGAGACGGCCGAGGGCGTGTAGCGCAGGGCCGCGGCGACGTTGGCCAGGGTGCCCTGGCGCTCGAGCTCGGCGAGGATGCGCAGGCGGTTGACGTTGAGCACGGGGCCTCCTGAGGGCTGCGCGGGCGGACGGGGCGAAGTCGCGGCTGCGCCGTGGCGAGAGGCGCATCACAATGCAGTATCGCTTCACTCTACCCGTCACAAAGAGTAAGTAGACGTAACCGCGGGTGCGCCCCCACGATGGAGTCATGTCCGCAGATACCGCCCCCTCCGCATCGTCGCCCCGGCCTCCGGATCGCCCTCCGCCCCCGCGGCCGCCGCCGGCCTCGGCCCGTCGATCCTCATGGTGGTGGGCTCGTGCGTGTCGCTGCAGTTCGGCTCCGCGTTCGCCACGATGATCTTCCCGGCGCTGGGCACCTGGGGGACGACGGCGCTGCGGCTGTCGATTGCCGCGCTCGTGCTGCTGGCGGTGTGCCGCCCGAACCTGCGCGCGTGGACGCGCAGCCAGTGGGCTGCGGTGCTGTGCTTCGGCGCGGCGCTGGCCGGTATGAACGGCTTCTTCTACGCCGCGATCGCGCGCATCCCCATCGGCATCGCCGTGTGCATCGAGTTCCTGGGCCCGCTCGCGCTCGCCGCGGTGCTCTCGCGCCGCTGGAAGGACACCGTCTGGACCGGACTGGCCCTGGCCGGCATCGGGCTGTTCTTCGTCGACGACCTCGTCGGCGATCAGCCGCTGGACCGCCTGGGTGTGCTGTGCGTCCTGGTCGCCGCCGGCTTCTGGGCGCTCTACATCCTCACGAGCGAGCGGGTGGGCCGCCTGGTTCCCGGTACGGGCGGTCTGGCCGGCGCCCTTGCGGTGGGCGCGGTGCTCATGCTGCCGTTCGGCGCGCAGACGGTGCCGCCGATCATCGCGCAGCCGGGTCTGCTCGTGCCCGCGCTCGCCACGGCCGCGCTCGCCTCGCTCATCCCGTACTCGCTGGAGTTCGCGGCGCTGCGCCGGCTGCCCAAGCCGGTCTTCGGGGTCCTGCTCAGCCTCGAGCCGGTCGTCGCCTCGTTCGCCGGTCTCCTGCTGCTGGGCCAGGGCATCACGGCGCTGGGCGTGTGCGCGATTGCGCTCGTCGTGCTCGCCAGCGCGCGCTCCACGCTGAGCGCGCGCCGGCGACGCTAGGCTCCGCTGCCGGCACCGGGGTCACCGGCGCCGGGACCACCGGCACCCGCGTCACCGGGGCCGGGGGCCAGTGTCGCTTACCCCTGGGCGCTGCCCAGGCGTGGCCCTGCGAGTCGTCGCGGACCTTGCGGCCGCGCTTGGCCCAGAACTCGGGCTGCGTGACCTCGTCCGTGCCGTCCCAGGCCGTGATGCCGCGGCCGCCGTCGATGTCGTCCTCGTGGAAGACGGGCTCGAGGCCCGCCTTGCGCTGCTGGGTGTAGTTCTTCAGCACGCGCAGCGCCTTGTTCGACAGGGCGGCCACCGCGAAGAGGTTGATGACGGCCATGATCGCCATGAAGATGTTCGCCGCGGTCCACACGAGGTCCAGGGCGGCCACGGCGCCCAGGAACACGGCGCCCATGACGATGATGCGGTAGGCCCACAGCGCGCCGCGTGAGCGCGTGAGGTATTCGATGTTCGTCTCGCCGTAGTAGTAGTTGCCCAGGATCGAGGAGAAGGCGAAGAAGAAGATCGCGACCGTGAGGAAGTGGATTGCCCATTGGCCCAGCTCCGCGCTCAGGGCGTTCTGGGTCAGCTGCGCGCCCTCGGCGTCCCCGCCGTACTCCGGGTTGGACAGGAGCACGATGAAACCGGTGATCGAGCACACGAGGATCGTGTCGAAGTAGACGCCGAGCGCCTGGACGAGGCCCTGCTTGGCCGGGTGCGAGGCGGACGAGGTGGCCGCGGCGTTGGGCACCGAGCCGATGCCGGCCTCGTTGGAGAACAGGCCGCGCTGGATGCCGATGAGCATCATGGAGCCCAGCGTCCCGCCGGCGACCGAGTGCAGCGTGAACGCCTGGCTGAAGATGAGGCCCAGCATGCCGGGCACCTTGTCGAGGTTGCCCGCGACCACGAGGATGCCGATGCCCAGGTAGAGCACGGCCATGACGGGCACGATGATGGCCGCGGCGCTCGAGATGCGCTGGACACCGCCCACGAAGATGGCGCCGGCGGCCACCGCGAGCACGATGCCCAGGACGATCGCGAACGTCTTCGACTCGGCCATGTCGCCGAACGAGGTGGACATGCCGTCGACGATTGAGTTCGACTGCACGGTGTTGAACACGATGCCGTAGGTCACCGCGACGATGACGGCGAAGACCGCGCCCAGCCACTTGAGGCTCAGGCCGTTGGCGATGTAGTAGGCCGGGCCGCCGCGGAACTGGGGCCATCCTTGACCTTGTAGAGCTGCCCGAGCGTCGACTCGGTGAAGGCGGTGGCGCCGCCCACGATCGCGGTCACCCACATCCAGAACATGGCACCGGGCCCGCCCGTGGAGATCGCCAGTGCCACGCCGGCGATGTTCGCGGTGCCCACGCGGGAGGCCGCGGAGATGCAGAAGGCGCGGAACGGGGAGATGTTCCTGTTGCCCTCCGCATCGTGGCCGGCGGGCTCGACGATGACCCGGAACATCTCCGGGAGCATGCGCAGCTGGACCACGCCGGTGCGGATCGTCAGATAGAGGCCGATGGGCACGAGCATGATCACGAGGATGATCGTGAAGATCTTGTCCGTGCCGTCGAGGAGGTTGGTCAGCGTTTCCACGGCGGGTCCTTCCGCGTGCGGGGGTGAGCGGGGGCGGTCGTGCTCCCGGTCACTCTACGCGGGGGCGGGACTCCGGGGCCCCGCGGGCTCAGAACGTCTTCGCGTCGATGACGAATCGATACCTGACGTCGGAGTCCACCACACGGTCGTAGGCCTCGTTGATCTGGTCGGCCCCGATGAGCTCGATCTCCGCGGTGATGCCGTGCTCGGCGCAGAAGTCGATCATCTCCTGGGTCTGCGGGATGCCGCCGATGTTCGAGCCCGCGAGGATCTTCCCCCCGCCGATGAGGGCGCCCGCGGGGATCTTCATGGGCTCCGGGGGCAGGCCCACGAGCACCATGGCGCCGTGCGGCTTGAGCGCGCGCAGGTAGTCCACGGCGTCGAACGGGGCGGAGATCGTGTTGATGATGAGGTCGAAGGCGCCGCGCAGGCGGTCGAGGGCCCGCGGGTCATCGCCGGTGGCCACGTAGTCGACGGCCCCGAACCGGCGCCCGTCGTCCTCCTTCGCATGCGAGTGGGAGATGACCGTGACCTCGGCGCCCATGGCGGCGGCGAGCTTGACCGCCATGTGGCCCAGCCCGCCCATGCCGACGACCGCGACCTTCGTGCCGGGGCCCGCGCCGAACCGGGCCAGGGGCGAGTAGGTCGTGATGCCCGCGCACAGCAGCGGCGCGGCGGCGGCCGGGTCGAGCGACTCGGGGATGTGGATCGCGAAGTCCTGGCTCACCGGGATGTGAGTGGAGTAGCCGCCCTGCGTGATGGAGCCGTCGCGGCGGTCCTTTGAGTTGTACGTGCCCACGTTGCCGTTGAGGCAGTCCTGCTGCTGGCCGGCCAGGCACTGCTCGCACTCGCCGCAGGAGTCGACGAGGCAGCCCACGCCCACGCGCTCGCCCACCTCGAACCCGGTTACGGCCGGGCCGGTCTCGACGATCCGGCCGATGATCTCGTGGCCGGGGCTCATGGGGTAGTGGCACGGGCCCCACTCGCCGCGCACCGTGTGGATATCCGAGTGGCAGATGCCCGAGTACTCGACCTCGATCATGATGTCGTCGTCGCGCAGGTCGCGGCGGTCCAGGGTCGACTTCTCCAGGGGCTTGTCCGCGGCGGTGGCCGCAACGCATGCAACAGTCTTCATGCGTTCCAGGGTACGGGTGCTGCGGGGCAAGAGGCCGCGGTGGTCCGGTGTTTGGCAGGATGGGACGCGTGAGCGAACAGGGAAGCGAACAGGCGGACACGACCTCAGCGCAGCGGGCCGCGGAGGAGGTGGGCGCGTTCCTCGACGAGGAGTTCGCCTCCCGCGACGTTCCCCGCCCGGCGTGGGGCGTGTTCCTGGGCGGCCGGCTGCTGGCCGGGGAGAACGCGGACGGCATCTACCGGATCGCCTCGATGACGAAGTCCTTCACCGCGGCCGCGGTGCTGGGACTGCGCGCCGGGCTCATCCCCTCCCGTGACGGCGCCCCGGCCCTCGACCTCGACGCGCCGCTGCCGCGCTACATCCTCGCGCTCCGGGCACCGGAGGCGGACCCCGGGCTGGCCCGGGTGACCGTGCGCGATGCGCTCACGATGGCCTCCGGCCTGCCCACCGACGACCCGTGGGCCGACCGGCAGGAGGCGCTGAGCCGGGCGGACTTCGACGCGCTGCTGGCCCGCCCCGCGAGCAGCGGCTTCGCCCCGGGGGCGGGGTTCGCCTACTCGAACTACTCCTACGCGCTGCTGGGCCGCCTCGTCGAGGAGCTCACCGGCCGCGGGTACCGCGAGGTCGTGGCCGAACACGTCATCGCCCCCGCCGGGCTCGCGGACACGGGCTTCTCCACCGCCGAGGTGGACGCCGGCCGGATCGTGCCGGGCTACCGGTTCGACGCCTCCGGCGCCCCTGTCGAGCTGCCGTTCTCCGCGCCGGGCGCGTTCTCCGCGATCGGCGGGCTGTTCTCCACGGTCAAGGACATCGGCGCGTGGATGCACGGCTTCGGCACCGCCCTGCGCGAGCACGCCGGGCACGACGGGTGGGACCGCGTGCGCCGCGACATGCAGCAGGCGCAGCGCCTTGTCGACGTCGAGGGGCTGGCGGCCGTGGCCGGCGAGGAGCGGCAGCTCGCCGTCGACTCCTACGGCTACGGCCTCCACCACCGCTTCGACGCGCGCTTCGGCCAGCTCAACTACCACTCCGGCGGCTACCCGGGCTTCGGGTCGCACATGCGCTGGCACCCGGCCAGCGGCGCGGGCATCGTCGTCTTCGCCAATCGCACGTACGGCCCGGCGACGCTGCTCGCCCGCCAGGGCCTCGACCGCTTCCTCGAGGCGGTGCTGCCCGCCCGGGCCGGTGCCGGCCGGCCGGGCCCCGGGCGGGGCGACGTGCGCCCGGTGAGCGCGCTCGAGCCGTCTGCCAAGGCGCGCGCCCTGCCTGCCCGCGTCGAGGCGCTCGTGCTCGACTGGGACGATGCCCTGGCCGACGAGCTCTTCGAGGACAACGTCGACCTCGACCAGCCGCGCGCCGAGCGCCGCGCGGCGTGGGAGGCGGTGCTCGCAGCCACCGGCGAACGGGCGGCGGACGAGGGGGGTGCGGCGCAGGGCGCCTCGGAGGGGGAGCCCGAGGCGGTCTGGGAGACGGCGGCGCGCGCCAGCTGGCGCACGGCCGGGCCGACGGGCGAGCGGGAGGTGTCGATCACGCTCACGCCGTTCGACACGCTCCAGCAGATCACGGTGCGCGCGGTGCCCGGGCGCTGAGCGCCGGGGCCGCGGCCGAGCGCCGGACTACGCGGCGCGGGTGTGGTGGGCGCCGCGCGCAGGTCGATTCACGCCGCATTGGCCTGAATGGATTCCTTTCCGCCGATCCGATTCGCCAGCGCAATCGGAATGATGGACACGATGACGAGGAATGTCGCGACCACGTCCACGATGGGGGCCTGACCCGGTCGGAACATGTTGTTGAAGATCCAGATAGGCAGAGTCTGCACGCTCGTTCCCGCGGTGAACTGGGTGACGATGATCTCGTCGAACGAGAGCCCGAACGCCAGGAGGGAGCCCGCGAAGAGGGCACTGCGCAACTGGGGGAAGGTCACGAGCCTGAAGGTCGTGAACGAGTCGGCCCCGAGATCCATCGCAGCATCGCGCAGGTTGCCGTTGAGTCGCCGCATTCGGGCGAACGCGTTGTTGTAGATCGTCACGATGCAGAAGGTGACGTGCGCGATGATGACGGTGATAAGGCCCAGGGGAAGCCCCAGCATGGTCGTGAACGCGTTATTCAGGGCGATGCCGGTGATGATTCCGGGCAGGGCGATCGGGAGGATGATGAGGAGGTTGACCGACTCCTTGCCGAAGAACTCGAAACGGTCGAGCGCGATCGCCGCGAGTGTGCCGAGCACCAGGGCGGCCGCCGTAGCGCACGCCGCGACGAGGATGCTCGTTCCCAGCGCGTGGAGCGCCCCCGCGTCGTGGAGGGCGCGTCCCCACCACTTGAGCGTGAATGCGCGAGGCGGCCAAGCCAGGTTCTGGCTGGCGTTGAACGAGTTGAAAGCGACGACCGCAAGGGGCAGGTAGACGAAGACGAGGACGGCGCCGACGACGGTGCCCAGGGTGATCTTGACGATTGCGGGGATGCGCACGCCGCCTCCTAGAGATTCTTCAGGGCGCCAGTGCGCCGGACGAGCAGCAGATACACGAGGATGATCACGATCGGAATGAAGGCGATTGCGGCGGCGAGGGGCATGTTGCCGCCGGTTCCCACATTCGAGTAGATCAGCGTGCCGAGCAGCTGCTGGGAACCGCCGACGATCTGGATCGCGATGTAGTCGCCCAGTGTCAGCGAGAACGAGAAGATCGAACCCGCGATGACCGATGGCCAGACCAACGGCACGATGACGGCGCGGAATGTGCGCCAGCCTTTGGCTCCGAGGTCTCCCGCCGCTTCCAACAGCGAATTCGGCACGCGCTGGAATCCCGCATACACGGGCATGATGACGTACGGCAGCCAGATGTAGGACATGGTGGTGATCGTCGCTGCGAGTCCGAGGCCAGGGGAGTGGCCGAGGGAGGACAGGATGCCGCCGTCCGAGAAGATCGATCGCCACGCATACGCCTTGACCAAGTAGGCAGCCCACAACGGCATCATGAACGCGATCACGAGGATCGCCTGGGTGCGCGGCCTTGCAACCTTCGCCATGTAGTAGCCGACGGGCAGGGCAATGAGAACGTCGATAGCCGTCACGGCGAGCGCGATTCCGAGCGTGCGCAGTGTGACCGTGCGATAGAGCGGCTCCATAACGACTTGCTTGAAATTCTCGAGGTTCCACTTCTGGACGATCAGGCCCGTAAAGCTGTCCGTCGTCCACAGTGCGGTGATGAGCAGCAGCAGCAGCGCAACGATGTAGACGAGCACCAGCCATCCCACCGGCGCCACCAGCAGCGCGGAGAGCGCAAGCCGGGGGCGCCGGCCGAACAGGGCCGAAAGGGAGCGAGCAGCAGAGCGATGGGGAGAGGGAATCGCCGTTCCGGGCTCGCGTTCGCGGTCACTCATGCGTTAACCCTTGATCTGCTGCCACGCCTGGGTCCAGGCGGAGTAGTCCGTGCACTTGACGTCCGTGCGCCCATCCAGGCACTGCTCAATCGGCGTGGTCCAGTACCAGATCTTCTTCGCATACTCTTCATCGCCGGCGTGGTACGAATCGCAGAACTTCTCGTCTTTCGCGTACTTGCAGGCGTCGGGATTGTTGGGCGCTTCGCCGAAGTACTCGGTTGCAGCGGCGGATCCCTTGGCGCTCGTCATGTAGTTCAGCCACTTGTACGAGCAGGTCTGGTGCTCGGTCTTCGACGAGATCATCCACGTATCGCTCCAACCGGTCACACCCTCCTTCGGAACGACCCCCTTGACGGGGCTCCCCTTCTCCAGATTGTTGAGGATGACCTGCCAGCCCGTGCCCGCCACGAGCGACCCGTTGTCGAAGCCCTGGACGGCCTTGAGGTAATCGCTCCAGTACTCCTTGATGTTGGGGCGCTGGGCCTTCAGCAGATCGACTGCCGCGTTCAACTGGTTCTCATCGAGCGAGTAGGGGTTCTTGATGCCCAGTTCCGGCTTGTGGCTCATGAGGTACATAGCCGCATCGGCGATGTAGATCGGGGAGTCGTAGGCGGTGATCTTGCCCTTGTTCTCACCCGCCTTGTCGAAGACGACGTCCCACGAGTCCGGGGCCTTCTTGAAGGTGTCGGAGTTGTACATGAGCAGATTGGCGCCATACCCGTGGGGCACGCCGTAACTCTTGCCGTCGCGCGAATTCCAGTCACGGTTCTTGAGGAAGTCGTAGACCTTCTCGTAATTGGGAATGAGATCGGTGTTGACCGGCTGCACGTCCTTCGCCGCGATGAGCCGCAGCGAGAGGTCACCCGACGCAGCGACGACATCGAAGCCGCCCTGCTTCATGAGGTTGAATGCCTCGTCGCTGGTGCCGTAGGTCTGGGACTTGACCTGGCATCCCGTTTCCTTTTCGAACGGGGTGACCCAGTCGGTCTTCGGATCGTTCGAGCCGTCTTCGACGTAACCGGGCCACGCGAGGATCGAGACCTGGCCTTCGCCATCACCGAGGGTCGAGGCGGCCGTCGCGTCACCGCCGCTGTCATCGCTGCCGGACGAGGTCCCGCAGCCGGTCATGCCGAACGTGAGCACGGTGCTTGCCGCGATCGCTGCCGCCGCGCTCAGGCGGGTGCGCAGACTGGTCTTCATTTTTCCTCCTGATTGGTGGCGGCGGTCGCCTTCGGTTCTTCGGGCTTCGGGGGGCTTGCGGCCAGGCTGTGGACATCGGTTTCGCTGATCGCCAGGCCGACGCGATCACCGCGGCGGCGTTCGGGGCTGCCTGCGGGTTCGAGGATCTCCAACTGAAGCTCGTCTGCAAGCCGCACTAGGGTGCGAGTCCCCGAGCCCACGAAGATGCGCTCCTCGATGGTGCCCACCAGACCGGGAGAGGCGGTCGTATCCGGCTTCAGGATGCGAATCTTCTCCGGCCTGACGGACACCGTGCCCTCATGGGCCAGATAGCGCTGTGCCTGCTCCGGCGCGAAGACATTCGAGGTGCCCACGAAGGTGGCGACGAACTCGGTGCGCGGATGGTCGTAGAGAGCCTGCGGTGAGTCCACCTGCTGGATGGATCCGTCGTTGAAGACGGCGACACGGTCGGAGAGCGTGAGTGCCTCTTCCTGATCGTGTGTGACGAAGATGAACGTGATCCCCAGGTCCCGCTGCAGCTGCTTGAGTTCGACCTGCATCTGCTCGCGGAGTTTGAGGTCGAGAGCTCCGAGCGGCTCGTCGAGGAGGAGCACTTTCGGGTCGACCACGATGGCCCTGGCCAGCGCCACTCGCTGACGCTGGCCGCCGGAGAGCTCCCAGGGTTTGCGATCGGCGAGATGTGCAAGCTGCATGCGCTCGAGGGCCGCAAGCGCCCGCTGCCTGCGCTCCGCCCGCGCCAGACGCCGGATTCTCAGCCCGAACTCGACGTTCTCCCGAACGCTGAGGTGAGGGAAGAGGGCGTAGTCCTGGAAGACGGTGTTGACGTCGCGGTCATAGGGTGCCAGCTTCTGCACGGGCTTGCCGAAGAGCTCGATTGAACCGGCCGTCGGAGTATCGAATCCGGCGATGAGCCGGAGCACCGTCGTCTTTCCCGAACCGGACGGGCCGAGCATGGAGAAGAATTCACCGGCGGGGATGTCGAGCGTGACACCGTCGACGGCGGTGACATTGCCGAAGGCGCGGCGCAGGTCGGTCAGCCTGATCGCGGGGGCAGTCGATCCCGAGGTTGACTGCGTTGCGTCGGCCCCATGTGCAGCCGGATCGGACATGTGTCTCCTCAGGTTGATTCTCGTTGTCTCCCGGTGCCTGTTGGAGCGCGGCGCCTCTGCCATTGGCCGCTCATCGTGAGAGCGGAAAATGTGTTGTGGAACATATAAACATATGACTTCATATGTTTACAAGCGCTTGTGAGTTAATCTTGAGATCGCTGGCTTCGCGCAGTCGGTGGGCCGCATCCGCATGACCTCGGTGAGGGAGGGAGCGCTGCACATGCCGGAATCAGCGCCTGGTTCGGCGGTATTCGCCCCTATCGGCAGCTCGGCGCTGGTGGACCAGGTCCGCGGCCGTCTGCAGGATGCAATCGCTCTTGGCATCCTGGCGCCGGGTGAGCGGCTGCCGAGCGAGGCGGCGCTCGCGTCCCGCTTCCAGGTCTCCATGGTCACCGTTCGCGAGGCGCTCCAACAGCTGCGAGTGACCGGTTTCGTCATGACAAGGCGGGGCAGGGGCGGTGGCAGCTTCGTCGACATCGACGTCGGACGCGCCGAGGAACTGATGCGGCAGCGGGTCCGCGGCCTTTCGCGTGCCGAGCTCGTCGACTACGGGACATACTTCCTCGCGATCGCGGAAGCTGTTCTGCGCAGGATCGCCGGGCAGGGTGTGGCCGGCGAAGCCGAGACGATGGTGGGCCGCTTCGCGTCGGCGATGTCCGTACACTCCGGTGGTGAGGCGCGCGTGGCACAGGGAAGCCTCGATCTGAGGCTCGCCGGCCTCTCGCAGTCCGTGCGACTGGTCCGCGAGCAGATCGCCATTCAGAACGAATTCGCCCCCCTGCTGTGGATGTGCATGAATGAGCACGAGGCACGAGTGAATCTTGGGCGCCTGCACCGGGAAATGCTCATCCGACTGGCCGACGAGGATGTCGAAGGCGCCATCGCACAGCGCCGGACTGCGGTGGGCACAGCGGTGCGCTGGCTGCTCGACGTCCGCAACCATGAGGAGGCGTGAAGGGTATGCGAGGTCGGCAGTATCGAGATGATCCGCGGGCGGTCGAAGCGATTCGCCGATGCGAATCGCTGGTCCACGAGTGGCACCGGCAGATTGCGGTTCTGCAGGGCCGCCTCATCAAGATCGCGGTGAGCGCAATAGGCGAGGGGGACGCCCCCCGCGCGGCGGACGTGCGCGCCTGCATCGAGGAGACGCTTTCCCTGGATTCGCACTTCGTCGGTGCCGGGTTCGTCAGCGGACATCCGCAGATCCGCTCGTCGGGCGGTGGAATGGTCTGGTGGCAGCTTAGGGAGCGCGAAGGCGGCGCTCAGCTGCAGCCTCTCGATGCCGATCAGACCGGCGTGGGCGACTACCAGCACGGGTTCGATGACAGCGAGTGGTACAGCGTTCCCCTGCGCACGGGCGCCGCGTGCATGGTCGGCCCGTATGTCGACTACCTCTGCACGGACGATTTCACCCTGACCTTTTCCGCACCGGTCCTCATCGACGGGGAATTCTTCGGGATTGTCGGCGTCGATGTCATTGTGCGCGACATCGAGCGCGATCTCGACGGTCTGTTGGAGCGGATCGATGCGAACGCGGTGCTGCTCGCCAACGGCCGTTCGATCGTCGTCAGCCGGGACCCGGACTTCGAAACCGGGAGGCGGCTGACGCGCGAGGCCCTGGAGAAGTTCGAGATCTGGTCGATTGCCGGCACCGCATTCTCACTCGGCCTGCCGCGAAGCGGCTGAGCGCCGGGGCCGCGGCCGAGCGCCGGACTACGCGGCGCGGGTGTGCGCGCCCTCGGTCATCTCCTCGAGCTCCACGCCCTTGGTCTCGGGGACCCACTTGAGGACGAAGAACAGCGAGAGCAGCGAGCACACGGCGTAGAAGCCGTAGGCCGCGGCGAGTGAGAAGTCCGCCATCGCGGGGAAGAGCGTGGAGATCGCGAAGTTCGCCAGCCAGTTGACGGCCGCGGCCGCGGACAGCGCGACGGCGCGGATCCGGTTGGGGAACATCTCGCCGAGCATGAGCCACATGATCGGCCCCCACGTGGCGCCGAAGAAGATGACGAAGAGGTTCGCGGCGATGAGCGCCGTGATGCCCCAGGCGCCCGGCAGGCTGACCTTGCCGTCGACAGTGACGGCCTGGGCGAAGCACAGGGCCATGACGCCCAAGGAGACCGCCATCCCTGCCGAGCCCGCGATGAGCAGGGGCCGCCTGCCCACCCGGTCGACCGAGGCGATCGCGACGACCGTGACGACGATGTTCGTCACGGAGGTGATGACGGTGATCGTCATCGAGTCGCTCTCCGCGAAGCCCACCGCCTGCCACAGCGTGGACGAGTAGTAGAAGATCACGTTGATGCCCACGAACTGCTGGAACACGGCCAGCGCGATCCCGATCCACACGATCGGCATGATCCGCCCGTTCGCGCCGATGAGGTCGCGCAGCGTCTGGCGCTTCTCCATCGTGATCGTCGACTGGATCTGCGCGATCTTGGCCTCGGCGCTCTCACCGCCCTCGAGTCCCACGATCTCCCGCAGCACCCGCGCGGCCCGGTCGAGCTTGCCGCGGGCCACGAGGTAGCGCGGGGACTCCGGGATCGCGAACGCCATGATGCCGTAGAGGACGGAGGGCACCGCCTCGGCGATGAACATCCAGCGCCACGCGGCGAGGCCGAACCACAGCTGCGCGCCCGCGCCCCCGGCCAGCTGGGCGAGGTAGGCGTCGGAGAGCAGCGCGACGAAGATGCCGGCCACGATCGCCAGCTGCCACAGCGAGCCCAGCCGCCCGCGCACCCGGGCGGGGGACACCTCGGCGATGTAGGCGGGGGCGATGACCGAGGCCATGCCCACGCCCAGGCCGCCCACCACGCGCCACACGATGAGCCACAGCACGTCGGGTGCGAGCCCGGAGCCCAGCGCGGAGACGAAGAAGAGCGCGGCGGCGACGATCATCGAGCGCACCCGGCCGTAGCGGTCGGCGAGCCCGCCGGCGAACCACGCGCCCACCATGCAGCCGAGCAGCGCGCAGGAGACGGAGAAGCCCGTGAGGCCCTCGCTCATCCCGAATCCCGCGCGCAGCGCGTTCACCGCGCCGTTGATGACGGAGGTGTCGAAGCCGAACAGGAAGCCGCCGAACGCGGCGATCACGGCGACCAGCGCCACACGGCCCGAGTGCGCGGGCCCCGCGGCCTCGGGGGTCGGCTTGAAGCTCATGGTGGACATCGGCGTCCCCTTCTCCCGGCGGGCTCCGCCGGGATCCCGGCGGACCTCCGCTTCCTATGCGAACAGCGGCGCCATGCGCCGCAGGCCCTGCGCGATCGTCTCCGAACCGTGGGAGACGAACGAGAACCGCATCGTCCGCTCGTCCGGCTCCTCGACGTAGAAGGGCGCACCGGGGACGAAGATCGTGCCGAGCTCGATCGCCCGGTAGACGAGCTCCGAGGTGTCGAAGCCCTCCGGCAGGCGCGCCCACACGAACATGCCCCCGGCCGGCTTCGTGAGCACGGATCCGGGCGGCAGGATCTCAGCGAGCTCGTCGACCATCGTGTTCATCCGCGAAGCATACTCCGCGCGCACCGTGACCAGGCGGGATTCGAGGTCCGTGTGCTCCAGGTAGTGGACGGCGGCGAGCTGGTCGACGGTCGAGGTCTGCAGCGCCGAGCCCTGCTTGGCCACGCCCACCCGCTCGAGGACCTCCTCCGGCCCGCGCAGCCACCCCACCCGAAGGCCCGGCGCCAGCACCTTCGACAGCGAGTTGGCCAGGAAGGACCGGTCGTCCAGGCGCGGGTCGGACACGATGGGGGGCAGCACCTCGTCCGTGAAGCGCAGCTCGGAGTATGGGTCGTCCTCGATGAGCCACACGTCGTGGGCGGCGATGACGTCCGCGATCGCGGTGCGCCGGGACCAGGGCATCGTGACGCCCGTGGGGTTCTGGAACGTGGGGATGAGGTAGACGGCCTTCGGCTTCCAGTACCGGATCGCGGTGTCGAGGGCCTCCGGGATGACACCGCCCTCATCGGAGAGCAGCGCCCGGAACTCGACGCCCTGCAGCGCGAACGCCTGGAGGGCGGACATGTACGTGGGGTTCTCCACGAGCACGATGTCGCCGGGGTTGAACAGGGTCTGCGAGAGCAGCCCCAGCCCCTGCTGGGAGCCCGAGGTGATGAGCACGTTGGCCGGCGAGGTGGGCACGCCCTGTTCGGCGAGGCGCTTGGCGGCGGCCTCGCGCATCTCCGGTTCGCCATCGGTGGGCCCGTACTGGAGGGCGCGCCCCCCATTGGCGTCGATGACGTGGGAGAACGCGCGGGACAGACCCTCGGTGTCGAAGAGCTCCGGGGCGGGGTGGCCACCGGCGAAGCTGATGATCGAGGGATCGTGGGCGATGCCGAAGAGCTTGCGGATGGGCGATTCGCCCATCCCGGCGACGTACCGGTTCAGGTGTGAGCGGACTGATTCCATGGCTCCCATGGTAAGCACGGGAAAGGCTCAGGAACGTGCGCGCGAAACGGCGGTTTCGCGCCGGCCGCGCGCACGCCCCGCGGCGGCTCAGCCGCGCAGCGCGACGGCCGCCTCCGGGGTGGCGATGCGGAAGGTCAGCGACTCCTGCAGGTAGAGCGTCACCGTCTGCGCGTCGTGGGCGAGGTAGCCCACGGAGAGGTCCTGGCCGAGGTGCAGCTCGAAGTCGCCGCCGCGCTCGGACACGAGCAGCGCACCCGTGAGGTTGGGCGCCCACATGATGCGCCCCTCGCCGAGCGCGCGCTGGATGTGGGCGAGCACCGGGTAGCCGTGGTCGACCGTCTCGACGACCTGGGTGTAGAGCTCGGCGGACAGCAGCAGGCTGTAGGGGCCGCCCACATAGGCGAGGCGGACCGCCTCGATGGCGCGGGAGACGGCGTCGGGCAGCTCCCGGATGCTCTCCGGCAGCCCGATGGCCGCGTTCGGGGTGGCCGGGATGATGCCGGTGATGCCGTCGAGGCCCTCGAAGACGGCGGAGTCCTCCGCGCGCGCGAGCTGCGCCGCGGCGTCCTGGGCGGGGCCCCAGTCCGGGTCCACGGCACCGCGGGCAACGGAGTCGATCTCCTCGCGGCTGAGGGAGAAGGGCGCGCGCAGCTCGACGACGGGCAGCACCTCGCGGCGGCGGGCGCGCACCGCCTCGACCGGGCTCGTGGCCTCGGCCTCCCGGCCCGTCGTGAGGGAGGAGAACTCGGTGCCGCGCGCCTCGGGCATGTCGACGAAGCGCCGAGCGGCGATGCGGGTGGCGAAGGTGGAGCGGATCTCCCCCTCCAGGTTGGCCCAGGCGGCCTCGGAGATCGGTGCCAGTTCGCGATGCAGGTTCTTCACGGCGTCCCCCTTCGGGTCGGTGCAGCCGCCGCGGCTGCGAAGTGTGGTGTCATGCTGCTGATCAGTGCTGGGGTGCCTGCCCGCTCGGGCGCAGGCTCCCGATGCCCAGCGAGCCATCCCCTCCGCCCGCACCGGGCTGCTCGACCGCACCGGCCTGCTCACCCGCGCCGGGCGCGTGCGACTCGGGGCCGCCCGGCTGCTCGGCGTCCGCGATGCCGGCGCCGGAGTTCTGCTCCTGCGGCCCCCGGTAGCCGCCGGGCACGGCGTTGGCGGGGGTCACGGGCGCGGGCACCGCCGGCTGCGCCCCGGCGCCCACCGGCGCCGCCGGCAGCGCGTCCATCGAGTCGAGGCGGGCGATCGAGGGGATGAAGAACAGCCCGCCCGTCACGGCGGTGGAGAAGTCGAGGATGCGGTCGTGGTTGCCCACCGGATCGCCGATGAACATGTTGACCAGCATCTGCTCGGTCACGGAGACGTCCCCGGCGTAGCCGATGAAGAACGTCCCGAACTCCTTGGCCTCGAACGAGCCGAACGGCATGTTCTCGCGGAAGATGTCGTGCTCGACCCCGTCGGCGTCCGTGATGGTGTTGAGGGCGACGTGCGAATTCGACGGCTTGACGTCGTCGGGCAGCTCCACGTCCTCGAGCTTCGTGCGCCCGATCACCCGCTGCTGCTCCTCGACGGTGAGGGACTCCCACGCGGTGAGGTCGTGGATGTACTTCTGGACGATGACGTAGCTGCCGCCCCGGTAGGCCGGATCCTCATCCCCGATGAGCACCGACTGCAGCGCGGCATCGCCCTCCGGGTTGGCGGTGCCGTCCACGAAGCCCAGCAGGTCGCGCATGTCGTAGTACTTGAAGCCGTGGACCTCGTCGACGATCGTGACGGCGTCGCCCAGCTGCGCGAGCGCGATGCGCGCGAGTTCGAAGCACATGTCCACCGAGCGCGCCCGCATGTGGAGCAGGATGTCGCCCGGCGTGGAGGGCGCGGTGTGGGTCGGGCCCTCGATGGGCGCCAGTGTGTGCAGCTGCAGGGGCGCGGGGGCTGCGTAGAGCCGCTCCCACAGCTGCGCCCCGATGCCCGCGACGCACAGCAGGTCCGCGTCCGGCACGCGGAAGGACACGGAGCGGGTGAGGCCGGAGAGGGCCGGGAGGAACGCGCGCACGGCGTCCTCGCCGCCCGGGCGCACCGTGAGCGTGAGGAACATGCCCGTGCGCGCGGGCTTCGACACGACCTGCTGGGTGACCATCTGCGCCCCACTTCCCCTCGGGCAGCCGCGCGGTGTGCTCGGCTGGCTCCAGGCTAGCGCGTGTCGCACCCGGACGCCGCGAGGCCTGCCTGCCCTGACTCGCGCTGACCGCGCGTGGGGCCCGCTCCGAATCCGACAGGTCCACCGGCCGGCTCATCGGTCATGGCCGCGCGGAGGCGGCCTCGCGCAGCCAGCGCAGCCGCCGCCCCGTCGCCACGCCCATGACTGCGCGGGCCCCGGCGCGTGCGGCCTGAGTGGAGGCCAGCCTGCGGGCCTGCCATGCCGCGAGCGCGCGCTCCCGGCCGCGCGGGTGCGCCTCGGCAGTGCGGTTGAGCGCTGCGGCGAGCGCCACCGCGTCGAGGATCGCGTCGTTCGCGCCGCGTCCCAGGTTCGGCAGCGCAGCGTGCGCGGCATCGCCGATCACCGCGTAGCGGCCCCGCACGTAGCGGCGCAGCGGGGGCGCCTCCCACAGCCGCGCCGCGAGGATCCCGGAGCCCGCGTCGAGCGCGCGCACGATGGCCGGATGTGCGCGCTGTGAGCGCAGCGGGATGCGGGCGCGGGCGGCGGCGGCCGCAGGATCGAGGGGCTCGGAGCGCTGGCCGTCGGGCCACGCGGCGAACCAGTACGCCCGGTGCTGCGGCAGTGGGGCCAGGCCCCACAGCAGTCCGTCTCCCCAGGCCTCGCCGTAGGGCACGGCTTCGCCGGGCCCGGCGAGCGCTGCGACCGGCGCGATGCCGCGCAGCGCGGCCCACGGGGTGGCCAGGCGCTGTGCGCGGCCGGGCGCCACGAGCTCGCGCAC
>NZ_WWEQ01000069.1 GCF_009857845.1 Brevibacterium rongguiense | reverse complement strand
CTCACCACCATCGCCGAGGAGATCAACAATCGACCCCGCCGCCGACTGGGCTATCTCACGCCCACCGAGGCATTCGCTCGACTGCTCGCCGGCGAGCCCCATGTTGCTTCGACGCCTTGACATCGCCAGCCAAACACGCGACCTTACGTCGGATTCCCGCCGCGAAGGATTTAACGCATGGAAGATCGATAGTAACCTCTATCATTTCTATCGCCGCCATCGCGATCCATCTATTGTTTACAACAAAAAAGAACTCGCACCTCCAGACCCCAGCCTCATGCAACTATATGACTCGGCGATCCGACACATGGAGGGCCTAGAGAATCTCTGCACGGAAGAAATCGCGGCGGTCGAGGCTACACTGAGTACAGCCGCGGGCGATGCGGTGAATAACGAAGCACAAACTCAAAGCATTTTTAACACCGTGTTGTCCGTCGCAGCGATCATTTTAGGTATCCCAGCACTCTTCCTAGCCTTTTATTCGGCGGGCAACATTGTGCCGCTGAGAACATCACAACAACTCGTTGCGTTCTCACCCGTCGGGATCTCGATTGTGCTTGCCGGCATAATTCTGGTCTGGAAGCGAAAGTTCATTTCGAAAACTCTGCTGGCCCTCGCATCGCTCGTCATCCTCGGGTTGGCCGTAGCGATGCTCATCTTCGCGATCATTGCCCCGGCCGCTCCGTAGCTGTTCCAGGCCACCTACCCCTTTGCCGCCCGCTCGGCCACCGTGAGGTCGAGCGGGAAGTCCACCGGCGCCTGGCCGAACATGACCCGCCCCGCACTCGCGGCGGCCTCGCGGATGGCCTGTGCCGCGACCTCGGCCTGTTCCAGCGGGGCGTGGACGATCACCTCGTCGTGGAGGAAGAACACCAGATGGGCGCGCCGCTCGAACACCGGTCCCGAGGCGCGGGCCGGCTCACCGCCTGTCGCGGGAAGCTGGGCGAGGCGCAGCCGCAGGTCGGCAAGCCACGCCAGCGCCCATTCGGCGGCGGTGCCCTGGACGACGAAGTTGCGTGTGAAGCGACCCCAGTCGCCGGCGGCCCGCCGGGCGCGGTTCTCATCCTGGGGACTCGCGTCGAACCTGTTCCCGCGCGCCTGCGCTTCACGCCACCGTTCGTCGGGCTCCGGTGAGGTGCGGCCCAGCCAGGTGGACACGCGCCCGCCCCTGCGGCCCACCTCGGCGGCGGAGTCGACGAGCGCCATGGCCGCGGGGAAGCTTGTCCGCAGGCGCGGCACCAGCCGTCCGCTCTCCCCCGTCGTCGAGCCGTACATGGCTCCCAGGACCGCGATCTTCGCCTCCTGGCGCGTGCCGACGATGCCCTCCTCCACGAGGCCGGAGTAGAGATCGCGGCCCCGCCCGGCCTCGGCCATGGCGCGGTCCCCGGACATGGCGGTGAGCGCCCGGGGCTCGAGCTGTGCGACATCTGCGGAGATGAGCGTCCAACCGGGATCCGCGCGCAGGGCCGGGCGCAGCTGGCGCGGGATCTGCAGCGCCCCGCCGCCGCTGGCCGCCCAGCGCCCGGTCACGACCCCGCCGGGCACGTAGACAGGGCGGTAGCGGCCATCGCGCACCCACTCGTCCAGCCAGTTCCAGCCGTTCGCGGCGAGCAGCCGCGCCTGCTTCTTGTAGCGCAGCAGCGGTTCGACAGCCGAGTGGTCGTGCTCGCGCAGCTCCCACTTGGAGGTGGAGGCCACGTTGATCCCGGCGTTGCGCAGGGCTTGGAGCAGCCGCGGTGGTGAGTCGAGGTTGGCGCGCGGATCGCCCAGCGCCGCCCGCACCTCCTGGGCGACCTCGAGCATCTTGGCGGGCTTGGCGCCCTCCATGGGCCTCGGCCCCAGGTGCTCCGCGAGGATCCGGTCGTGTTCGGCCACGTCCCACGGCACCCCGGCGGCCTGCATCTCCGCGGCCACAAGCCCGCCGGCGGATTCGGCGGCAAGCAGCAGGCGCAGACGGGCCGGCTGGGCAGAGGCCGCGATGGCCCGCTCCTGTCGCCGGTATTCGGCGAGCGCGGAGTCGATGTCGTGGGGCACCTGCTTGGTGCGCGCCCGGCGCCGCTCGGAGCCGAACTCCTCGACGTCGAACAGCGCCTCGCCGCGCAGATCCTCCACCTCGGTCAGCGGGGGTGCGGCCCACTCCTGCGCAGCGGCGAGCGCCCGGCCCTCCGGGGCGCCGGCGAGCGCCTGCGCACCCG
Organism: Brevibacterium rongguiense; assembly: GCF_009857845.1. GTDB lineage: Bacteria > Actinomycetota > Actinomycetes > Actinomycetales > Brevibacteriaceae > Brevibacterium > Brevibacterium rongguiense. Next base: position 11,651 of record NZ_WWEQ01000069.1, on the reverse strand, counting down.
CGAGGATCGCATGCGCCAGGCGCAGGTCCCGCGAGCGCTCGATGGTCACCCCGGCGGCCAGCAGCGGCGGATACCACAGGGGCGTATCGCTGAAGGCAAAGCGCGTCGGGCGCCCTGCGCGGGCGCGCACAAAGCCGGGCAGCTCACTGGCATCGAATTCGCGGCGCGCGCTCGGCTCACCGGCGCCGTCCAGTTCCACCGCCACGACGCCGCGAGCGGAGTGGGGAGCTGGGAGGCCGGATGCCGTGTCCTCTGGTCGGGTGCCCAGCAGCCACACGGATGCGCCGGCTTCGGCCTCTGAGCTCATGGGGCCACGCTACTGCCCCGCGCGGGAGCGGCACGTGCGGGCGGTCCACTCGGGCCCGCGGGCTATGCGGGTTTGCGCGCCACCAGGGCGACGCCGCACAGGCTATGGCGATGAGCGCGGAACACCGCGCGCATGCCCAGGACGCGGCGCCGCGCCTGAGCGTCGCGCAGCACGTTGCCGATGATGCGCAGGGTGGCGCGCACACCCTCGTCGGCGAGATTGCGCCGCAGCTGGAGGAGGGCCATGGGCGCGGTGTCGGTCCACTCCACCACGAGTCCGGCGTCCTCGAGCAGTGCGCTCCACTCCGCCACGGTGAGGGGGCGGGCGTTGACCTTGATCGCGCGGGCCAGCTGCCGGCGCAGGGCCGTCTTGGTCTCGTCATCGAGGCCGTCTGGGCGCAGCCCGAGCTCGTGGATGGCATAGCGGCCTCCGGGGCGAAGCAGCCGGGCCGCCTCCGCGATCATGGCAGTCTTCGCGGCATCCGTGTGCATCGTGAGGATCGCCTCGCCCACGACGGCATCGGCGCAGGCGTCGGGCAGTCCCGTTTTCGCGGCATCGGCGACGACGATCCGCGCCCGGGGGCCCACCGCGATCTCCGCCTGCACCGCGGCGTCCGGGTCCTTCTCCACTCCTGTGTACGACGCGGGTGCGGCCGCCAGGATCTCCACGGCCGTGCGCCCCAGCCCCGGTGCGAGTTCGACGACATCCGCCCCGCGCAGCTGCGCATGGGCGAGCAGCGCGCGGGTCAGCCCGAGACCGCCGGGCCGCAGCACGCGCTTTCCCAGCCGCGCCAGGAGCCAGTGACCGGGGGCGTCCTCCGCTCGGCGGCCGGCGCAGGGGATCGGGGCCTGCGCGTTCATTTCCGCCTCCCTGTGGCTACGACGCGCCGCCGGCTGAGCACTGGACGGCGCTGCCTCAAGCCAACCACTGCTCGGTCGGCCGCGGAAGGGCGCCCGCGCGAACCGAGATGCGGGGTCTCAGCGCTGCGGCCGATGAGCCGAGCGACACCGGCGAGCGCACTCCGACCCCGCTGACCCCGCCCCTACCGCGGCATATTGGCGAACCGCGAGCGCGCACCCTGGAAGGCCACCGTGATGTCGCCGGTCGGCCCGTTGCGGTGCTTGGCGACCATGATGACGGCCTCACCGGCGTGCGGGGACTCCTTGTCGTACATGTCGTCGCGGTGGATGAGGAGCACCATGTCCGCGTCCTGCTCGATCGAACCGGATTCGCGCAGGTCGGAGATCATGGGGCGCTTGTCCGTGCGCTGCTCGGAGGACCGGTTGAGCTGGGAGAGCGCGATGACGGGCACCTCGAGCTCCTTGGCCAGCAGCTTGAGCGAGCGGGAGAACTCGGAGACCTCCTGCTGACGGGACTCGACGCGCTTGCCGGAGCTCATGAGCTGCAGGTAGTCGATGACGACCATCTTCAGATCGTGCTGCTGCTTGAGCCGCCGGCACTTCGCGCGGATCTCCGTGAGCGCCATGTTGGGCGAGTCGTCGATGAAGAACGGCGCGTCGTTGATGTTGCCCGTCACGGATGCCAGCGTCGTCCAGTCCGACTGTGCGAGCTCACCGCGGCGCAGCGACTGCAGCGGGATCCCCGACTCCGCGCTCAGCAGGCGCATCGTCAGCTCCTGGCGGCCCATCTCCAGGGAGAACACGACCGTGGCCTGGCTGTGGTGGATGGCCGCCGAGCGCGCCATGTCGAGTGCCAGCGTCGACTTGCCCACGCCGGGGCGGGCGGCGATGACGATCATCTGCCCTGGATGCAGGCCGTTGGTGAGCTCGTCGAACTCGTAGAAGCCCGTGGGCACGCCCACGGTGTCGTCCCCGTGCGAGGCGGTCCGGTCGATCTCCTCCATGACCGGGTTGATCATCTCGGACAGGCGCACGTAGTCCTCGGACGCGTTGCGCTCGGTGACCTGGTAGACCTCGGACTGCGCCCGGTTGACGAGGTCGTCGGTGTCGCCCTCCGCGTCGTAGCCCATCTGCACGATGCGCGTGCCGGCCTCGACGAGCCGGCGCAGCAGCGCCTGCTCGCGCACGATGTTGGCGTAGAAGCCCGCGTTCGCGGCCGTGGGGACCGACGCGATGAGCGTGTGCAGATAGGCTGCGCCGCCCACGCGGGCCAGGCCACCGGTCTTCGACAGGGAATTCGCGACGGTCACGGCGTCCGCGGGCTCACCGCGGGCGTAAAGATCGAGGATCGCGTCGTAGATCGTCTCGTGGGCGGGCTTGTAGAAGTCGTCCGCGCGCAGGTTCTCCACGACGTCGGCGATCGCGTCCTTCGACAGCATCATGCCGCCCAGCACGCTCGACTCGGCCTCGAGATCCTGCGGGGGCGTGCGCAGGCCCGCCTCCGCCCGCTGCCAGTTGTCCGTCTCGCTCATCGTCTCCGTCCCATCGCACTCGCCTCTCCCGCGCCCGCGGCGCCGGCCAGCACCGCGCGCCCGCGCACCTCGCCCCCGGGGAGAGCACGCCTAAGACTACCGTCCGGCACGGACCCGGCGACGCCGCTCGCGGCGCCACCGGGCCCTGCCCCGGTCACTCCCAGCGCGCGGCCTGCGGATCCACGCCGTGGGCGCGCGCGTTGGCGTCGATGACCTCCTTGAGCCAGGCGGTCAGCCCCGCCCCGAGCCGGTCGTAGTACTCGACGTAGCGCGGGTCCTGCACGTAGCCGGTGGCGATGAGCACCTGCTTCTGGTGCGTCATGTCGAACCACTGCCCGATCTGGGCGAAGTGCCGTTCGGCCAGCGCATTCGCGGCCGGTGAGCCCGGCGCCGTCCCTGCGGCGAACGCCGCGGCGAGGTCTTCCTCGAAGGACTCCGCCTCGGCGCGCACGCGCTCCCAGTCCGCGGCGCTCAGCTGCGCCTTCACCCGCTCCGACTGCTCCCACTCCGGCGTATCGCCCCAGTGCTCCTGCGCCTCCTGGGCGTAGCGGTCGTCCCACTGGCTGCCGAACGCCTCCGCCTGCTCCTGCGGTGTGAGCCTCTCATCCATCCTGTGGACCTCCATCATCCGATCGACTGCGGAGACCATCTCCTGCAGGCGGTCGATGCGAGCGGCGAGCAGCTCCCGCTGTCGGACCAGGTGGCCAGCGACGTCCACGTCCGGGTCGTCGAGCACCCGGGCGATCTCGTCCAGGCGCATGCCGAGCTCGCGGTAGACGAGCACCCGCTGCAGCCGGGCGATGTCGCAGCCCGCATACAGCCGGTAGCCCGCCCAGGTCCGCGCGCTCGGGCTCACCAGCCCGATCTCGTCCCAGTGGTGCAGCGCCCGCACGCTCACGCCCACGGCGCGCGCGGTGGCGCCCACCGTGAGACCCTCGTCCGGCTCGGCTGCGCTGCTCATCCGCTCATCATCTCCCACACCCCGCAGGCTGGTCCCTCACGTCGCGTCAGGGTCAAGGCGGCGCTTCGCCCAGCAGACGGGCCGCCCCCGCGCCCGAGGTGCGGGCCCGGGCGAATCCGGAACCGCACCTCGGGCGCGGGGCGGCACACCTGCACGGCCAGCGGCCGGCGCGCGGCGGGCCTCAGCCCTGGGAGAGCGTGACCCTGCGCACGAGCGGGTTCGTCACCAGCAGCCCCGCGCGGACGATGAGCGCACCCACGACGATGGACCCGAGGAGCACGAGGAACGTCGCCGGCTTCATGACGAGGGCCATCCCGGCGAACGGCAGCACGAGGAACAGGCCCAGCCCGCCGGCGAACGCGGAGACCCACACGACCGGCATCATGACGGCGCTGACGTTGATCCGGCGCACCGTCTCCTCCGCCATCCCCGCGGCGTGCAGCTCCCGGTAGGTGGCGGCGCGGTCGTAGATGTCCGCGGCCTGGTTGATGACGGCCGAGGCCGCGATGAAGAGGAACGCGATGCCCAGGGTCAGGAGGACTCCGGTGAGGATGTCGTCCATGAGGTAGCGCTCGGGTCCGGTCAGCCCCTCGCTGCCGGCCGCGCCGATGAGGGCGACCCCGGTGCCGGCGAACGTCGCGGTGAACGCCGTCAGCGCGAGCCCGGAGACCCGCCGCCAGTACTGCTTGGGCGAGGCGCTCACGAGCCGCGCGGCGATGAGCTGGTGGGCCGAGCGCGCGCGGCGCCCGCGGGCCCAGGCGACGAGGCGGACGAACAGCACGCCCAGCACGTCGACGAGCAGCATGCCCAGCAGGATCATCGCGAACAGGCCCGCGCAGATCACCGCCACGGTGGTCCCCGCCTTGCTGACGAACACGGCGATCCCGCAGGCGGGCACGAGCAGCGCGCCCGCGATGATCCGCCCCACTGGGAAGCGGGCCTCCAGGGACTTCGTGCGCACGCCCAAAGGCGAGATTGCGATGCGGCGCAGGCCCACGAGCGCGCTGCAGGCGCTCACCAGGAGCAGCCCCGCCGCGGCGAGCAGCAGCACCCACCAGGGCAGCATCATCGCGTCATAGCCCAGGCCGTGGCCCTGGAACGGGATCCGGCTCAGCGGCAGCGCCAGCACCAGGTAGCCCGCGATACCGGCCAGCGTGCCCAGGGCCGCCATGAGCAGCGGCTCGGCGAGCGAGACGAGCGTGACGGTGGTGCGCGAGGCCCCCAGCAGCGACAGCGTGGACAGCCGCTCGTCCTCCCGGCGGGCGGACAGCGTGGCCGCGGACTGCCCCAGCGTGACGGCGGGCACCACGAGCAGTGCGGTCGCAATGGCGGCGAGCCCCTTGTAGAGCACGTCGAGGCTGTCATCCAGCGGCGGCCACTGGAGGAAGGCCCACAGCCCGCCGGCCACCGTGAGGAAGAGCGCCGAGCAGGCGGCGAAGGCCGCGACCATGAGCATGCCGGGCACGCTCGCGATGCTCCGCCAGCCCACGAGCAGCGGCACCAGCCGCCGCGCGGTGGCAAGCGAGCCGCGCGCGCCGAACGCGGCAGGCCGGGCGGCGGCCGAGGGCGTGTCCGGGCGGGGTGCGTCGGCCGGACCGCCGGTGGGCGCGGGGCCCGTGCCCTCGGCGTCCCGCTCCGCACCCGCGGTGAAGCCGGCTGCCCGGTCGGCAGCGGCCCGGTCGACTGCGGTGTGGGCGCTCATCGTGCGCCCCCCTGCCACGCGCTTGCCTGCGCGGCCGGCGCCCCGGCAGGTGGGAATCCGGTCTGCGCCCCGGCGGGTGCGAACCCGGCCTGCGGGGCAGGGTGGGCCGTCGTGCCGTGGGCGGTGTCGGAGACGATCCTGCCATCGGAGAGGCGCACGGTGCGCGAGCACGCGGCTGCCACCTGCTCGTCGTGGGTGACGAGGATGAGGGTGCGCCCGCGCCCGGCCGTGGTGCGCAGCAGCAGCGCGAGCACCTCGGCGGAGGTGGTGGAGTCCAGGGCCCCGGTGGGCTCATCGGCGAAGACGATCCCGGGCTCAGTGATCTGGGCGCGCGCGATCGCCACGCGCTGCGCCTGGCCCCCGGAGAGCTGGCCGATCCGCTTGGCCGCGTGCTCGGCGAGGCCCAGCCTGCCCAGCCAGTCGCGGGCGAGCGCCGCGGCGCCGGCCCGGGGCATGCCCTTCATCATCGCCGCGATCGCCACGTTGTCCTCCGCGCTGAGCTCGGGCAGCAGCAGCCCCTCCTGGAAGACGAAGCCGAAGGCCTCCCGGCGCAGGCGGGTGCGCTGGGCCTCCGACAGTGCGCTCAGCTCGACCTGGGGTGTGTGCTCGGAGGCGGCGATGCGCACCTGCCCCCGGTCCGGGAGGACCATCCCGGCCAGGACGTGCAGGAGGGTGGTCTTGCCCGAGCCCGACGGGCCCATGATGGCCACGGACTCGCCCGCGCGCACCGCGAGGTCGACTCCGGCGAGCGCCTGGGTGGGCCCATAGGCCTTCCCCAGGCCCTGGGCGGTGATGAGGGGCGGGCCGCCCACGAGCGCGGTGGGCGATGAGTGGGGACGGTGGGCGGGAGCCGGCGGGGCGTCCCAGAGCTTCTGCGTGTTCATGGCTCCACTCTCGCCCGCAGGCGGGGCGGGCCGCCATGGAGCAATCCGCCCGCCCGGGGGTGGAAAACCCGAAGGCGGGTCCGGGGGCTCAGCCGAGCATCTTCACGATCCCGGGCACGCTGAGCACCGCGACGTAGTAGCCCATGAACAGCACGCCCGCGTGCAGCTTGAGCGCGCGGATGAGCGCACCGCTGACCACGCCGATCGTCAGGGTCACCACGAGACCCATGATGCCGCCCTCCCAGAGGCTCACGACGATGACGAGCGCCGTGAACGCGGCGATGATCGCCTCGTGGCTGACGTGGCGGACCACGAAGCGGGCCGCCGTGTGGGAGAACCGCATGACGAAGGGGTAGGCGATGAGCGCGGAGACGGCGACGGAGAGCAGTCCGAAGACCAGGAACTCCGGCTGGCTGAGGAACGACGAGAGGTTCGTGTGCGCCCCTGTGCTGGCATCGGTGGAGAACACCGGCGGCGCGTTGAACAGCGGGGCGGCCGGGCCCGCCGCCACGGGGCTGAGCGGCAGGCCGAACGCGATGAGCGGGATGAGCGCCTCGGCGATGTACGTCGACTCGGTGGTGCCGTTCTTGGCGGTGAGCACCGTGGTCAGGCGCTCGTAGCCCTGCTTGATGCGCCCGCGCACCAGCTCGCCCATGAGGACCGTCATCGCGACGGGCGAGAAGACGAACGTGGCGCTGGAGACCACGGAGGTGCCCGCCACCGCGCCCACCTGGCGGCGGTCGAGCAGCGCGAACGGGCTCGAGGCCCAGCGGCGGCGCCGACCGCCCTGGGCCACCGCGGCCTTCACCGGCGGGGCGAGGAAGACCGCGGAGGGCTCGGCACGCCGCATGGCCGTCCGGTTGGCCGGGACGAGGACGCGCAGCAGGTCGAAGATCATGGGCCCGATCGCGATGCCCAGGAAGTAGCTGGTGGCGAGCTTGACCCCGGAGCCGGCGGTCCACGCCTGCAGCCCCAGGACCAGCGCGGTGAACGGGATGAGCGCGAGCACGCCGGCAAACTTCGCCTTCGACGCGTACGCGATCCCCGCCGCGGCGAGGAGGAAGATCCACGGCGCCCACGTCTCGATGAGCGTGCCGAACGGGGAGAGGATCCAGGCGAAGAGCACGGCGGCGGGCACCGCGATGACGGCGGAGACGAGCGCGCCGGCGACCGCCTTGCGCAGCGCCAGGTGCGGGACGCCCAGCGCGCGCAGCTGGTCCGCCTCCTCCAGCAGCGGCACGGCCGTCGTGTCACCGGGGATGCCCAGGAGCATTGTGGGGATCGCGTGCGTCATGTGCTTCGAGATCGCGCCGGCGAGGAAGAACGTGAACACGCCGGCCGGGGGCACGCCCAGCAGGATGACGGCCAGGGTGAGCGGGGCGATCGTCGCCGTCTCATCCGTGCCGGAGACCACGCCGATGAGGGTGAACACGAGGGAGCCGATGACCGCCATGAGCACGGCGATCGGGATGTTGGCGACGAGTTCAGCCATGCTCGCGCTCCGTCCGCTGGGCCTCTTCGAAGACGGGGGTGAGACCGGCCTCGTCCAGTTCGCGGCGCGACAGCGGCGAGGCCTGCTCGAGCGTGCCGAGGCCCTGGGGCGAGGCCGCCATCTCCTGCACGACGGCGGCGCTGCGGGCGGCGCCCGTGGCGTCCTGGGTCACCGTGCGGGCCGGGCGGAAGAGCATCCCGGTCACGATGCCGGCGGCGACGCTGCCGAGGATCCCGGTGATGAGCGACCACACGTGGACGAGCTTGGCGTCGGCGAGCAGCGCGGTGAACACCGCCTGGCCGCCGTAGAGCCCCGCGAGCGCGCCGAGCACGGCGATTCCCACGCCGATGAGCAGGCGGCGGCCCACCACGGTGTCGCCCCAGACGAAGAGGTACTCGCCCGCGGGCTCGGGCTGCGCCTGCGGCGCCGGGTCAGATCGCATCGTGGCGGTCCCTTTCGCTGCGCGCCCCATTGTGCGCGGTTCGTCGTGGTGCGGCGGCTCAGGCGCGGTCGAGGGCGCGCTTGACCGCCGAGGTGGTGCTGCGGCCCAGCGCGCGGTCGACGGCATCCGTCGCCGCGGCGAGGGCGCGCAGGTCGATTCCGGTCTCGAAGCCCATGCCGTGCAGCATCCACAGCAGGTCCTCGGTGGCGAGGTTGCCGGTGGCACCGGGCGCGAACGGGCAGCGCCCCAGGCCGCCCGCCGAGGAGTCGAACTGCCGGATCCCGGCGCGCAGTGCCACGTCAACACACGATAGCGCCTGACCGTAGGTGTCGTGGAGGTGCAGGGCGAGCGAATCGGGTGCGAATCCCGCACCGTGCAGCCGGCCGAGGATGTCCTCGACCTGGCCCGCATGGGCCACGCCGATCGTGTCGCTGATGACGACCGTCTGGCAGCCGGCGGCGCGGAGCGCCTCGGCGGCGCGCACCACCGCGTCCGGGTCCACCGCGCCCTCCCACGGATCCCCGAAGCACATGGACAGGTAGCCGCGCACGGCGGAGCCGGCGGCCACAGCGTCCCGCGCCACCCTGCCGGCCGTCGCGATGCTCGCGTCGCGGTCCGTGCCCAGGTTCGCGCGCGCGAATGCCTCCGTGGCGCTGGCGAAGACGGCGACCGAGGCGGCGCCGGCGGTCAGGGCCCGCTCGAGCCCGCGGGGGTTGGGCACGAGCGAGACGAGCTCGGCGCCGGCCTGCCCCGCCAGGCCGGCGAGCACCTCCTCGGCATCGGCCATCTGCGGCACGCGGCCCGGGTGGACGAACGAGGCGGCCTCGAGCGAGCGCACGCCGGCGGCGAGCAGCCGCCGGCAGAAGTCGATCTTCAGCTGTGCGCTCAGCGGCGCGTCCTCGGCCTGCAGGCCGTCGCGCGGGCCCACCTCGTGGACGCGGACAGCGCGCTCGGCACCCGCCGCGGCACTGACCGCCCGCGCCGGCGCGGTCCAGGTGCGGGCCCCCGAATCGCCCGCCATCAGCGCCGCAGCTCCGCGAGGACCTGCTCGGCCCGGTCCGCGCGCACGGTGCCCGAGGCGACGAGGCGCCGGGCGACCTCGGTGATCTCCTCGCCCTGGGCGCCGGCGGAGACGGCGACCGTGCGCGCGTGCAGGGTCATGTGCCCGCGCTGGATGCCCTCCGTGGCCAGGGCGCGGACGGCGGCGACGTTCTGCGCCAGCCCCACCGCGGTGATGACGCGGGCCAGCCGGTCGGCGCTGTCGGTGCCGATGATCGCGACATCGGCGCGCGCCACGGGGTTGGAGCGGGTCGCCCCGCCCACGAGGCCCACGGGCATGGGCACCTCTATGCTGGCCTCGAGGTCGCCGGCGGCGTTCGCCTCGAAGCGGCTGAGCGCACTGTACGACCCGGAGCGCGCCGCGTACGCGTGGCAGCCGGCCTCGACGGCGCGGGTGTCGTTGCCGGTGGCGAGCACGACGGCGGAGATCCCGTTCATGATCCCCTTGTTGTGCGTGGCGGCGCGGTAGGGGTCAGCCTCCGCCAGCGCCGCGGCATCGAGGATGTTCTCGACGACCGCCGCCCCGCCCAGCTGCGCGGCGGAGAACACGGCGCGGGCGCGCACGATCCGCCGATCGGCGTAGTTGCTGAGGATGCGCATGAGGGCGCGGCCACCGGCCAGCTGCGCGATGCGGTCGGAGAGGCTCTCGGCGATCGAGTTCACCGCATTGGCGCCCATGGCGTCGCGGACGTCCACGATGAGGTGGACGACCACCTGGGGGCCGCGGCGCGTGTGCACAACGCGCGCCTCGATATCGCGGCAGCCGCCGCCCAGCGAGACGAGCATGGGGTCCACCGCGTCCGCGGCCTCCCGCAGCTCGGCGCAGGCCTCGAGCACCCGGGCCGCCGCCGCATGGGGGTCCGCGGCGCCGATGATCTGCACCTGGGCGATCATGACGGGCCCGGTGGAGCTCGTGGAGAACCCACCGCACTCGCGGGCGAGGCGCGCGGCGTTCGCGGCCGCCGCCACGACCGACGGCTCCTCCGTGGCCATCGGGACGAGGACGGCCTCGCCGTCGACGATGAAGTTCGGCGCGAGGCCCACCGGGACGCCCATGACGCCGATGACGTTCTCGACGAGCACGTCGGCGTCCGCGGTGGACAGCCCCTCCCGGGGGTCGAGTGCCCGCAGTGCGTCCGGGTCGATCCCGGTGCGCTCGGCGGTGCCGCGCAGGCGCTCCTGCGGAGCGATGTCCTTGAGTCCCGACCAGCGTGAGTCCATGGCGTTCTCCTTCGCCTCGTTGCGATTGCGGTGACGGCCCCGGGGCGAGCCCGCCGACGCTCCCAGGCTAGGGTGCGGCGGGCCGGGCGGCGAGGTGCGAATCACACACCATGCCCCCGCTGCGGTGTGCGATCGACACACTCGCCTGCGCACCCCAGGCGGCGCAGGCGCCGGTCGAGGTCGTCCAGCCGGACCGCCGCCTCCAGCGCGAACATCCGCTCGGGCTCGCGCCACGTGGGGCCCAGGAGCGCGTCGATGCGCCGCAGGCGCTGCGTGACGGTGTTGAGGTGGTAGCCGCTGTCCCGCGCAGTCGCGCTGGGGCTGCGCCCGGCGCGCACATAGGCCGTGAGGGTCTGCGCGAGCTGCGAACCGCGCGCGGCATCGGCGCGGCGCAGGGGGCCGAGCTGGCGCTCGACGAATTCGTCGAGCACGCTGCGCTCTGCGCTCAGCAGCCCGGAGACCGGGGCGAGCTCGGCCAGCGCGATGACGCCCGTCCACTCGAGGGCCACGGCCAGGCGGGCGTGCGCGGCCGCCCGCCGCCAGGCCGAGCGCAGGGCACCGGGACCGGTCGCCTCCCCGCGGGGCGCACCCTGGGCCGCCGCGGTACTGGCCGCCGCGGTGTCGCCCGCCGGGCCGAGGGCCGTCGCAAGCGCGGGTCCGCGGCCGGGTGCCTCCTCCCCGAGCACCGCGGCTGCGCTGTCCGCGGCGCCGTGCGCTGCTGCGGCGTAGAGCGCCCCGGCGTGGATGCCGACGAGCACCCCGGGCAGCGCGCGCAGCCGCAGCCGGGTCCGCCGCAGCGCCGCCTCGGGGGCCGCGAGGACCCACGCGCGGGCCACGGCCGTGGGCTCCACCCCGCGGGCGAGCATTCCCCCCAGCACCCACCGCGCGGCCTCCCCCGGGGCGAGGAGTGCCGCCACGAGCCGATCGTCGTCGCCGGCCTCGCGCGCGAGCTGGGCCTCCTGCAGGCGCCACGCGCAGACGCAGATGCGCGCCCCGCGCAGCAGCGCGCTGCCCACGACGGGGCTCGGCTCCGCCCGCTCCCCCAGTGCCACGGCGAGCACGGCGCTGCCCGCGGCATCCGCCTCGACGACCGCGCAGGCCAGATCGGCGCCGTCGACGCCCGCGGCACTGGGGGAGCGGGCGGAGCCGAGCCCCGTCGTGGGCAGCGCGCTGCTGCGCGGGGCGCGAGAT
>NZ_WWEQ01000068.1 GCF_009857845.1 Brevibacterium rongguiense | reverse complement strand
CTCGGGCCTCGGCCGCGGCCTGCGCGGTGGCCGGCAGCGCGACGACCGCGCGCCGCGCGGCCTCCAGCGCGGCATCGGAGCTCAGGTCCTCGTCGAGGAGCGCGATGGCCTGGGCCGCCTGCGCATCGCCGGCCGCTGCGGCGCGGCGGGCGTAGAGCACGGGCAGCGTCGGCACGCCCTCGCGCAGGTCCGTGCCCGGCGTCTTGCCGGTCTTCGCTCCATCGCCGGCCAGGTCGATGAGGTCGTCGGCGAGCTGGAAGGCGATGCCCACGCGCTCGCCGAAGTCGCGCAGGGGACCGATGAGCTCGCGCGGGCCGTTGGAGTAGATGAGCCCGAACTCGCCGGCGGCGGCGATGAGCGAGCCGGTCTTGTCCGCGAGCACGCGCAGGTAGTGCTCGATGGGGTCGGCCCCGGCGGGCGGCCCGGAGAACTCGGCGAGCTGGCCCAGGACGAGCCGCTCGAACGTCTCCGCCTGCAGCCGGACCGCCTCGACGCCCAGCTGGGCGCTCAGCAGCGAGGCCCGGGCGAACAGCAGATCGCCGGTGAGGATGGCCACGGAGTTGCCCCACACGTGCTGTGCCGCCGGGGCACCGCGGCGCAGCGGCGCATCGTCCATGACGTCGTCGTGGTAGAGGGTCGCGAGGTGGATGAGCTCGACGGCCGCGGCGGCGCTGCGCACCTCGGGCCGCGAGCCGTCGCCCAACTGGGCGGTGAGGAGGACGAGCATGGGCCGCACCCGCTTGCCGCCGGCGGCGAGCAGGTGGTGGGAGGCCTCGTCGGCGAGGTGGTCGGCCTGGGCGACGGCGGTCACAAGGATCTCCTCGACGTCGCCGAGGCGCTCGGCAAGCTCCTCGGCGAGCCCGGAGCCCGCTGCCGCGAAGGACCCGGGCGTCAGCGGCCCCCGGTCGCGCGAGCGCGCGGCGGGGGTGTCGGCAGCCTTCGTCATGTCCTCTTCCATGGTCGTTCGCGCGGCGGTGCGCGCGCCGCCCCGTGCCGGATTCCGCGGCGCGGGCTGCGCAGTGCGGTCCATCAGCGGTCCCTGTTGTCCGTCGCGGGGACCAGTGTCTCCAGCGCGACGATGATGCGATCGTACAGGTCGCGCTCGTCGGACTCCCCGCCGCGATACAGGTTGGCGAGCAGCTTGACGACAAACCGCATGAGCGTCTCGCTCCCCATACCGTACTTCAGACCGGCGCTCATGAGGGCGGGCCTGCCGATGAGCGAGGCGAAGATCCGGCCCAGCGTGAAGTAGCTGCCGAACGCCCCGCGCACCCGGTCCGGGTATTCGCGCAGGGCGGCGTGCATGGCCGCGCGCGGGTAGCGCCGCACGGTCGACACGGCCTCGGCGGCCAGGCGCGCGGACTCCATCGCGTAGTCGATGCCCTCGCCGTTGAACGGGTTGACCATCCCCGCGGAATCGCCCACGAGCAGCACTCCCGCGCGCAGGTGCGGGGTGCGGTTGAAGGCCATGGGCAGCGCGGCGCTGCGCACCTTCGCGACCATCGTGTCCTCCCCGATCGACCACTCGTGGCCCATCGCGGCAATCCACTCGCGCAGGACTCCGCGGTAGTCCACGGTGCCGAACTGGGGCGAGGAGTCGAGGATCCCCAGGCCCACGTTGACCGTGCCGTCGCCCATCGGGAAGAGCCAGCCGTAGCCGGGCATGGCCTCGCCGCGCTCGCCCTCGCGCGGGCGCCGAGCGCGGCCCGCTCCGGCGGCGTCGCCAGCGGGTGCCTGCGCAGGGGCGCGCAGCTCCAGCCAGCTCTCCAGCCGATCGTCCGAGGCCCGCGGCGAGGAGTAGTAGGTCCGCACGGCCACGCCCATGGGGCGATCCGCGCGCTTCTCGATCCCCAGCCCCACGGCCATGCGGGCCGAGACCCCGTCGGAGGCGATGACGACGGGCGCGCGGAAGAGCGTCTCGTCACCGGTCTTGCGGCCGCGGGAGTCCGTTGCGACGGCGCGCACGCCGGTGACCCCGCCGTCGGCACCGAGCACGGGCTCCTGCGCGAACGTGTGCTCGAACAGCTCCGCTCCCGAGGCGCGGGCGTGGTCGGCGAGCGCCGCGTCGAGTCCCGTGCGGGCCCGGGTGAGCCCGAAGTCCGGCATCCCGTCGACGGCCGGCCAGTCCATCTCCAGCCGGTGGCCCGCGCCGATGAGGCGCAGCCCCCGGTTGCGGTGCCAGCCGTCCTCCTCGCGCGGGTCGATGCCGAGCAGCTGGAGCTCGCGGACCGCGCGCGGGGTCAGTGCGTCGCCGCACACCTTGTCGCGCGGGAAGGCGGACTTCTCGAGCAGCGCGACGCTCAGCCCGGCGGCCGCCAGGTGCGCTGCCGCGGTGGAGCCGGCGGGCCCGGCGCCCACGACGACGGCGTCGAAGTCGAGTGCCCTCATGCTCCCGGGACCGGCTTGAGGGCGTGGTGGAGAGCCACGATGCCGCCGGTGAGGTTGCGGTATCGCACCTGGTCGAAACCGGCATCGCGGATGAGGTGGGCGAGGGCGTCCTGGTCCGGCCACGCGCGGATGGACTCCGCGAGGTAGACGTAGGCCTCCGGATTCGAGCTCACGGCGCGCGCCACGGCGGGCAGCGCGCGCATGATGTAGCCCTTGTAGAAGCGGGCGAACGGCGCGAGCGTGGGGGTGGAGAACTCGGCGACGAGGAGCCGCCCGCCGGGCTTGAGCACCCGCAGCATCTCCGCGAGCGCGGCCTGGGGCTCCTGCACGTTGCGGAAGCCGTAGGTGATGGTCACGACGTCGAAGCTCGCATCGTCGAACGGCAGGTCCAGCGCGTCGGCGTAGACGAAGTCGATCTCCGGGTGCTTGCGGCGGCCCACCTCGAGCATGCCAGTGGAGATGTCGCCGGCCGTCACCTCGGCGCCGGCGCGCGCATAGGGCACGGAGGAGGCGCCGGTGCCGGCGGCCAGGTCGAGGATCCGCTCACCGGGGTGCGGGTCGACGGCCTTCGTGATCTCGATGCGCCACAGGCGCGAGATGCCGAATGTCATCGCGTCGTTCGTCAGGTCGTAGCGGTCGGCCACGGCGTCGAACATGGATGCGACTTCCGATGCCTGCTTGTCCAGGTGCGCGCGATTCATGCCCCCATGATCGCAACCGGCGGGGCATGCGCGCCACTCCGGGTGCGCCGCGCGGGATCCCGGCGCCGCGCGTGCTCTCGCTGCCGCGCGGGCTCCCGGCACCGGACCTGTGGCGGCGTCGCTAGCATGGGGCCGTGATCACCGTGGACTTGGACCCCGCCGCCGTGGAGCTCCCGGACCTGCCGGCGCTGCGGGTGCGCTCGTGGTTCATCGACGGCGTCAGCCCCGAGGCCCCGCGCCCGTTCCGCGCGGGCCTGCCCACCGCGCCCGTCGAGTTCCTCGCACAGCTGCCGGTCGACGAGCTCAGCTGCTGGGTGCGCGGCACCTCCGGTCTCGTGGGCTTCGGGCGAGCCGTGCGCCTGCGCACGCGCGGGACCGCGGGGCCGGGCGCCGTGGCCGGGAACGGGGTGCCAGGCGCAGTTGCCGCAGACGAGGCGGCGCTCCCCTCGCGCTTCACGGTCCTCGACCGCGCCTGGCGGGCGCTCGTCGCGAGCGCCCGCATCGACGACGGCGTGGGCCTGCCGGGCGCGGGCCTCGTGGGCTTCACGGCCCTCGCGTTCTCGCCTGACTCGCGGGCCCACTCCGTCATCGACGTGCCGCGCTACCTCATGGGCCGCCGCGATGGCCGGGTCTGGCTGACGGACATCGCCCCGGACGGCGACAATGCCGCCGGCCTCGCACTCGCCGCCTCGCCCCTGCGCGCGCCGGTGGGCGCCCGGGTGCTGCCCGGCAGCGTGAGCGCGCAGGCCTACCGGGCGAATGTGGCCCAGGCGAGCGCGGCGATGCGCGGCACCTCGGTGATTGGCACCTCGGCGGCGGGCCTGCCCGAGACGGATGCCTCGAAGGCGGGAGGCCGGGTGACCGCCTTCGGCACTGGGGCGCATGGCTCCCCCGGTGCCGCCGCCTCCCCTGGCACCGTCGGCTCCCCCGGCGAATCCGGCGGCGCCGCCACCGCAGGCGGCGCGGGGGCGGCCGGCGAGGCCGGACGGCTGCGCAAGGCCGTGCTCGCCCGCGACGCGGTCGTCGAGACCGTCGAGGACATCGACGTGCGCGCGGTGCTCGGCCGGCTCAACGCCGACTACCCCTCGTGCTGGACATTCGATGTGGCCGGCCTCGTGGGCGCCACCCCGGAGCTGCTCATCGGGGTGCAGGACGGCACCGTCACCTCCCGCGTGCTCGCCGGGACGTACCGCGTGCAGCAGGATCCGGCCGCGGAGCTCGACGCCGCGCGCGCCCAGCTGGGCGCGGCCAAGGACAGCGCGGAGCACCGCTTCGCCATCAACTCGCTGGCCGCCTCGCTGGGCCCGCTGAGCCCCGACCTCCACGTCGACGCCGAACCCCACCTGCTCCAGCTCGCCAACGTCATCCACCTCGCCTCGGACGCCCGCGGGACGCTGGCCCCCACCGGATCGGCCGCGGGCGCTGGCTCCGGCGGGGCTCCCGGCTCCGAACACGAGGTCGGGGACGGCGAGGCCGCCGGGTCGCCCGCGGCCCCGCCGTCCATCCTCGAGGTCGCACGCCGCGTGCACCCCACCGCCGCCGTGGGCGGCGTGCCCCCCGCGGCGGCGGCCGCGCTCATCGCCGAGCTCGAGGGCGCCGACCGCGGCCGCTACGCCGGGCCCGTGGGATGGCTCGACGACCGCGGCAACGGGCAGCTGGGCATCGCGCTGCGCTGCGGCCAGCTCGAGGCGCGCAACCGAATCCGGCTGTGGGCGGGCGCGGGCATCATGCCGGACTCGGACCCGGATTCGGAGCTGGCGGAGACCGCGGCGAAGCTCGCGCCCATGCTGCGCGCGCTCGGCGCCCGCCTGCCGGACGAGGCGGGAGGCGAGACCGGTGACACGGCGGGCCGCCTTTCTCCACCCGAATCCCCACCCGTGGGCTGAGGCGCCCCCTGCGCTCGGCCGGGATGCTGGTCCCATCGTCAGACGAAAGGACCGCATCATGCTCGGCTTGCCCCTCACCCAGTTCCTCGGACCCCTCGGCCAGATCCTCCCCACCGTCGTCGTGGTCGCGGCGGTCATCGCGCTGATCGGGCGCCGCCAGCTGCGGTGGCGAGCCCTCGATGCGGCCCGGCCGTGGAGATCCGCCCTCATCCTCGGCGGCATCGGCGCGGGCCTGGTGGTCGTGACCGGGCAGCTGGGTGCCATGACCCTCGCCGCCTGCGCGCTCCTCGCCGTCGAGCTCCTGGTCGGTGCGGCCTCCGGTGTCGTGATGGGGCGTCTCACGACGCTGCGGCCGCAGCGGGGAAGAACCCCGAGACGGCCCCGCGGTGGGAGGCCCGCGGCGGCGCCGCAGGCCTCCTGGTCTTCGTCGGCCTGCTCCTGGTCCGGGTGGCCATCGGCGTCGCAGCCCACGTCGCGGGAATCGAGTTCGCGGTCTCCAGCGGTACGATCCTGCTGCTGGTGGCCGCGAACCGCGCGGGCGCCGCCGCGGTCCTCGGTTCGCGCACGGCAGCCCTCGAGGAGGCGCCGCGCGCCCCGCACCGCGCGCGCTGATCCGCCCCGCACACGCGGGACCGTGAGGAGGGGAACGACGATGACCGTGGGCGACGCCGCACCCGGGTTCGGCCGGAACCGCGCAGCGCTCGCCCTCGTGCGCTCCGGCGTGGGCATCGCCGCCGTGACGACGGCGCTCATCGTCATCCCGGTGGGCACCCTCCCTACCCTGTTCGCCGCGCTCGCGATCGCCGTCTGGGCCGCCCTCAGCGTGTGCGCCGCCCTCGGCCGCCGGGTGCCGCTGCCCCTTGCCGCACTGGGCGTGCTGGCCGCCTCGCTGGCACTGACCGGCAGCCTGGGACTCACCGCGGTGCCGCTGGCGATCGTGCTGGTGCGCACGCTGGCCGAGCCCCAGCGCCCCGCCTGGCACGGCGCCGCCCTGGCGGTCCTTACCGCCCTGGCCCTGGTCGGGGCCGCGCTGACGCCACACGGCCGCGAGGACCTCCGCTGGCTGCCGGTGCAGCTGGCCATGGTCGGCGTCATGGCGGCACTCGGTGCGGCGCGCCGGCAGGTGCGCCGCTCAGAGCTGGCCGCTGCCCGCGCCCGGGAGGTCGAACTCGAGGCCACCGCCCGCTGGCAGGTGCTGGCCGACCGGCAGGCGCTGGCCCGCGAGCTGCACGACGTGCTCGCCCATTCACTGGGCGGTCTTGTCGTGCAGCTCGATGCCGCCGAGGCGCTGCTCGAGTCCGGGCGCGCAGACGATGCGGCCCGGACGGTGGGCGCGGCGCGCGCCCTCGCCGCAACCGGGCTGTCCGAGGCGCGCGACGCGGTGGCCCAGCTGCGCGAGCCCCCGGCCGAGGCCCCCGCTCGGTCCGCCTCGCTGAGCGCCGCCGTGGACCCCCTCGTCGCGGAGGCGCGCGGACTGGGAATGGAGGTCCGAGCGCAGGCGGGCCCCGACGACGCGGTGTCCCCCGTCGCTGCCGCCGCGTTCCATCGCGCCGCGCAGGAGGCCCTGACCAACGCCCGCAAGCACGCGCCCGGGCAGCCCGTCGACCTCGCATACGCCGTGTGCGATGGGTGGGCGACGTTGGACGTCGCGAACGCGCTGTCCTTCGCGCCCGGTGCCCTGGCCGAGTCCGGCGGCGGCAACGGGCTGCGGGGGATGCGGGAGCGCTTCGCGCAGCTGCCCGGGGGCGAGCTCAGCGCCGGCACCGCGGACGGCGCCTTCAGCCTCCATGCCCGCGCACGCGCCGAAGGGTGCCCGGAGTGAGCGAGTCCGGCCCCCCGATCCGCGTCATCGTCGCGGACGACCAGGCGATCGTGCGCGAGGGCCTCGCCACGGTGCTCGGGCTGCTCGCCGACGTCGACGTGGTCGGGCAGGCGGCGGATGGCGCGCAGGCACTCGCGATCGCCCGCGAGGTGCACCCGGATGTCGTGCTCATGGACCTGCGCATGCCGGGCGTATCCGGCGCGGAGGCGACCGCCCTCCTGCGCGCTCAGGCGCCCTCGGTGCGGGTGCTCGTTCTCACGACGTTCGGCGACGACGCCTCGATCGCCGAGGCGCTGCGGGCCGGCGCCGCGGGCTACCTGACCAAGGACGCCTCCCGGGCCCAGGTCGCCGCGGCCATCCGCGCCGTCGCCGCCGGGGCCACGGCGATGTCCGATGAGGTCGGAGCGCGCCTGCTCCAGGGCCTCGCTCCCGCCCCGGCCGCGCCCGTGGCCGACGGGTCTGCGCGGCCTGCCCGCGGTGACTCCACACGGGACGAGCGAGAGGAGGAGGCCTCGCCCGCGAGCCTGCGACGGCGCCACGCGAACCTCACGGCGCGCGAAGCCGAGGTGCTCGCCCTGATGGCGCAGGGGCTCACCAACGCCGAGATCGCGGGCTCCCTGTTCGTGTCGATGCCCACGGTGAAGACGCATGTGAACGCGGTCTTCGCCAAGCTCCCCGCCCGGGACCGCGCCGATGCCATCCGGCAGGCGCTGGGCCGCGGGCGCACCCCGTAGCCGCGGCCGGTGCTCAGCCCCCGACGGGCGGCAGCGGTATCTCGTAGACCCCGGGGCGCCCGGCCGCAGCGGCCGAGGCGATGGCCGCGGCATCCGCACAGCGCTCGTAGTGCCAGCCGTAGGCGCGGGCCAGATGTTCGAACGTGCGGCCGTGGCGGGTGCCGAAGTAGCGGTCGAAGAACGGCCGCAGGTGCGGCTGGCCGTGCTCCAGGCCGGCGAAGATCGCCCCGCCGTCGTCGTTGAGGACAAAGACCTGCAGGTGCGGCGGTGCCTCGCCGGATTCGCGCAGCAGCCCGCCCACGTCGTGGAGCGCGGCGACGTCGCCGATGACCAGCCGCAGCGGTGCGTCCAACTCAGGATCGAGGCCCAGCCCCATCGCCGTGCCCGCGGCCGTGGAGATGAGCCCGTCGATTCCGGCCAGGCCCCGCGAGGCGTGCAGCCGCACCCCGGAGGTGGGCACCCGGTCCAGGTAGCGCACGGCCGACGAGCTGGCGGCAAACAGCTCGCCCCCTGCCGCGGCGATCGCACGAACGGCGGCGGCTGGATCGAGCGGGCGAGGTGCCCCCGGCTGGGGCTCCGCGGCCGGCCGCGCAGCGGCCGGCTCCTCCTGCTCGGTCCGCTCCGGCTGCTCGGTCCGCGCAGGCTGCGCCGCCCGTGGCAGTCCGGTGCCCTGTTCCCGTTGGTCGCCGTCCTGCTCCGCGGGGTCGGCGCTCTGCGGCGCACCCGCCGCACGCCAGCGCTCGGCCCAGCGCAGCCCCACGGCGTCCGGGGCGAGCCCCGCGGCGGCCCCCGCGGCCTGCCAGGCCTCCTCCCACGCACCGGGGCTCACCGCGTCCAGATCGGCCTGGATGCGGTGCACCGCGACACCCGGGGCGGCGAGGAGCCGCGCATCGGGGCGGAAGAGCGTGACCTTGCCGAATGAGAAGACCGTGCGGATCTCCGCCGTGAGCTCGGGATGCGCGGCCAGCACCTCGGCGTGGGCGGGGACCGCGCCGGGCAGCTCGCGCAGGGCCGAGGTGGGCTCGGCGAGCACGGGCAGGCCCGTGGCGTCTGCGAACGCGGCCGCCCGCGCGGCGGACCAGCCGAACGCATCGCCGGCGAGGATCACCGCGCGCTCGCGGGGCGCGGTAAGGAACCCGGCGTCGAGGGCCGCCGACGCACCAACCGGGGCCGCGGACGCGCCAACGGGCGCTCCGGGCACACCAGCCTGCACTGCCGGCACCGCGACCGCGAACGGCGGGTCGTCCGCGGTCGGCTCCAGCGGCACGTCGAACTGGACGTTGAGCTGGACGGGGCCGGGAGGCCGCCCGGCGGCCAGCCCGGTGCCCAGGGCCGCGGTGAGCGCCTGGGCGACCAGCGCCTCGGCGGCGGAGCCCGGCGTCCCCGCGGGGACGTCGAGGGCCGCGCGCACCTCGGGCAGCGCGCGGTGCTGCGCGTCGAGTGTCTGATTGGCTCCGGTGCCGCGCAGGCGGGCCGGCCGGTCCGCGGTGAGCAGGAGCAGCGGGAGGTGGGCGTAGGCGGCCTCGAGCGCGGCCGGGTGGAGGTTGGCGACGGCGCTGCCGGAGGTGGTCACGACGGCCACCGGGGCGGGCGGCCGGCCCGCGGCCCGCTCCCCCTTGGCGATCCCGAGGGCCAGGAAGGCGGCGTCGCGCTCGTCGATGCGCACGTGGGCGGTGAGGGCGCCGGCGGCATCGGCGGCGGCCAGTGCGTAGGCCAGCGGAGCCGAACGCGAACCCGGGCTGATGACCGCGTGGCGCACTCCGGCGCCGAGGAGAGCGGAGACGAGGGCGCGGGCGAGCGCGGTGGAGTCGTTCACATCCCGATTCAACCAGACGCTCGGGGTGTGCCGACGCAGCCGCCCGGCACGGCCGGGGCTGGCGGGGCCACTGCGCGCGCCCGGCCGAGGCCCGCTGCGGGCACGGTCCCGGCACTACGATGGCCCCTATGAGTTCGTACCCTCCCCATCCCTACGCCGCCGCCGAAGCCCCGCACAGGCCGGCAGTCGAGCGCAGCGATCGGCACCGGGTGTGGCAGCTCGTCGCGGGGGCGGTGGCGTTCGTCCTCGCGCAGCTCGTGGCCGGGACCGTGAGCGTCCTCGCCCACGTGTTCAACACGGGCGCGCTCGTGGGCAGCACGGGCGAGCTCACGGGCGGGGAGTACCTGATCGGCATGTGCGCCGGCGCGCTCGTGGCCCTCGTCCTCTACGCCCTCATCGTGGGCACCATCGGCAAGGCGCCCTGGCTGGGGCTGCGCGGTTCGTCCGTGCCGCTGGAGATCGCGATCGGGCTGGGGGTGGGCGCCGTGCTCATCGCGGGCTCGGTGGGGCTCATCGCGCTGTTCGGCGGCTACCGCATCACCGGCGTCGAGGTCTCCGGCGGCATCCTCCTGGCCCTGGCCGCGGGGATCGGCGCGGGCTTCATGGAGGAGATCCTGTTCCGCGGCTTCCTGCTGCGCATCCTCGACGCGTGGCTGGGCACGTGGTGGGCGCTCATCCTCAGCTCGGTGCTGTTCGGCGCGGTCCACCTCACCAATCCCGAGGCGACGTGGCTGGGCACCGTGGGGATCATGGTCTCCGCGGGCGGCCTGCTGGGCGGGGCATACATCCTCACGCGCCGCCTCTGGCTGCCCATCGCGATCCACATCTCCTGGAACTTCGTGCAGGGCGGCATCTTCTCCTCCGACATCTCCGGCACCGGGGACTCCCACGGCCTGTTCACCGCGCAGTGGCCCGGCCCCGCCTGGCTGACCGGCGGGACAATGGGCATGGAGGGCTCGGTCCTCACAATCGCCGTGGCCGTGATCGCCGCCGGCGGCATCCTCCATCTGGCACTCAAGCACGGGATGATCGTGGGGCCCGTGCGCCGCGAGCGCAGGGCGGCACGGGAGCCCGAGGCGCGGGAGCCTGACCCGCGGGGGACCGAACCGCAGTAGCCCGAGGTTCGGGGGCCCGATGGGCAGTAGCCCGGGGTGCGGGGCCCGAGACCTGGGGAGCCCGAGGGAGGGCCGCCTACGGGGAGCGCGCGGGCTCCCCCAGTAAGCGCGGGTGAGCGCCGGTGAGCGCGGATAGGTGCGGTGAGCGCGGTTCGGCGCGGCCAGGCGCGCTGCGCGGGGGTAAGCGCAGTGAGCGCGGGCGAGCGCGAAGAGGCACGGGCCTGTTCACCTTCGCGCCGTATAGTCGCAGTCCGCCGGCCATGCGCCGGCGGTTCGCCGTTCACCGCGCCCACCGCCCGAGGTCCCGCCATGTCCCTGCGCTCTCCCGCCTCCGCACCGTTGCCCACCGCCCTGAACTGGGGCGATGTCGTCGTGCCCGCGGACGCCGAGGCGCCGGCCGGTGTTGGCCCGACTGCAGCGCCGGCCCGGGCTTCGCTGGCCCAGCGGGCCGCGCTGGGGCTCGGCGCGCGCGCCGTGCGCGCCCTCACCTCGGCCCGCCGCCGTGCCGGTGCCTACCCGGCGCGCAGCGAGACGCTTGCGCCCCTGGGCGCCGAGCCCACCGGGCCGGCCGCCCGCCGGATCCACGTGCGGGAGAAGCGGAAGCTCTCGGACCGGCTGCGGGAGCTCTTCGTCTACTCCCCCGCCCTGGGCCGCACGGTGGGGGTGCGGGTGCTGCTGCCCGGCGTGCCCAGCGAGCAGGCCCCCGCGCTCTACCTGTTCCACGGCGGCGGGGACGACTTCCGCTCGTGGACCGACCTGGGCAACGCGGAGGCGCTGACGGCGCACTCGCCCCACCTCGTGGTCATGCCGGACGCGGGCGCGGCCTCCTACTCGCGCCATGCGCTCGACGACGGCTCGATCCTCGATTGGCCCGCATTCCACACCATCGAGCTTCCCGCGCTCATCGCCGAGCTCCACTCCGTGCGGGCCGGGCCCCGCGGCCGCCTGCTGGCCGGACTGTCGATGGGCGGGTACGGGGCCATGAAGTACGCCGCGTGGGCGCCCGGCTCCTGCCGGGCCGCGGCCGCATTCTCCTCGCCGCTCGACCCGCTGGCCGCCCCGCCGCTCTTCCAAATCGTGGCGCTGCGCGAGGGCGCACGCGCGCACTCGCTGTTCGGGCCCGTGCGGACCTCGCGGCAGCGCTGGGAGGACAATTCCCCGCTGGCGCTCGCGGCGGGACTGCGCGGGACGGACCTGTGGTTCACCGCGGGATCCGGCCGACCGGACCCGGACGACCCCGCTGCGGCCGCGGGCCCGGACCGCCTCGAGGCCGCCGTGAGCGCCCTGGGCGAGCGGTTCCACGCGCGGCTGGACGAACTGCGTATCGACCATGCCTGGCATCCGCGGCCGGCCGGTGCGCACTCCTGGCACGCGTGGCAGCGCGAGCTGCACCGCTGGTTGGGCCACCTCGCCGAGCTCGAGCGGTCCCACCGCCCCGGCCGGCTCGACGACCACCACAGGGGTGGCGAGCCCGACCAGTTCGGCGGCCTCGGCCGGCTCGCTCCCGATGACGGTGGCGGCCTCGTCCAGCTTGCTCCTGGCCCCGGTGATGAACTCGGCTCCCTGGGCGCCCGAGGTCGTGGTGACAGCTTCGACTGCGGTGAGGGCCTCCCTCGCGGTTCGGGCCTCGCTCGTGGTGACGGCCCCGAACGTGGCGACGGCATCGGCCGCGGCACGGGGACCGGGTGCGCCACCGGCCGCCGGGGCACCGGGGAGCGGGCCGGTGCCACCGGAAGGGCCGCGGAGCCGAGCGCCGACGGTGCCGCTCTCACAGGGGCGGCAGTTCCGGCTGCGAGCTGCTCCGAGCCGGCCCCGGCCCGTGTGCCGCGCGCCTCGCTCGCAACTGCCGCCGGCCCCGCATCCCCGCCCGCGCAAGTAGCAGGCACAGCGGGTGAGCGCACCGCGGTGCGCACCGCAGAACCGGTGTTCGCCTCCGACGGGTGGTACGTCGCGCTCTCACGGTGGCGGGGCCAGGAGACCGTATTCACGGCGGGACGGGACGGATTCGCACTCACCGGGGCGGGCACGTTCCGCGTCCGCACGCCCGCCCTCTACCGGCCGGGGGCGCTGTACCTCTGCGAGGTGGCCTCACCGCTGGGAGGCAGCGCGTTCTCCGTGCGCGCGGACGCACACGGGCGCCTCGACCTCACGGGCCGCCTGGGTGCGGCCCTCCACGATCCCATCGTCCCGGGCCCGCGGACGCGCCACTTCCGCACGTGGGGCCAGGAGGCGCTGACGCAGGTGCGGATCGTCGCCGCGCCGACTGCGCTCGCCTGAGGGCTCGCGCCCTCCCGGACCGGTGACCCGGGTGCCCGAGTCACCTCGCCCGCGGGCCGCCTCGTCCGCGGGCCGCCTCGTCCACGGGCCGTCATCCTGTGTGCCTGCCCGCCGGACACGCAGCGCGAAGGCCCGCCGCGGCGCGGCGATTGCCCGCTCGCCGGGCGGGTCCACGGCCACGGCCGCGTGCTAGCGTCGGCGGTACCGACACGGTCGGCCCCTGCGACGAAGGCAGCAGCATGCGCACCCCCGCCCAGCATCCGCCACACACCCACCCGATGCCCACGGCCGCCCCGGGCGCTGCGCGCACCGGGCGGAGCCCGCGGCGCAGCGCTCTGCCCGCCCTGGCCCTCGTCGCCTCACTCGCCCTCGCGGGCTGCACCCCGGCCGGTGACCACGGATCGGATCCCGACGATGCACAGGGCGGTGCGACCTCGGCGCCGACGGCCGGCACGGCGAGCGCGCAGGGCGAGGGCACCTCGGCGCCGGAGACGCAGGGCCCACAGGAAAAGGTCGACCGCTCGGCGCTCGAGGCCGCGGTGCGCAAGGCGAAGGCGGGCGGCAAGGCGTTCGCGCCCATGTCGGAGGAGACGAAGGCGCAGCTCGAGGCCATGCTCGATCAGCTGGAGAAGGCGAAGTCGACCCCTGCGGACTGTAAGGGCCTCGCGCAGGAGGTGCTGGCCACCAACGCCCCCGAGGAGGATGCGGTGGCGGGACTCACCGAGGACAGCGACCACTCGCTGGCCGTCGTGTCCTACGACTCCCCCGGCCAGGCGCGCGGAGCCTACGACACCGTGGACCGGGCACTCGACCGCTGCGCCTCCTTCACCTTGGACATCGGCGGTCGCACGGCGCCCTTCACGGTCGAGGCGCGCGACGTCGCGGTCGACGGTTCGCAGGCCGCGCGGGCCGCCGTCATCACCGGGGACCTCTCCGGCGAGCAGACGAAGACGGCAGCCGTCTGGGCGGTGAGCGGAACGGCGCTGGTGAGCGCGGAGAACCTCAGCGCGGACGATCCGCAGCCGGCCGCCGAGGCCGCCGCGTCCCTGTTCGCGGCACTGGACTGACATGACCCGTCTCCCCGCGCGCTATGGCCTGCGCCCACTGCACCGCGCCGCGTGGTGGCTGGTGCCGGGCCTCGTCATCACCGGGGTCCTCGGTTTCATCAACGCCGTCGAGTCGTTCGCGGGCGGGCCCGGTTCCGGCGGGTGGCATGCGGCACTGGACCCCGGTGCGCTGCTGTTCGCCGCCCGGCTGGGGCTGGCCGCGTTCGCGCCCGGTGCGGTCGTCGAGGCGGTGACGACCCGCGGGAGTGCGAGCGCCCCTCCGACTCGCGGCGTTCGCTGCGCTGCTCGTGGGCGGCGGCTTGGCGCTGCACGGGTTCACGCTGCTCATCGACATGGACCTGTGGGGTCTGAACGTGGCGATCTACGAGTATGAGGTCGTGCCCGTCACGCTGGTGGGCGCAGTCGTGTCCATCGCCACGGCCGCGCGGGCGGAGGGCCTGGCCGCGCGGGCCGCGGGCAGCTCGGGGCGCACGGCGGGCAGCCTTGTGCGTACACCGGGGGACCCGCGGTGCACGCGCATAGTGCACGATGCCTCGACACCGGGGGCGCCAGGGGCGCCGGACGTACCAGGGGCGCCAGGGGAACGCGACCTCAGCGCACCGCGCGGCTAGTTGTGATGTCCAGGGACGTTGTTGCGTGAATCGCGGTCTACCCGCTGACAGGTGAAGGCCTCCCATTGCGAGAGTGGAGCTGTCGACAAACCGCTCACGCATCACAGGAGGCCTTCATGTCCCACGCT
>NZ_WWEQ01000067.1 GCF_009857845.1 Brevibacterium rongguiense | reverse complement strand
CCGAGGCGCGCGGGCGCGGGTGCCGGCCCGCGCCTCGGCGGTGGGAGGCCGCGGGCGCGTGCCCGCTGGCCGGACAGGCCCTCTGCCCGCGCACGCGGCTGGCCTAGGCTCACAGGCACAGGCCCGCCGCCTCGGTGACCGCGTCACCGAGCACGAAGACAGCACCGAACCACGCAGGCGCCCGGTCCCGCAGCCGGGCGCAGCACCACAGGAGGAAGACATGACCGACCCCATGAACGGCTGCCCCGTGCCCCACGGCGCTGGCAAGGACGAGCCCGTCCCGCAGCACGGCCACGCCCCGCAGATCAACCAGGCCGTCGACGAGCCCGATGCGATGGGCGAGCGCCTGCTCAGCCCCACCGAGGGCGACGCCAACCAGCAGTGGTGGCCCAAGCACCTGAACCTGCGCGTCCTCGCGCACAACCCGCAGGAGCTGCGCCCCACCGACCCGGACTTCGACTACGCGGCCGAGTTCGCCAAGCTCGACCTGGACGAGGTCAAGGCGGACATCTCCGCGCTGCTCACCGAGTCCCAGGACTGGTGGCCCGCGGACTTCGGCAACTACGGCCCGCTGCTCGTGCGCACCGCCTGGCACTCCGCGGGCACTTACCGCGTCATGGACGGCCGCGGCGGCGCGGGCGCCGGGCAGCAGCGCTTCGCCCCGCTCAACAGCTGGCCGGACAACGTGGGCCTCGACAAGGGCCGCCGCGTCCTGTGGCCCGTGAAGAAGAAGTACGGCCAGGCGCTGTCCTGGGCCGATCTCCTCGTGCTCGCCGGCACGGTGGCCCTCGAGCAGATGGGCCTCGACACGATCGGCTGGGCCGGCGGCCGCGACGACGTCTGGGAGCCCGAGGACGTCTACTGGGGCGCCGAGACCACCTGGCTGGGCACGGACGCGCGCTACAACGGCACGAACACGACTACCCGTGAGCTCGAGAAGCCGTTCGGCGCGACGACGATGGGCCTCATCTACGTCAACCCGGAGGGCCCCGAGGGCAACCCGGACCCGGAGCTCGCGGCCCACGACATCCGCGAGACGTTCGGGCGCATGAGCATGAACGACGAGGAGACCGTCGCGCTCATCGCCGGCGGCCACACGTTCGGCAAGACCCACGGCGCGGCGCCCGATGCCGAGTACGTGGGCGAGGAGCCCGAGGCGGCACCGCTCGAGCAGCAGGGCCTGGGCTGGAAGAACAGCTACGGCACCGGGCGCGGGGACGACCAGGTCTCCTCCGGCATCGAGGTCACCTGGACCTACCACCCCACCCGGTGGGACAACGAGTTCTTCCACATCCTCTTCGCCTACGAGTGGGAGCCCACCACCGGCGAGGGCGGGCACATCCACTGGCGGCCCAAGGACGGCGCGGGCCGTGACATGGTCCCCATGGCCCACTCCGATGCCTTCCGCGAGCCGCGCATGCTCACCACGGACGTGGCGCTGCGCGTGGACCCGGAGTACGAGAAGATCTCCCGGCGGTTCAAGGACGACCAGGCCGCGTTCACGCGGGCGTTCGCCCGCGCGTGGTTCAAGCTCACGCACCGCGACCTGGGCCCCAGCTCCCGGTACCTGGGCGACAAGGCGCCGCAGGAGGAGTTCATCTGGCAGGACCCGCTGCCCGCGCGGCCCGCGCAGGTGATCGGCGAGGCGCAGATCGCGGACCTCACCCGGGCGATCCTGGACTCCGGGCTCACCGTCTCGCAGCTCGTGAAGACGGCCTGGGCCTCGGCCTCGAGCTTCCGCGGCAGCGACAAGCGCGGTGGCGCGGACGGCGCGCGCATCCGCCTGCAGCCCATGCGCGACTGGGAGGTCAACGAGCCGGCGCAGCTGTCTGCGGTGCTCGACGTCTACGAGGGCATCAAGCGCGACTTCGATGCGGCCCACGCGCCGTACGAGGTCTCGCTCGCCGACCTCATCGTGCTGGGCGGGGCCGTGGCCGTGCAGAGGGCGGCGGCCGATGCCGGCGTCCAGATCGACCTGCCGTTCACCCCGGGCCGCGTCGATGCCAGCCAGGAGCAGACGGACATCGAGGCGTTCAAGTTCCTCGAGCCGGCCGCCGACGGCTTCCGCAACTACCAGTCCGATGCCGTCCGCGTGCCCGCCGAGCACCTGCTCGTGGACCGCTCGGAGCTGCTCAAGCTCACGGCGCCGGAGATGACGGCGCTGGTGGGCGGCATGCGCGTGCTGGGTGCGAACTACCAGGATTCGCAGCTGGGCGTCCTCACGGATCGTCCGGGCCAGCTGACGAACGACTACTTCGTCAACATCCTGGAGCTCGGCAACGACTGGATCGCCGAGGACGAGGCGCGCACGGTCTTCCGCTGCGTCGACGCCGTTACCGGTGAGGAGAAGTGGAAGGGCACGCGCGCGGACCTCGTGTTCGCCTCGAACTCCGAGCTGCGCGCGCTGGCCGAGGTCTACGCGAGCGATGACGCGAAGGAGAAGTTCGTGCGCGACTTCGCCCGCGCGTGGCAGAAGGTCGCGGAGAACGACCGCTTCGACCTGCACCGCTGAGGCGCTGCGGCCGCTGGGCTGAGGCCGAGCGGCTGATGCAGCAGGGCCCGGACACCCCACGGTGTCCGGGCCCTTCGCTATGTCTGCCGCCGTGTGTGCGGCGAGGCGAGCGAGCCGCCGCAGCAGGGGGGAGTGCGAGGCTGTCGACCTCGGCGGGTCGCAGGCCGGTGGCGGGCAGCGACTGCCCGCCAGCGCATCCGCGGGCCCGGCCGCGAAGCCCACTGCGCTGCTTGGGCGCGCCTAGGACTTGAGTACGGCCCGCAGCGCACCCGGCCTACGAATACCGGCACCGGCAATGCCCGTGAACCCGCGCGCGGTGTAGAACGGCACGAGCTCTTCGTCGCACGTGAGGTCGATCGAGTACATGCCGTCGAGTTCGGCGACGATGCGGCGCAGCAGCTCCGACCCGATGCCCCGCCCCTGATGACCGGGCAGCACTTCCAGCCACGGAATGAAGGCGGTGAGCAGTCCGTCGCTGATGGCATTGGCGAATCCCACCGGTCGCCCGCGCTCCAGCGCCCACACCCGCCGGTGGCTCGCGTCCATGACGCGCACGAGCATCTCCGGGGTGGGCGGCGCGGGCCAGCCGACGAAGAATTCCTCGGCCTGCGCGGGATGGACGGCGTGCTGCGCGGTCTCGTAGGTGATCATCGCCCCAGTGAACCACGGTGCGGAAGGCAGGCCGTGGGGGATGGCGGTCTAAGCGCCGGGCGGCAGGCGGTCAATCGCTCCGAACGGGGACCGCGCGCGGCTGGCCGAACGTAGTCGAGTCATCGTGTCTGCGTCCCACGACGCACCCCGTTGGGTCATATTGGGGCACGAATTGGAGTTGAGCGGCAAGGAAGGCTGCTGTTTCCACACCGAATTAAACGCTCTCACCAGGCAGAACACCGGTGGAGGGGATGACGGGAATCGAACCCGCACCATCAGTTTGGAAGACTGAGGCTCTACCATTGAGCTACATCCCCGAGTTGCTCCGTTGACTGTAGTGCACCCCCAGGGCGATGCCAAATCCCACGGCGATCCCACTGCGCACTCCGGTCCCGTCCCGGTGCGCCCCGGCCTCACCCCGATGCCGTTGCCGTGCGCGTCGCGCGACCGGCCGTGTCGACCCGCTACGATGGTGGCGTTGCAGGGCGTCGTACCTGTACCGGGATGTAGCGCAGCTTGGTAGCGCATCTGCTTTGGGAGCAGAGGGTCGCAGGTTCAAATCCTGTCATCCCGACCGTGCCCCGCCCGACCGTGCCCCGTCCTGTAAGGGCCTCGCCGGTTCCGACAACCGAAGTTGTTGCCGACCGCCCCCACGCACCGCGCGCATCGGCTAACGTGGGCTCAGTCCGGAGTCGCAGCGAACGCGCTCAGTCATCCGCCGCACTCGGCCGGTTTTCAACCCTACGAGGAGATCGCGCACTATGACCCCCACACTTCACGCCCCCGCGCGCCGCCGTGCGCTCGCCCTGTCCGCCGCCGCGCTCGTGGGCGCCCTCAGCCTGGCCGGCTGCGGCGGAGACCCCCTCTCCGGCGGTGACGACAAGAAGGACGGCGACTCGAAGACCGTCACCGTCTCCTCGGCCAACTTCCCGGAGTCCGAGGTGATCGGCAACCTCTACGCCGGTGCGCTCAAGGCCAAGGGCGTCGAGGTCGAGGAGAAGTTCAACATCGGCTCCCGCGAGGCCTACATTCCCGCCCTCGAGGACGGCTCGATCGACGTGGTGCCGGACTACACGGGCAACCTGCTGAGCTTCCTCGACGAGAAGGCCGACATCAGCAGCCCGGAGAAGATCGACGCGGAGCTGCCCAAGGCGCTCGACGCCAAGGGGCTGACGATGCTCGACAAGGCCCCGGCCGAGGACAAGGACTCCATGACGGTGACGGCGGACACCGCCAAGCAGTGGAGCCTCAAGTCGATCGGCGACCTCAAGGCCCACAACGCAGACCTCACGGTGGGCGCCCCGCCCGAGTTCCAGAAGCGCTCGGTGGGCCTGCCCGGCCTGGAGAAGCTCTACGGCGTCAAGCCCGCGAAGTTCGAGGCGATCTCCGACGGCGGCGGCCCAGCAACGGTCAAGGCGCTCACCGACGGCAAGGTCAAGGCCGCCAACATCTTCACGACCAGCCCGGCGATCAAGGCAAACGGGCTCGTCGTCCTCGAGGATCCCAAGGACAACTTCCCGGCGCAGAACGTCATCCCGGTCATGAAGGCCGATGGCGCCAGCGATGAGGTCAAGGACGCGCTCAACGCCGTCTCGAAGCAGCTGACCACCGATGAGCTGCGCAAGCTCAACGACGAGGTCTCCGGTGACGCGAAGACGGAGCCGTCCAAGGCCGCGGAGGACTGGCTCAAGGAGAAGGGGCTCGGCTGAGGCCGGGACGGCTATGGCTTCCAGCGCCTCCTCCCAGCAGCCAACCGCCGCGAGCGGTACCGACGCCCCAGCCGGCTCGGCGCCGTCCATCGTCTTCGAGCAGGTGACGAAGACGTACCCGGACGGCACCACGGCCATCGACGACCTCAGCCTTGAGGTGCCCGCCGGTTCGCTCACCGCCTTCGTGGGTCCCAGCGGCTGCGGCAAGACCACGAGCATGCGGATGATCAACCGGATGGTCACCCCCACCTCGGGGCGGATCCTCGTGGGCGGGCAGGACATCGCGGGGCAGCGCCCCACCGCGCTGCGCCGCTCGATGGGCTACGTCCTCCAGGACGCGGGCCTGTTCCCGCACCTCACGGCGCTCGACAACGTCGCGGCCCTGCTGCGCCTGGACGGCCGGTCGAAGGACCAGGCGCGCGAGGGCGCCGAGGCCGCGCTGCGCCTCGTGCGCCTCTACCCGGAGCTCGACCGCCGCTATCCCGCGCAGCTCTCCGGCGGCCAGCAGCAGCGCGTGGGCGTGGCCCGCGCGCTCGCCGCGGACCCGCCCGTCCTCCTCATGGACGAGCCGTTCAGCGCCGTCGATCCCGTGGTGCGCGGCGAGCTCCAGCAGGAGCTCATCCGGCTGCGCGGGCAGCTGTCGCAGACCATCGTCTTCGTCACCCACGACATCGACGAGGCCCTGCTCCTGGGCGACCGCCTCGCCGTCTTCGGCCCCGGCGGCCGGCTCCACCAGTTCGCGACAGGCCGCGAGATCCTCACGAACCCCGCCGATGCCTTCGTCGCGGAGATGGTGGGCCGCGACCGCGGGTTCCGGGCACTGGGCTTCGAGGCCGCCGAGGTGCCGGTCACGCCCCCGCTGCCCGGTCCGGATCCCGCACTGGTCCGGCCCGCCGCCGAGGTGGCGGGCGAGGACTGGGCGCTGCGCCTGGACGCGGAGTCCAAGCCGGTCCGCTGGGAGGGCCCCGCCGGCTCCGTCATCGTCGGCACACTGTGCCACCGCGGCGGCGACCTGCGCCTGGCGCTCGACTCCGTCCTCTCGTCCCCGGCAGGGCCCGGCATCGCCGTGGACGAGGCGGGCGCCTTCGCGGGGTTCATCGACCGCACCGCGGTGCTCGCCCGCATCGACACGACCACGCCCGCCGGCGGCGGGCGCCCGGGCGCCGCGGACACGGAGGTCTGAGACGTGCGCTGGGGCATCCAGAACATCGACATCGTGGCGGGCCTGTTCGCCCAGCACGCCCTGCTGGCCATCCTGCCCACGGTGATCGGCCTGCTGCTCGCCGTCCCGCTGGCCGCCGTGCTGCGCGGGCGCCGCGCGGCACGGACGATCGCGGTCGTCATCGCCGGGATCGTCTTCACGATCCCCTCCCTGGCGCTCTTCGTCGTCATCCCCGCCGTCATCGGCACGGCGATCCTCAACCCGGCCAACGTCGTCATCGCCCTGTCCCTGTACTCGCTGGCCCTGCTGCTGCGCACCGCCCTCGATGCGCTCGACGCGGTGCCCCGCGATGTCCGCGAGGCCGCCGAGGCGATGGGCTACGGCCCCCTGCGCCGCACCCTCACCGTCGACCTGGCCCTAGCCGTGCCCGTCCTGCTGCCGGGGCTGCGCGTGGTCGCCGTGACGAACGTGTCCATGGTCAGCGTGGGGGCCGTGATCGGCGTGGGCGGACTCGGCAACCTCTTCACCACCGGCTACCAGCGCAGCTATCCGGACCAGATCATCGCGGGACTCATCGCCATCCTCGTCCTCGCCCTCGTCGTCGACCGGGTCCTCGCCCTCATCGGGTGGGCGCTCACCCGCTGGGCGCGGGCCGGCGACCAGTCGGCCGCCGCGGCCCGCGGCGCGAAGGCGGCGCGGACATGATCGCGCTCATCGGCACCCGGCTCGCCGAGCACCTGGGCTACTCCGCACTGGCCGTGGCCATCGCCGCGCTCATCGCCGTGCCGATCGGCCTCTTCGTGGGCCACACGGGGCGCGGCATGCCGCTGGTCGCCGGCGCCAATGCCCTGCGCGCGCTGCCGAGCCTGGGCCTCATGACGCTCCTCGTGCTGCTGTTCGGCCTGGGCCTCATGCCCCCGATCGTCGCCCTCGTCATCCTCGCGATCCCACCGCTCATCGCGGGCGTGAGCTCCGGCATCCGCTCGGCCGGCGCCTCCGCCGTGGACGCCGCGCGGGCCATGGGGATGACGGAGAGCCAGATCCTCTGGCGCGTGGAGGTGCCCAACGCCGGGCCGCTCATCGTCTCCGGCTTCCGCGGGGCGGCGCTCCAGGTCATCGCGACGGCGACGATCGCCGCCTACGTCAACCTGGGCGGCCTGGGCCGCTTCGTCTTCGACGGCCTGGCCGTCTACGACTACGGCGAGGTGCTCCTGGGCGCCGTCCTCGTCGCGGGCCTCGCCGTCCTCGTCGACGGCCTGCTGGCCCTCGCCGCTCGCCTCCTGGCCCCCGGTGCGGGCCGCGCGCGCCTGCGCGGGCCGGTCCGCGCCTCGGCGTAGCACGACGTCCCGCACACCCGGGGGCGCCGCCGGAGTGCGCACCGGTGCCGCGCGTGCCCCCGCGGTCCTGCGCTGAGCGCGAACACGGCACCGTGGGGCCTGCTAGGCCACGGCCCGGTGTGCACAACCTCGCCCCGCGCGACTAGAGTGGTCAGTCAGTCCCAGCCCTGCCGCGCCGCGCCCCCGCGCGCCGGAGAGCGGGACGCCGAACGTCACGCGGGCCCGCTGGCCCGCACAGTGTCCGCCGCAACGAGAGGTAAACAGTGAAGAGCTCCGTCGAGAACCTCGAGCCCACCCGGGTCAAGCTCAGCATCGAAGCGCCGTACGCCGAGCTCAAGCCGAGCATCGACGAGGCCTACAAGGAGATCGCCAAGCAGGTCTCCGTGCCCGGCTTCCGCGCCGGCAAGGTCCCCGCGCGCATCATCGATCAGCGCGTGGGCCGCCCCGCCGTGCTGCAGGAGGCCGTGAACAACAGCCTCGACGGCTTCTTCCGCCAGGCGATCGACGAGCACGACATCACGCCGCTCGGCACGCCCGAGGTGGAGATCAGCGAGATCCCCGGGCTCGACGGCAAGGAGGAGGGCACGCTGTCCTTCACCATCGAGGTCGACGTCAAGCCGGAGGTGAAGCTGCCCGAGTACTCCTCGCTCAAGGTCGAGGTGGAGCCCTTCGAGGTCACCGAGGCCGATGTCGATGCCCAGCTCGATGAGCTGCGCAGCCGCTTCGGCACCCTCAAGACCGTCGAGCGCCCCGCCGCCAAGGACGACTTCGTCACCCTCGACCTCAGCGCCTCCGTGGACGGCGAGGAGATCGACTCCGCCTCCGACATCTCCTACCAGGTGGGCGCGGGCACCATGCTCGACGGCATGGACGAGGCCCTTGACGGCCTCTCCGCCGGAGAGAAGACGACGTTCGAGACGAAGCTGGCCGGCGGCGAGCACGCGGGCGAGGACGCGCAGGTCTCGATCGAGCTCAAGGCCGTCAAGGAGCGCGAGCTGCCCACCGCAGACGACGACTTCGCCCAGCTCGCCTCCGAGTTCGACACGATCGCC
Organism: Brevibacterium rongguiense; assembly: GCF_009857845.1. Lineage (GTDB taxonomy): Bacteria > Actinomycetota > Actinomycetes > Actinomycetales > Brevibacteriaceae > Brevibacterium > Brevibacterium rongguiense. The sequence continues at coordinate 6,744 of NZ_WWEQ01000067.1, read as the reverse complement.
GAGCTGCGCGAGGACCTGGAGAAGCAGGCCGCGTCGCAGAAGGAGTTCGAGCAGGGCGTCCAGGCCCGCGACAAGGTCCTCGAGGCGCTCATCGAGGCCACCGATGTCCCGGTTCCGGCCAAGCTCGTCGAGGAGGAGGTCAACCGCCACCTCGAGCAGGAGAACCGCACCGAGGACGACGAGCACCGGGCAGAGGTCACCGCCGACACGGAGAAGACCCTGCGCACCCAGTTCATCCTCGACGAGGTCGTCGAGGCCGCCGACGTCGAGGTCAGCCAGCCCGAGCTCATCGAGTACATCATCTCCGCCGCGCAGCAGTACGGGATGAACCCGAACGAGTTCGCCCAGGCGCTCGACGCGCAGGGCCAGGTCCCCGCGATCGTCTCCGAGGTGGGCCGCCGCAAGGGCCTCGCCGCGGTCCTCGCCGAGGCCACCGTGGTCGACACGAACGGCAAGGCCGTCGACATGACCGCGTTCACGACCCCCCAGGGCGAGGGCGAGGACGAGGAGGCGACCCAGGGCGCCGCCGCCGCGCAGGCCGCCGCCGAGGCCGATGAGGCCGATGAGGCCGCCGCCGGCGCCGAGTCCGCCGCGGGTGCCGAGGCCGAGGCCAAGCCTGCGAAGAAGGCCGCGCCCAAGAAGGCGCCGGCGAAGAAGTCGGAGGCGAAGAAGGCTGCGAAGGCCGACGCCGCCGATGACGAGGAGAAGACCGCGAAGAAGCCCGCCGCCAAGAAGGCCCCGGCCAAGAAGGCCGAGCCGAAGAAGGCGGATGCCAAGAAGGCCGATGCGAAGAAGTCGGACTCCAAGAAGTCGGACGCGAAGAAGGCCGACGAGAAGAAGTGAGCCGCCGGGGCCCTGCGCCCCGCAGGGTTCGACCGCCGCGAGGGCGGGCGCAGCAGCCGCTGCGCCCGCCCTCGCGGCGTGTGCGCCGCACCCGGTTCCGCACCCGCGCGGGGACCGGCCGGGGCAGCGGCGGGGCCATCGTCACGCTGATGGCGAACAGCGCCGTCGCCAGGACTAAATGCCCGCACCCACCGGTTAGAGTCTCAAGAAATCGACGAAGAACAACAGGAGTGAAACGTGACGAGCGACGAGCTGTTCGCCCAGCCCACGGCTGCTGAGAGCAACCCCGGGGGCATGGGCCTCGACGACCACATCTTCAACCGGCTGCTGCGCGAGCGCATCATCTGGCTGGGCTCCGACGTCCGCGACGACAACGCCAACGTCATCTGCGCGCAGATGATGCTGCTGGCCGCCGAGGATCCGGAGCGCGACATCTGGCTCTACATCAACTCCCCGGGCGGCTCCGTGACCGCCGGCATGGCCATCTACGACACCATGCAGTACATCAAGCCCGACGTCGGCACCGTCGCCATGGGCATGGCGGCCTCGATGGGCCAGTTCCTGCTGTCCTCCGGTGCCAAGGGCAAGCGGTTCGCGACCCCGCACGCGCGCATCCTCATGCACCAGCCGCTCGGCGGCATCGGCGGCACCGCGACGGACATCAAGATCCAGGCCGAGCTCATCCTGCACATGAAGAAGCAGATGGCCGAGCTCACCGCGGAGCAGACCGGCAAGTCGCTCGAGCAGATCCTCAAGGACAACGACCGCGACCACTGGTTCACCGCTGACGAGGCGCTCGACTACGGCTTCATCGACAAGGTCGTCAAGCGCGCCTCGGACGTCGACGGCGAAAACGCCCTGAACTGACGAAGCAAAGGAAGACAACGATGACGAACATCGCCCCCTGGTCGGCTGCCGGCCAGATGCCTCAGTCGCGCTACGTGATGCCGCAGTTCGAGGAGCGCACCCCCTACGGCTTCAAGCGCCAGGACCCCTACACGAAGCTCTTCGACGACCGCGTCATCTTCCTGGGCGTCCAGGTCGACGACACGTCGGCCGACGACGTCATGGCCCAGCTGCTCGTGCTCGAGTCGCAGGATCCGGATCGCGACATCACGCTCTACATCAACTCCCCGGGCGGCTCATTCACCGCGCTCACCGCGATCTACGACACGATGCAGTACATCAAGCCGCAGATCCAGACCGTGTGCCTGGGCCAGGCGGCCTCCGCGGCCGCCGTGCTGCTGGCCGCCGGCGCGCCCGGCAAGCGCCTCGCGCTGCCCAACGCCCGCGTGCTCATCCACCAGCCCGCCATGGAGGGCCAGGGGCAGGGCCAGGCCTCGGACATCGAGATCCAGGCCGCCGAGGTCCTGCGCATGCGCACGTGGCTCGAGGAGACGCTCTCGCACCACTCGAACAAGACACCGGAGCAGATCTCGAACGACATCGAGCGCGACCTGTTCCTCACCGCCGAGCAGGCCAAGGAGTACGGCCTGGTGGACCAGGTGCTCAGCTCCCGCAAGACGGCCTGAGCCCGGCCCCGCCCCTCGGCGGGACGCGGCATGCGCCGCGAGCGCCGGGCGGGGAGGGCCGTGTGCCCTCCCCGCCGCACCGGCCCGACACGCCCCCTGTTGCCGCGGGCGCGCCCGACTCGCACGCGTGTGCGATGCTGGGAGCGCCGCATGGCGGACTTCAGTACGATGGGGGCTGACTCCCCCCGCGAAAGGTTGTGAACGTGGCCCGAGGCAGCTCAGGTGCAGACCTTCTCAAGTGCAACTTCTGCGGCAAATCGCAGAAGCAGGTGCGCAAGCTCATCGCCGGACCCGGTGTCTACATCTGCGACGAGTGCATCGGCCTGTGCAACGAGATCATCGAAGAGGAGCTCAACCAGGCGGCCGAGCCCGCCGAGGAGATCGAGCTCCCCAAGCCGCGCGCCATCTTCGACTTCCTCCAGGAGTACGTGATCGGCCAGGAGCCCGCCAAGAAGGCGCTGGCCGTGGCCGTGTACAACCACTACAAGCGCATCAAGTCGCTCAAGGAGAAGGACGCGGGGTCCGGCGTGGACATCGCCAAGTCCAACATCCTCATGGTGGGCCCCACGGGCTCCGGCAAGACCTATCTGGCCCAGACGCTGGCCAAGAAGCTCAACGTGCCCTTCGCCGTCGCCGATGCCACGGCGCTCACCGAGGCCGGATACGTCGGCGAGGACGTGGAGAACATCCTCCTCAAGCTCATCCAGGCCGCGGACTTCGACGTCGAGCGCGCGGAGACGGGCATCATCTACATCGATGAGATCGACAAGATCGCCCGCAAGTCCGAGAATCCCTCGATCACCCGCGACGTGTCCGGGGAGGGCGTGCAGCAGGCGCTGCTGAAGATCCTCGAGGGCACGCAGGCCTCGGTGCCGCCGCAGGGCGGGCGCAAACACCCGCAGCAGGAATTCATCCAGATCGACACGACGAACGTGCTCTTCATCGTCGCCGGCGCCTTCGCCGGCCTGGAGGAGATCATCGCCTCGCGCCAGGGCAAGCACGGGATCGGGTTCGGCGCGCTCATCGCCTCGAAGCAGGACGAGGAGGACCTCTACGCGCAGCTGCTGCCGGAGGACCTCCACAAGTTCGGGCTCATCCCGGAGTTCATCGGCCGTCTCCCGGTGCTCGCCACCGTGTCCAACCTGGATCGCGCGGCGCTCATGTCCATCCTCACGGAGCCCAAGAACGCGCTCGTCAAGCAGTACGAGGCGATGTTCTCCTTCGACAACGTCGAACTCGAGTTCGAGCACGAGGCGCTCGAGGCGATCGCGGACCTCGCGCTGCTGCGCGGCACGGGAGCCCGCGGACTGCGCTCGATCATGGAGGAAGTCCTCCAGCCCGTCATGTTCGACGTTCCGGACCGCGACGACGTCGAGCGCGTCGTCGTGACGAAGGACGTCGTGGAGAACAACGTGGCGCCCACCCTCGTGCCGCGCGGCGAGATCGCCGAGCGCCGCAAGAAGAAGAGCGCCTAGCAGCGCACAGCGCCGGGCCCCGCCTCCTCGTGATGGAGGCGGGGCCCGGCGCTGTCGTGCGCGGCGTCAGGCCGCGCGGTCCTCCGCGAGCGCTGCGAGCGGGGAGTGGTGCTCGACCCATTCGGTGGGCGGCAGGGCGCCCCACTGGTTGACCACCCGCCAGTTCGAGAGGTTCTCACCCGCCGCGGAGATCCGCACGGGCGCCGCCTCGTCGTCGATGACCTCCATCTCCGCCACGCACTCGATGAGGAAGTCCGCCGAGTCCGCGAAGTAGAGGAAGAGGTTGTCGCCGGCTCCGTGGCGGCCCGGGCCCCAGGTGAGCTTCCGGGCATCGGGGATGAGGGCGTCCGCCAGGTTCTTGAAGTCATCGAAGCTCGGGAATTCCCAGCTCATGTGGTGGATGCCGGGGGAGTGGCTCTTCACAACCGCCACCGTGTGGTGGCGCCCGTCGGCCGCGCGCAGCCAGGCGAGTTCGTAGCCCGTCGTCCGCTCACTGAGCAGCAGACCGCACGCTGCCTGCATCTCGTCCGCCCACGCCCGGGGATCGACCGCAGTGAAGTTCACATGGTCGAGGGCCCGCGGGTGCGCCCCGGGGCCGTGGTAGCGGGCAGGACGATCGGCGCTCATCGGCGTGTGCACTTCGAAGACGTGGCCCTCGGAGGTGGCGAACGTCACCGCCGCCTCGATGCCGGGCAGCGAGGGCTCGGTGCTGAGGATGCGCAGGCCCGCAGCCTCGCAGTTGGCGCGCACCTGCTCGACGGCGGCCGCGCTCGTTGCTTCGAGCCCGCAGCGCACGAGGGCGTTGGCGGTCCCCTTGCGGATGATGAGCTCCGCGTGGCGCTGGTTCGAGGACAGGGCGACGGAATCGGGGCACTCCTCGACGATGCGCGCCCCGACGATGTTCACAGTGTCCCGCGCGGCCGCGTGGGGGTCGATGGCATCGACGACGAGGTAGCCGAGGCGCTGGATGAGAGGTCGCATGGTCAGTCTCCTTTGACTGGGTGGTGCGGCTGTCTGGGCGGTGCGGTTGCCCGGCGGGCGCGTGCGCGGCCGTCTGGGGTGTGGGGCGGTCGGCTCAAAGCGCTTCCAGCTCGTCCTCCACCGGATTGCGCAGCGTGCCGATGCCCTCGATCCTGACCTCGACGACGTCGCCGGCCGCCATGTAGACCTGCGGCCTGCGGGCGAAGCCCACCCCTGCGGGGGTGCCGGAGACGATGACGTCTCCCGGCTCGAGCGTGGTCCAGACGCTGGCGAGGGCGATGAGCTGGGCGGTGCTGAAGACCATGTCCGAGGTGTTGGCCCGCTGCATCGGAGCGCCGTTGAGGTCCACTTCGAGGCTGAGGCCCGCACCGCCCGGCGGGACCTCGTCGGCGGAGACGAAGTCCGGGCCGAAGGCGCCCGTGGCGTCGAAGTTCTTGCCGGGTGTCCACTGGGGGGTGAGGAATTGGTAGTCGCGGATCGACGCATCGTTGAACACCGAATAGCCGGCCACGTGGGCAAGGGCGTCGTCTGCGGGGATATGGCGTCCGCCGGTGCCGATGATGACGGCCATCTCGCCTTCGAAGTCGAGCTCGGCGCTGGCACGCGGGCGGATGATCGCGTCGCCGTCGGCGATGAGCGTGCTGGCGAACCGGGTGAAGAACGTGGGGTAGTCGGGCACGTTCTCGTACGGGCTCTCCGCCGCGTGGTCCACGTAGTTGAGGCCCACGCACAGGATCTTGCCGGGCCGCTGCACGGGCGGTAGCAGGGACAGGCCCCGGGTGCTGAGCTCCGGTGCGCCGTCGAGCAGCGTCGCGTCGGCCTGGCGGCCGTCGGCGATGATGTCGACGAGGTCGGCCGAGCCGAGGTCGTGCCAGGCACCGCCGGCGGTGGCGGCCAGCACCGCTCCCCGGTCGGGTGAGGCGTAGGAGCGGAATCGCATGGTGTTCCCTTCGTCTGCCGCCCGTGGGGGCGGGTCGTCGCTGCACCATCGTCGTTGGTGGGCAGGCGCGCTGCCGGCAGCCAGCACTGAACTGAAACTCATATGTGAATCATGATTCACTTTCAGTTCTGTATACAGTCTGCACGCCCGTGTGCTGCTGCGCAACCCCCGGCTGTGAGAATCTGGACGGACGGCCGGACATCGGCCGGTGGCGCAGGGCGAGCGGAAGGACGCGGCATGGCAGACGGGGCAGACCGGACCGGCGGCGAGGCGACCGGCGACCGCCGCGCGCGCAAGCGCAGGCAGACGCGCAGGAGGCTCCTCGATGCCGCCCGTACGCGACTGGCGGAGGTGGGCCTCGACGCGCTGGCGGTGGCGGATATCACCGCCCGGGCGGACGTGGGGACCGGCACGTTCTACAACTACTTCACCGGCCTGGACGACACCGTGGCCGCCCTCATCGAGGAGGAGGTCGAGGCGCTGGGCCGGCGCATCGATGCGCTGACGGCGACGATGGCGGACCCCGCTGAGGTCATCGCGGTCTCCCTGCGCCACCTCATGTCCACCGCGGCATCCGATCCGGTCTGGGGCGGCTTCATCGTCCGCCTGGGCATCGCGCACCCCAGCCTCGTCGCAGCACTCGGCCCCCGCGCCTCGCGCGACATGCAGCGGGGCATCGACGAGGGGCGCTTCGACATCCCGAACCTCCCGATGGCCGAGGAGGTGGCATTCGGGTCCGTGCTCAGCGCCATCCACGCCCACCAGCGCAGCCCGGTGCCCGACCGCGACCCCACGGTCGACCTGGCCGCCTACAACCTGCGCCTGCTCGGACTGACGCCGGCAGAGGCCGCCGAGGTGTGCGCCCGCCCGCTGCCGGCGCTGCCGGCCGCGCCCGAGCGAGCGGTCTGAGCGGCGCTGCGGCTCCGCCAGCCCTCAGCCGCGAGGACGGCGGGGGCCGGTTCGCACCGCTGGC